>CBFGNI010000359.1:0-1555 GCA_965650105.1 uncultured bacterium | reverse complement strand
GCTCGTGGATACAACGAGCCCTGATCTTACGGTATCGGCTACGCCCATACAGCTTACCTGTACCGCTACCCCAGCCATCTTAACCGCTAACACGTCCATACCGAATGCTATCTTTACCTGGGGCAGAGGCTTCCTGGTAGTAGGCGATACGCGCACTATTTCAGTGACCAAGCCCGGCACTTATAAATGTTATATCATCAACCCGGACAATGGTTGTACTGCTGAAGGGCAGGTGGAAGTTACCGAAAACATCGTACAACCGCCGGCAATAACCGCCAGCCACACGGGTAAAGTAACCTGTAACACGCCCGCCACTATTACCGGTACTGTTTCAGCCCCAGGAATGAATTATAGCTGGATAGGACCAGAAGGTTACACAGCTAATACCCTCACCGCTACGGTAAGAAGGGGCGGTACCTATACGCTTACCGCCACCGACCCGGTGAATGGTTGCACCACTTCTGCAAATACCATAGTAGACGAAAGCACAGGAGCGCCAACGGGGATCTCCATCACCAATCCGGGCAGCATTACCTGTCTGAATCCTACTATACCGCTGATAGGCTTCTCAGCTGCGGAAAATGCAATTTATAATTGGACAGGCCCTAATGGATATACTGCATCTACGCTCATGATAGAAGTTCAGAAGGCCGGTGATTATACGCTTAAAGTCACCAATACCATCAACGGCTGTGCAGACAGTGTTTCTACAACTGTAATAGATAATGCAAAACCACCGGCTGTAACGATCATTAACACCAGTCCGCTGAGCTGTTCGAACAGGGTTGTTACATTAGAGGCCGTTATGAACATAGCCAATCCACAGATCCTGTGGTCAGGACCTGGCTTTTCCAGTCAGACCGCAAGAACCACCACCACTAAACCAGGCAATTACAACCTGTACGTAGGTGATCTGGACAATGGCTGCTCAGCTACTTTCCCTGTTAAAGTAACCGGTAGTGTTACGGGATGTGGCAGAGAAGCTACAGGTACTGACAATACAGCTACTGTGAACGCGCAAAATGCGGCGGGCGAAGCGATCACTAAATTTGCGTATAAAGCATATCCCAACCCGGTCACTTCGAATGGCGTAATTGAATTTGCGTCACCCGAAAGCACGACTGTGACGGTGGGCGTTTATAACTCCTTGGGTGTTTGCGAAAAAGTATTGTTCAAAGGAAATGCAGCAGCCCAACAACGCTATAAGCTGGCAGTTCCTTCGACACAATTACCCGCAGGCCCTTATTATTTCATCATCACTACTGGCGGTAAGTCCTATACCGGCAAGCTGGTGATCGTAAAATAAGTTATCCAAACCTTATCCATACGTCAAGAGTTCCGGCGGTACCGTCGGGACTCTTTTTTTTACAACACACAATACTATTTGCCGCTACGGAATTGCACGAACCAATCATCGTAGATCAACCATTCTTTATTCATCAAACACTACATATTAGTGTGTTTACAATAAATTATTGCATTCTCATACATATATAAAGACTTTCTGATCTCATGTTCCTCTCCTCCCACTTCGTTCATCTTGCATATCTTTATA
>CBFGNI010000358.1:0-1571 GCA_965650105.1 uncultured bacterium | reverse complement strand
AATTTCAATTATATCAATATTCAGTATTATAATGTAGATATTCTTGATGCAGTGCCAACCAATAATGCAATAACTTTTTACTCAAATGCAAATCTATATGGTAACGATGCAATTGAAATAACAATGGTCGTAAAGCAAAAAAACGCCAATACAGAGAAGGTGATTATAAACGGTAACTTCATATACACATTTAAAAATGATATTGTACTTGAATATTCATTATCATAATTTTTTTAACCCAATAAATATATATCCATGGCATTAAGACTTGGGGACACAGCTCCCGATTTCAAAGCGAAAACAACTAATGGAGACATCAGCTTTCATGAGTATTTAGGTAATAGCTGGGGAATCTTATTCTCTCACCCTGCAGATTATACACCGGTTTGTACAACCGAACTTGGGCGCACTGCCCAATTGAAAGATGAATTTGCAAAACGTGGTGTAAAAGTATTAGCAGTAAGTGTTGATGGCCTAGATAACCATGCAGGCTGGATAAAAGATATAAATGAAACACAGAATACTATTGTCGATTTCCCGATTATTGCCGATACGGATAAAAATGTAGCCGGTTTGTACGATATGATTCATCCTAACGCATCGGCAACAGCTACCGTCCGTTCGCTATTTATCATCGATCCGGAAAAGAAGATAAGGCTTATTATTACTTATCCTGCTTCAACGGGTCGCAATTTCAACGAAGTACTGCGTGTAGTTGATTCATTGCAGCTTACATCAAACTATAGTGTAGCTACACCTGCTGACTGGCAGCAAAAAGAAGATGTGATTGTATTGCCTTCTATTTCTACTGAAGTAGCACAAGAAAAGTTTCCGAAGGGCTTTAAGATCATAAAGCCATACCTACGCTACACGCCACAGCCAGATATTGATTAAATAGCTTGACCGGGATTAATACTCCCGGTCAATTTTTTACTATGTATATTTGTAGTCATTAAATCCAACAGAGTATGTCGTTATTATCAAATAATAAGAAAGACAAAAAAGGAAATAAGACTGCTAGTAAAGCAGCAGGTAATAAACCTGTTATTAAACCGGGCCAATCACCCAACTTAAGCAAAAAACCTGTTAAAACCGGCGGTACAAGGGGTAGCTAACTTTAGCTCTGCGCAGAACAATTCTATGTCTTTTTTTACAACTGAAGCACCCATAACCATAACGTGCCACAAGCGTCTTGCACCATATCTTGAACAAGAGGTAAAAGACCTTGGCTTTGAAGTGGAGGAAACCTTTATTACCGGTGTACACCTTCGTGGTACAATTAACGATTGTATCAAGCTAAACCTGAACTTGCGTTGTGCAAGCCAGGTTCTGTATGGTTTGAGGAATTTCGAGGCTAATAATGCCGACGATGTCTACAACAACTTGTCAGAATATCCCTGGGAAGATATCATACCTGCTGGCGGTACTTTTTCGGTTACCAGCAATGTACTGAACGATACTATTAACAATAGCATGTTTGCCAGCCTGAGGGTAAAAGATGCTATTGTTGACAGGATACGTAGCAAGACCGGTGAGCGCCCCAATACTGGTGCAGAATTGAATGGCGCTGT
>CBFGNI010000357.1:0-1587 GCA_965650105.1 uncultured bacterium | reverse complement strand
CTGTTATTCATCTTTTCTGGAAGCATGAGTATGCTGAAATATTTATTGATACTTCGGGTAATTCATTAGCCCGCCATGGCTACCGCAAAATACCGGGCAAGGCCCCCATGCTCGAAGCATTGGCCTCAGCTACTATTTACGCTACGCAATGGGATAGAAAGTCTTCCTTTGTCAACCCCATGTGTGGTTCTGGTACTGTGGCTATTGAGGCTGCACTGATAGCTACTAATACACGTCCCGGTTTGTTTAGATTGAACTACGCGTTCATGCACCTGAAAGGATATAATGAAGAAGTGTACCTGAATGAAATGGATGAACTGGATAAACAGATACAAGATGTGCCTGGTTTGAAAATAATTGCTTCAGATCTTAATCCGTTGGCTATTGAAAATGCAAAGAAAAATGCAAAAGCAGCAGGTGTAGCAGATATGATCGATTTTTCTATTTGCGATTTTGCTGATACAAAAGTACCTGCAGGTAGTGGGGTAGTATATATGAACCCTGAATATGGCGAGCGCCTTGGTGATGAAGCCGAGCTTGAAGAAGTATACAGCCGCATTGGCGATTTTATGAAGCAGAAATGCAAGGGTTACCTGGGCTATATATTTACCGGTAATATGAACCTGGCTAAAAAGATAGGCCTGAAAGCTAAGCGTCGTATTGAATTTTATAACAGTACTATCGATTGTCGTTTGTTGGAGTACGAACTATATGAAGGTAGCAGAGAAAAGAAAGAATCAGTATCTTAATGCTACATGATCAATGTACTTCTGATATGGGATTATGATACGCCTATTACACGTATTACAACTACTAATCCATACAACTGCAATTTCGATCTGTGGCTGCAGGAAGAAGGCCATGTAAAGTATATTCTTGAAGTAGCTAAGAACATCAATGCAAAATTCACTTTTGCGGTAGTAGGTTTTGGCGCTGAAGCTACAGTAGCTCCTTTCGATGTTCGCCATATAATAAAACAAATACACGCTGAAGCTCATGAAATAGCTTCCCACTCCTGGAAGCATGAATGGCTGCCGCATCTTAGCCAATTTCAATTAGATAAAACTGTTGAACGCAGTAAATATATCCTTGAGCAATGTCTGGACAATAATTACACTGTTAATGGTTTTGTATTGCCACACGACAGGCCTATGAGTTGGCGCTCTAAACTGGCATTTAGTGCCGGCGATCGCTCCCTATATCCTTTCTTTCCCGGTGCAGATATAAGTGGTGTTGCTAGAAGTTTAAAACAGAACAACTACAGATCGCTGCGGTATAATACCCGCCCAATTACACAAAAATTAAAAGACTGGAGTGGTTCTGACTTAAAGCTAAAACTCAATAAGAAATTTATTCAGCAAGGTAATTTCTATTTTGTACCTGAGCATTGCATGGAGTTTGGTGAGCGGACTATTGAAGCGCTAAACTGGTCGGTAGCAAATAATAAAACGCTTGTCATAGCAGCACACCCGGCTGCACTTGGTTTTAAACAAAAGTATCTGGATGAATTCAATCGTTTTATAGACATATCCACTAAACTTCAACAAGAAGGGAAGATTAGTTTTTGCACAGTATCTGATTATCTAA
>CBFGNI010000356.1:0-1591 GCA_965650105.1 uncultured bacterium | reverse complement strand
AGCTAACATTGCCCATGCGCACAATTTTATTTTAAATAAAACTGATGGCTACCAAACAATAGTGGGCGACCGCGGTGCCAAGCTAAGTGGTGGCGAGCGCCAGCGTATAACTATTGCACGCGCCGTATTGAAAAACCCGCCTATACTGATATTAGATGAGGCTACCTCATCGCTTGATACACAAAGTGAACGTATAGTACAGGACGCTATCAACCATTTGATGCAAAACCGCACTTGCGTTGTTATCGCACACCGCCTCTCAACAGTGCAGCACGCCGATGAAATAATTGTGATGGAAAGTGGCAGGGTTGCGGAGCGGGGAACTCATGCCGCCCTGATGGCGAAAGGTGGTGTATATAAAAGCCTTGTGGAAATGCAGCAGGTAAAATAATGAGGTATATTTGCGTAAAGCTGTTTACATGAAGAAGATATTAGTTACCGGTGGCTGCGGATATATTGGCGGGCATACTATTACCGACCTTATAGCTAGCGGATTTGAGGTAATATCGGTTGATAATCTTTCGAGGGGGTCGTTGCGTATGCTGCAAGGTGTTGAGCATATAGCAGGCAAGACTGTAAAGAACTATAAGGTTGATCTCTGCAATATGGATGATACGGCTACTATTTTTATTGAAAACCCTGATATAGTTGGCATCGTACATTTTGCAGCTTATAAATCTGTGCCGGAATCTGTACAGGAACCACTAAAATATTTTCGTAACAATATCAATTCTCTCGTTAACCTTTTACAGTGCGCTAAAACATACGGGGTAGATAATTTTGTTTTTTCATCATCTTGCTCGGTGTATGGCAACGCCGATAAATTGCCCGTTGATGAACATGCAAAGCTTAAAGAAGCGGAATCGCCTTATGCGCGTACAAAGCAAATGGGCGAGGCTATTTGCAGCGATTTCGCAAAAGTGAACCCAACATTCAATGTTGTGCTATTGCGCTATTTTAACCCTGTTGGTGCACACGATACCGCTATGATAGGTGAGCTTCAGGAAAAGCCGGAAAACCTGGTGCCGGTGATTACACAGACGGCTATTGGCAGAATACGGGAAATGACTGTATATGGTACAGATTATGATACAAGGGATGGCTCTTGTGTGCGCGATTACATACATGTAATGGATATTGCCAATGCTCATACTAAGGCTTTGCAATATATGCTTGATGAAAAGAATACAGAGAATTGCGAAGTCTTTAACCTCGGTTCCGGAAACGGTGTTACAGTGCTGGAGCTTATAGCTGCATTTGAGAAAGTTTCAGGGCAAAAATTGAATTATAAATTAGGTGAGCGCCGCCCGGGTGACGTAGTTGCAGTATATGCCGATAACAGTAAAGCACGTGCATTGCTGGACTGGGATATAAAATATGACCTGGATAAAATGATGGATACGGCATGGCGCTGGGAAGTAGCCATGAAAAAGGAAGCAGATAAAGTACAACTGAATTAAGAAAGTACAAGTTAAAATGCAAAATGTAAAAGCGGTATAGTTTTTACATTTTGCATTTTACATTATCCCAGGTCTATTTCGGTATTGTCGCCTATATTCAGGCTTTGGCTCAAGCCTCTTACAAAGGCATC
>CBFGNI010000355.1:0-1619 GCA_965650105.1 uncultured bacterium | reverse complement strand
CAACATCGCCACCAATTCCTCATCCATATACTCGTACTCATCAGGTATATCGAGTACAATGATTTCTTTATCGGTTTCGAAATTTTGACGGATGCGGTCGCGATGGCGTTTCTCCATTACGAAGATAAGATCTGCATTATCCAGCATATCCTGTGTTAGTTTCCTACGGGCACTTTCTTCCGTACCTGCTGAAGCAACATGGTGCCTGCCGTTATTCTTAAATATGGCTTCAGCCGTTAAGCTGCGTTTTTTATTGCGGCTGCAAACAAAGAGTATATTCAAAAATGATGCATTGGTTAGCCGAAAATAGTTGATAACTATTTCGTAAAAAAGCCTCCCGTAAAATTTTTCTTACCTTTGCAACATCAAAAAAATTGTTCTTTACAGTTTTTACGGGAAGTTTTTAAATCTCACCAATGCCGTACATATCTGGCATTTCGTAAAGGGCATATTTACATAAGGTTTATATCTGCCAATGTTTCTACATAAGGCCTTAATTGATATAACATCTTCAATAAAGTTCAGTGTTTAACCTGCTACCGCATGCGACGTTATGGTATTTTTTTTTGTGTAAGAGGCTGCGTGTAGCATAATAAAAATTAGAATATGGATCAGGTTTTTTGGGGTAACTCCGTACAGTCGTGGCTAATAGCCTTGGGTATTGTTTTAGGCGCCATGCTGGTATTAAGAATAGTGGGTACGGTAGCTATAAGAAGAATTAAAAAGTTCACAGCAAATAGTAAAACCACCTGGGATGATTTTATTATCGATAATATTGAAGCCTCGGTAATACCATTGTGCTATGTGTTTGTGGTGTACATAGCGCTAAACACTTTGCACTTTTCAGCAGCGGCCAATAAGGTAATTCATATAGCATGGCTGGTAGTGCTTACTTATTTTTTATTGCGCATTATTACGGCTGCGTTCAAAAAATTTGTGCATTCCTTTATCAACAGGAACAATGAAGATGGCGAAGCAAAAGAAAAACAGGCATCGGGGCTGATTATCATCGTCAATATTATTATATGGCTGCTGGGCGTAGTTTTCCTGATAGATAATTTAGGTTACAATATTACCACGCTTATTGCCGGCTTAGGTATTGGTGGTATCGCTATAGCCCTTGCAGCGCAAACCATTCTCGGCGACTTGTTCAGCTATTTTGTTATCTTTTTCGACAGGCCTTTTGAAATAGGCGATTTTGTAGTGGTGCAGGATAAGTCGGGTGTAGTAGAATACATTGGCATTAAAACCACGCGCCTGCGTACTCTTGGTGGTGAACAATTGATCTGCTCCAATACCGACCTTACCAATTCCCGCCTGCACAACTACAAGCGTATGGAACGCAGAAGGGTGCTGTTTACCTTAGGCGTTACTTATCAGACACCTCACACGCAGCTGGCACAAATACCACAGATAGTAAAGGATATCATCACTGCGCAGGAAAATGTTACCTATGACAGAGGGCACTTTTCTGCCTATGCTGCTTCAAGCCTCAACTTCGAATTTGTGTACTATATAGAAAGCGCCGATTATAATGTGTTTATGGATATACAGCAGCAGGTGTACCTGGATATATATGCTGCTTTCGAACAGCGCAGTATCGATTTCGCATACCCTAC
>CBFGNI010000354.1:0-1632 GCA_965650105.1 uncultured bacterium | reverse complement strand
CTCACCACCTATGTACACATTGCCTTTATCATCACTGGCCATGCAAGTAGAGAACTCATTGTAACCAAAAGTACTGCCTACCTTATCCATACCCAATACCGCACCGTTACCCGCATCGAAACGGGTAATGAACATATCGTAGCCTTCATTTACCGGCTTATTATAACCTGTGCCGCTGTAGCCAGGCCATTCTAAAAGACCAGGAAATACACCTGACATTACAATCTCATTATTTCGCAGTGCAATACCGGTAGCTCCGCTTGCTGCATTCACCACAGCGTCGGCCCCCCAGATGTTATTGCCATTTTTATCCATTTTAACGATAAATGGAGTACCATGACCTCCACTATGCGTAACCTCGTAACCATTAAAATTATCATTCGGCGCTCCATTTAAACCTGCGCTTGTCCCGCCACATAAATAAATATTACCAATAGCATCAATGACAGCCCGACCTGAGAAACCGCCAGCTATCACACTATTCTCCCGCTTCCAGTTAAAACTACCATCCAGGTTGAACGAACCTATATACATGCTGTTGGTCATTACGTTGCTACCCATACTCATACTGCCACCGCCAAGTTGCCTATACCCCGACAAATAAAATCTACTGTTGGCATCATCTATTGTTAAGTTTATACTATTCAGCACATCAGGGCCATCCAATACAGCATCCGGTTTGATAGCAGAAAAGCCTCCGCCCGCATCATATTTCAGAATATATTGCCCAGGACTGGTGACGGTTAAACTATTACCGAAAAGACCATTACTCAGCGAACAAAATAAATAAGTGTTGCCTTGAGCATCTACGTCCATTGTAAATACACCGTTGTTTGACATTGCATATGAGGTCACCGTATCAGCTTCCGGCATCTTATGCCATTGAAATATACCCGCAGTATCATATTTAACTAACAAGAGGGATTTAAAGCCCGCCGGTATAGAAACATCCGTACTGATGTTAGCTCCATAACGGGTATTCAGATAACCTGCTACATAAACCCCGTCTTTCTCATCGGTCTGCAAGCCTTTCGGATAGTCATCCCTTCCGCCACCAATTACCTTCGCCCAGCGAAAGCTACCATCGGGCCGGAAGCTGGAGAGCACCATATCACAATAACCATAGGAGGGCAACGATTGCCCCGCCACGTTGCGACCTGCCGTTAAGGAAGGTGCCAATATATATACATTACCATTGGGGTCGGTAGCTATGTCAGTAACCGTCTCATCGTCCGCGCCCTGGCTGGGGTCGGAACTGCCGCCACTGCGGCCCCATAGAAAATTTTGCGCTATAGCTGAAAATGAAAAGTGCAGAATGCACAGTACAAAAAGTAGCATTGTTTTTTTCACGCTGAAGTGTTTTTTAGAAGTGAACCGCAGCAGGTTTTACTGCGGTTCACACAATTTACAAAAAAATGATTAGCCCTGTTAACGGGTAATACTCAGTGTTGCCTGTTGCAGCAGTAAGCCACCCTGGCGCATCACCACCTTATAAACACCCGGTGTAAAATTGCTGAGGTCGATATCGAACACCCCATTATTGCCATTCAGCGGGGCGCTATATACCGCCTTACCTACCATATCGTATATCTGCAAGTAACATGCCGAATTGCCCAGGTAGCTGTACGTAAC
>CBFGNI010000353.1:0-1658 GCA_965650105.1 uncultured bacterium | reverse complement strand
GAAACGCTTCTGAACAGCATTAAGGATAAGCTGAATGATATGAAGCTGAAGCTGGCAGGTATGAAGGAAAGGCTGAGTGTTGAGTTTAAAGTAAACCTGGATGATATACTGGATCAGCCACGCACTACCGAGTTAAGCGTAGATGAATTGAATGCCGAATCGGAAAGGCTGAGGAAGCGATTAGAAAATATAGGTGAGGTGAACCCAACCGCTATTGAAGCTTTCACGGAAATGAAAGCCCGTCACGATTTTATTGTAGAGCAAAAAACCGACTTGGTAAACGCTAAAGATTCGTTGCTGGCTACAATAGAGGAGGTAGAGTTAACTGCAAACAGTAAATTCAAAGAAACCTTCGATAGAGTGCGTGAGAATTTTGTTGAGGTATTTAAGGCGCTGTTTACCGCAGAAGATAAGTGCGACCTGCGCCTTACCGATCCTGATAACATAGCAGATAGCGGCATTGAAATATATGCACAGCCAAAAGGTAAAAAGCCAAGTACACTTACGCAGTTATCGGGTGGTGAGAAGACGCTTACATCAACAGCGTTCTTGTTCGCTATATACCTAATCAAACCTGCACCGTTTTGTATACTCGATGAGGTGGATGCGCCTTTGGATGATGCGAACGTAGGCAAGTTCACACAGATGATACGCCAGTTCAGCGACAATTCGCAGTTCATCATCGTAACCCACAACAAGCAAACAATGGCTTCGGTGGATGTTATATATGGTGTTACCATGCAAGAGCCTGGTGTAAGTAAACTGGTACCTGTTGACTTTAGAAGTTTGAGTAATTAGATGAATAATAGGAACAACACTCATAATTGTAAAAGGCAGCCCATAAGGCTGCCTTTTGTTTTAGTTAAAGTTTATCTAAATCATATAATGTTGCCAACTATGTGTGGAAGTGTTTTGTCTATTTTTACTTGTGTATAGAGAATAGTGAGTTCAAACTAGCATCTAAAAATCTTCCCTTTATGAAATGCATTACTGCTACACTTACAATGACATTTAGCTTGTATGCAAACCTGTTGCAGGCGCAGCAGATAAACGGCACTGTTAAAGACGATAATGAAACGATCGCAGCGGCAACAGTATCATTACTGAATGCCGCTGACTCATCATGGGTGCAATCTGAACTGACTGATGACAATGGTGTATTTGTATTTCATAATGTGAATGAAGGGGAATACCTGCTCAACGTAGCAATGGTAGGTTACGATAAATACCTGCAACCGCTTACACAAATTAAAGACATAGCAATAGTGCTTGTGAGCAATAGCACACAGCTGAACGAGGTAGTTGTAAAAAGCACAGCACCTACTATACAAACCAGCTTAGGTAAAATGACGGTGAATTTTGAGCAAGCATCGATACCGGCAGGTAATAGTATACTGGAATTATTGCGCAAGGCACCGAGTGTTATTGTAGATGGCCGTGGCAATATATCGATGAATGGCAAAGGTGTATTGGTAATGATAAATGGCAAGCAAACTTACCTGGCAGGGGAAGACCTCATTAACTATCTGAAGAGTTTGCCTGCCGAAGAAGTAGCCCAGTTCGACCTGATGACTCAGCCATCGGCTAAGTACGATGCAGAAGGTAATGCAGGTATCATCAATATCAAACTAAGGAAGAATAAAAAGGCAGGCCTCAGT
>CBFGNI010000352.1:0-1693 GCA_965650105.1 uncultured bacterium | reverse complement strand
AGGTAAGAAACTATACATTGGAATAATATATTATACACTACACCAAAAAATAATAACATGTCAAAATTCTTAACAGGAGCCGCCATAGGATTGGTTTTAGGCCTGCTAATAGCACCCGAAAAAGGTGAAGATCTGCGCAATGATCTTGCTGATACAGCAGAAAAGTGGAAAGACAAACTAAACCGCTTGCGTGGTAAAGCAAATGCTAACCTGGATGATCTGCGTGGTTTGCTTGACCATGAAATAGATGGACTGAGCGACGATCTTAAGCATCGCATATTAACAATATTGGATGATGCGACCGATATGGCTTACCAAAACAAACCACATTATTAAATTAAAAAACGCCCGGTTTTAAGCCGGGCGTTTTTTTTAGTATCTGCGTATTTTGAAATAGCCATTTGTAAGATCGAGGGTAGTGCTGCCGGTATTGCTTACACACTGGCCTTGAAACGCCCCTTCAATAAATTCATCAGTATCTGAGTATATATCGATACTACCATTAATAGATGTGTAAGTTACCCCACCTTCGGTATAAGTGATATTCGTATTGCCATTTAGCGGATAGCTACCAGGGCCATTATATGGTGTTATATACAAAGAAATATCAGACTGGCTGTAAGTACCATATACCTCCAAACCAAACGGCGATACATTTTGCACATAGGCATCGTTAGCGCCCCAAACCTGACCGTTTATATCAACAGTAATAGCAGCACTTGAGGAACCACCGTTAAAGTTGATACTTGTATTATCATCTCCGCAAGAAGTAAACAACACGGGCAATAACAACAGCAATAGTAAAGCGTATAGTTTCATATACCTAAGTTACAACTAATATTTCTGCAGAAGCACGTTAGCTGTTGCCACTACGCCTTCCTCACGGCCAATAAAGCTTAGCTGTTCGGTAGTAGTTGCTTTAATAGAAACGTCATCGAAGGATAGGTTCAATATATTGGCTATTGTTTTACGCATCAGCTCAACATGAGGTTTGATCTTTGGTTCCTGCAATAGCAATGTGCTGTCAATGTTCACTATCCAGTAACCTTTCTCACGTACCAGGCTGTAACAGCGGCGTAGTAGCACTTTACTATCTATGCCTTTATACTTAATATCAGTATCAGGAAAGTGATGGCCAATGTCGCCAAGGCTAAGAGCTCCCAGCATTGCATCGCATATAGCATGCAGCAGCACATCTGCATCTGAATGACCAACTGCACCTTTTGTATGTGGTATCTTCACCCCACCTAACCAAAGCTCCCTGCCTTCTGCCAGTTGATGAAAATCTATTCCTTGCCCTATTCTGTATGACATGATTTCAAAGTATGTTGTAAAATGTAAAAATCAAAAAAAAAACCGGAAGCTTAAAAATATAAACTCCCGGTTACTTCAATATTATTAATTATTGAATGATTATATATTCAATCCGAACTTATCACCCGTTTCTTTTGCCAGTTCATACCCTGCATCTGCGTGGCGAATAACGCCCATAGCGGGGTCATTGAAGAGCACACGGCGCAAACGGCGCTCTGCATCTTCGGTACCATCGGCTACTATTACCATACCTGCGTGTAGCGAGTAACCCATACCTACCCCGCCACCATGGTGGAAAGACACCCAACTGGCGCCACCTGCAGTATTGATCAAAGCATTCAATATCGGCCAGTCGGCAACTGCATCGCTGCCATCTTTC
>CBFGNI010000351.1:0-1697 GCA_965650105.1 uncultured bacterium | reverse complement strand
AGAAATTATAAGCGTCACAATTACGATTGTGCTGACATTTCCTCAGCCCAACGGTCTCTTTCATCGGGGCTGAACTTCCACGGTGCCATATTGTTCTCTATATTGCTAAACATAAGGTTCCACTCCTGCGGGCTATTACTTTCTTCCATAACCAGATAGCGCCTTAATTGCTGAATAATATCTAAAGGATTTATACTTACCGGGCAAGCTTCCACACAAGCCTGGCAAGTAGTGCAGGCACGCAGCTCTTCAACAGATATATAATCGTGCACCAGCGATTTACCATCTTCCTGGAAGGTTTTATTGGTATTTATATTTTTACCTACTTCCTCCATACGGTCGCGCGTGTCCATCATTATTTTACGCGGCGACAGTTTTTTGCCGGTAATGTTTGCGGGGCATGAGGCTGTACAACGTCCGCACTCTGTGCATGAATAAGCATCCAGCAAATTCTTCCAGCTTAGGTCCATGATATCCTTAGCGCCAAAACGTTGATGTGCTGGTTGCTCGTCTGTTGCTGGTGGTGCCAGTTCCGGTTGCATCATGTACAGCACTTCGTTTTGTATCTCCTTCATATTAGTTATTTCACCTTGTGGTTGCAAACGCATATAGTATGCATTGGGGAAGGCTAGTATGATATGAAAGTGCTTGGAATACGGCAGATAATTAAGAAAAGCGAAAATACCTGCTATATGCAACCACCAGGCAGTACGCTCAATACCCATAAGTGTACTTGTTGACAAGCCTGAAAATAATGGCATCAATTGGCTGGATACCAGGAATGGGGTAGTGGCGGTATAATGCTCAACACCACGGGTTTGAAGGATCAGATCTGTGCTATTCATCGTTAATAGCAGGCTCATCAACACTATTTCAGTGATAAGAATGAGGTTGGCATCGCTCTTTGGCCAGCCATCCAGCTCGTGCTGGTTAAGACGGGCTACTTTTAAAATATTACGACGGATAAGGAATATGACACATGATATTAATACAAGTGCAGCCAGTACTTCGAAGAAACCAATTAAAAAAGTATAAAGCCCGCCAATGAACGGGGCAAACAGCCGATGGGTGCCAATAATGCCATCGAGGATGATTTCAAGTATCTCAACATTTATGATGATAAACCCAACATATACCAGTAAGTGCAATATAGCCGGGGTGGGCCTTTTAAACATTTTTTGCTGACCAAGGGCCAGGAGTGTCATGTTTTTCCAGCGTTGGCCACTATTATCAGTTAGGTCTTCGTTTCTACCCAAATTAATGTTTCGGCGTAT
Organism: uncultured bacterium; assembly: GCA_965650105.1. Classification (GTDB taxonomy): domain Bacteria; phylum Bacteroidota; class Bacteroidia; order Chitinophagales; family Chitinophagaceae; genus Polluticoccus. Next base: position 423 of record CBFGNI010000351.1, on the reverse strand, counting down.
TTCTATCACTTTTTTAGCGAATAAAAATATGGCTGTACCGGCAAGTAATATGAAAAGTATCTGTTGTATCAGATGCATGCGCTCTGTATTTAAGCCCGAAAATAAATGCTTTTACGTTAAAAACATAGTTTAACAATACTATGCCATAGGCTTTTAAGGAAAAATGTTTAGGTTTGGAGTAAATGTTTACAGGCCGTGTTCAATAAGAGTTTAATACTAATTGTTTTATTATTATTGGTAGTGAGTAAGGCGTCTTTTGCGCAAGATGCACAGCTAAAAGTGATGGAAGACTCGCTGGTGGTTACTGCCGATTCTATGTACAATGCTTTTATACCTGATGAACGCTCATTGTACAATGAAAAATTTGTAAAGCAGCTTGTGAGAGCACTGAAATTGCAAGGTTCTTATAGCTATCCATTCGAT
>CBFGNI010000350.1:0-1764 GCA_965650105.1 uncultured bacterium | reverse complement strand
TTATTACCATTCTTAAAGGCCTTCACTATTTCATTTGTAATCTTTTCAATTACCTCCATCAATTCAGGGTTATCTATTATACGCTTCTTAGTGTCTATAGATGACTGTATAATGCTTTTTATTTTGTCTTGCATACGTGATCCAAAAATACAACAGCGTACGCAATAATATACGTACGCTGCAGATAAATCAGTTTGTTAATTTTTGAAGAATGCTATAAAACCAGCATGGCATCGCCATAGCTAAAGAAACGGTATTTTTCTTTTATAGCAGTTTGATATGCTTCCATAGCAAGCTCATAACCAGCAAAGGCACACGTCATGATCAGCAGGCTGGTTTTAGGCAAATGGAAGTTTGTAATTAATGAATTAGCTATATTAAATTCATAAGGTGGATGTATGAACAGATTAGTCCATCCCTGTGCCGGTTTCAGTAACCCTTGTGCGGTAACAGAGCTTTCGAGCGCACGCATTGTAGTAGTACCAACAGAGCATATATGCCTGTGCTCTACCTTTGCTTTGTTTACTGTCTGTGCAGCAAATTCATCTACATTAAAGTATTCAGCGTCCATCTTGTGTTTCGACAGATCTTCTACTTCTATAGGGCGGAAAGTACCTAAACCAGTATGAAGTGTTACTTCAGCAAACTTCACACCTATTATTTCAAGACGTTTTATTAGTTCACGGCTAAAGTGCAAACCAGCTGTTGGAGCAGCTACTGCACCCTCGTACTTAGCATATACAGTTTGGTAGCGTTCTTTATCTTCTTCTTCAGGCTTGCGTTTTATGTACTTAGGCAGCGGCGTTTCACCCAGCAATTCTAAAACCGCCTTGAAAGCAGCTTCATCGCCATCGAACAGGAAACGAATGGTACGGCCGCGCGATGTAGTATTGTCTATTACTTCTGCAACCAGTTCATCATTATCGCCAAAGTAAAGCTTATTGCCAACCCGTATTTTACGGGCGGGGTCAACTATAACATCCCAAAGACGGTTGGGCTTGTTCAGTTCACGAAGCAGGAAAACCTCTATCTTAGCACCTGTTTTTTCTTTACGGCCATAAAGGCGCGCAGGAAAAACTTTAGTATTATTTACCGCCATCACATCCTTGTCATTAAAATAACCAAGTATGTCGCGGAAGGTCTTATGTTCTATCTTGCCAGTGTCGCGGTGCACGATCATTAATCGGCTTTCTTCTCTCGTCTTGGCTGGATGTTGTGCTATTAGATTTAAAGGGAGGTCGAATTTGAATTGCGACAACTTCATGTTGGGAAGTATTGATTGAAAACGTGCAAAGTTAAATTAAAAAATGACATTATTAACACATAGTCAAATATGATAATGCTTTATATCAAATAACAAAAAAAGTGGCTTTTAGCCACTTTTTAGAATTATAAACAAATGATTTAAAATGGATTAGCCCATTTAACCGAGAAAGGCATAACTGCTAAGGAAACACTTACACCAACCGGCCCTTCCGATTTTCTTGAAGTAACCCCTACTACATCTGCCGTGCCATCCAGTTTATTATCAATGTAATTAGCTTCTCCTAAAAATGCCATTGCGCGTAGTTTAAATTCCATACCCAGGAAAAAACCTGCTTCCGCTTTTACGAAAGGTATTACCCTGATATGGCCACCATCATTGGTTTCAGCTGTAACATACGATGGCGCAATACCTGCTCCCAGGGCAAACGATGTTCTATTTTCTTAATGCCCCGAAGATGTTACCGAGACAACGCAAAGAAAGATAGCCGATAAAATAGC
>CBFGNI010000349.1:0-1766 GCA_965650105.1 uncultured bacterium | reverse complement strand
TACAGGCAAATACCGCAATGAAGCAGACAAAGACAAAAGCATACGTGGCGGTAGTACGGATAAATACATGAATGAGCGTGGCTTCAGGATATTAGATGCTTTAGATGAAGTAGCTAATGAGCACAATGTAGCACCCGCAAGTGTTGCCCTGGCATGGCTGATGGAAAAAGAAGGCGTTACTGCGCCCATAGCCAGTGCAACCTCTACCGATCAAATGAAAATTTTAGCAGTCGCTGTGCATATCAGCCTTACAGAAGCCGATATGGGCCTGTTGAATACAGCGAGTGCTTACTAAGCCGACTTACTGGCCAGGTATGCATACAGGTATATCACCCTCGATATACGCATCAACCAAGGTTGCAGCAGTATGACCACTACCGTTGTTGTAATGAGGAAATAGAATACGCTGTTGTCTTTATAAGAGATACCAAATATTGGCCAGTACCAGACTATGTTCAGCATGTAAATGATCATGGTGAGGGCGTAGTTGATACCGGGCCCATTATTCGTTTCGTACACCAGTTGTTGTCCGCAGTTGGGACAATGCTGATTCATACGTACGCATGTCGCCAGCGGAAAAATATGCTTGTTGACGAACATGTCCCCTTTGCGACAGTTAGGGCATTTCATCATGAGCATTGCGGGGATAAGTGCGGGGCGTTTGGTGGACATGGGTGCAAAGGTAAGTACTCTATTCCTATAATGGCTTCCACTTGCCTTTTCTAAAAAATACGTTATTGAATTTATCGGAATGGAAAACAAGATAAAAGTCCCATACACCCCGATAAGTTGTAGGATTGCCAACCACAATATGATATGTTGGTGTATCCATATTCACTATTAGCCTTTCTGAAACATGACCTAAAGTAGTTTTTACGGTACCCTTGAATACCCGCAGAACTTTCTGCTCATTGGTTACGTAGAAATAGATAGAATCGTTGTCTCTTATTTCAAAACGAAAAGTATTGTATTGCCAGTCTGCCGACTTCCCTCTATAAAATTTTCTATCTATAATATATTCGCCGTAGTAGTCTTTTTCAGACAACTCCTTTTTACTGGTAAAGAATCGAATAATAAGCCCCAATAATATAAGGCCGAAAAGAGAAAGCCACATAAACCTAATTACTTTACCCCAGGCAGTTTGTTTGGTTATTAACCAAAGCAATGCAAGAATTGCAGTTGTAGGTACAAGCACAAATAAGAAAAACAAAAACGCCATTCAGGGTTTACTATTTAGCTCTAATATACACAAAACAAAAAACGCCGCTATCTCTAGCGGCGTTTCAATATTCAAATACTTACGAATTACATTTTCTCGATAACCACAGCGCTGGCACCACCACCACCGTTGCAGATACCTGCAGCACCATACTTAGCATCGTTTTGATGCAGTACGTTGATAAGTGTGGTAAGGATACGTGCACCACTTGCACCCAATGGGTGACCTAATGCTACTGCACCACCATTCGCATTTACTTGTCCAGGTTTCAGGTTCATTTTTTGGCTGTTCACTATACCCACTACGCTGAATGCTTCGTTCAGTTCGAAGTAGTTGATGTCTTCCATTTTCAAACCTGCTTTTTCTACTGCTTTAGGCACAGCTAAAGAAGGTGAAGTAGTGAACCATTCAGGTGCTTGTTCAGCATCTGCATAGCCCATTATTTTAGCTATCGGCTTAATACCCAGAGCTTCTGCTTTTTCTTTGCTCATCAGTACCAGTGCAGCAGCGCCATCGTTCATTGTAGAAGCGTTGGCAGCAGTTACGG
>CBFGNI010000348.1:0-1771 GCA_965650105.1 uncultured bacterium | reverse complement strand
CACAAATATACGTGCGTTCCTATACAATGTATGGATACCTATTCGGTGAATAGCAAGTATTGATCGGTAAAAGAACTTTACCCATCTAAAAACAAACGAAAGAGATATTTTTGCGCCTGTGAATACCGCATACCTTTTACTCGGCAGTAATGAAGGCGACCGCCTTCAATGGTTATATGATGCTTTGGCACAACTTGACCAATTTGGTTTGTTTGCCGATCTATCCCCTGTATATGAAACTGCGGCCTGGGGATTGGAAGACCAACCACCCTTTCTAAATGTTGCTTTATGCATGCAAACAAAACTGAGTGCTGACGACCTACTGAAAGCTATACAAAGTATTGAACTTAATCTTGGCCGCCAGCGCGAGCTGAAATGGGGACAACGTACACTGGATATAGATATACTTTTTTATAATAACGAAGTACTGGATAGAAACGACCTTAAAATACCCCATCCTTTTTTACAGGAAAGGCGTTTTGCATTAGTCCCGCTAAATGACATTGCCCCCAACCTGATGCACCCTGTATTAAAGCAATCTGTGGCTACTTTGCTTGTATATTGCCCCGATCAGTTGGCGGTTGTACCTTATAAAGGTGAAGAAGAGGAAGCGGAATAGGCTGTTTTGTCAATAGCTTGTTATTTTCCTGAAACCTTGTATTTTAAGTTTAGTTTATTTAAATTGAGTAGCGTAATTTCGCAGTCCCTTTAAGGGGCCTTATCTAGCTTATATAATAAAAATCTCATCTTAATGAGTTAACTGCTACTTAGGTTTAAATTTATAGTGTTATGGGTGCAGGTATTTCTACCGCCAAATCGAAAGTGAATCTTAAAAAATCGCTACAGGAGCATTTTGGCTTCGACGCATTTAAGGGAGAGCAGGAAAAAATCATCAAAAGTATTCTATCTGGGAAAGATACATTTGTCATTATGCCTACCGGCGGTGGCAAATCTTTGTGCTATCAGCTACCGGCATTACTCAGCGAAGGTGTGGCACTTATCGTGTCGCCACTTATTGCACTGATGAAAAATCAGGTCGATCTGATACGTGGCTACAGCAGCAAAGACCATGTAGCGCACTTCCTTAACTCAACCCTTAGTAAAGCGCAGCAAAAGAAAGTAAAATCGGACTTGCTGAGCGGCCACACAAAATTGTTGTATGTGGCGCCCGAAACACTTACCAAGCAAGAGAACATTGACTTCTTTGCTGACTTGAATATCTCATTTATTGCCGTAGATGAAGCACACTGTATATCGGAATGGGGACACGATTTCCGCCCGGAATACCGTAAGCTACGCGGTATGATAGAGCAGATAAACCCTGAACTGCCCATTATTGCCCTTACCGCTACGGCAACGCCTAAAGTACAGGATGATATTGTAAAGAACCTGGAACTGCGCGACCCGGAAGTATTTGTTGCTTCATTCAACCGGCCTAACCTGTACTACGAAATTGTACCCAAAGGCAAAAGCGACCAGGTACTGAAAAGCATAGTGAAGTTTATACACACTATGAAGGGGAAAAGCGGCATTATATACACCCTTAACCGCAAGACTACTGAAGAACTGGCCAGCACATTAAGGGCCAATGGCATATCTGCAGTAGCATATCATGCGGGGTTAGACAGCGGTATAAGAGCGCAGCGGCAAGACCAGTTCCTTATGGAAGAAGTAGATGTAATAGTAGCAACCATAGCATTTGGTATGGGTATCGACAAACCCGATGTACGGTTTGTGATACACTACAACATTCCCAAATCGCTTGAAAACT
>CBFGNI010000347.1:0-1838 GCA_965650105.1 uncultured bacterium | reverse complement strand
CTATTCTCTTTCAAATCCAATAGGTTCCAGTACCGGTTACGTTGTTGATTCTATTACGGGCACTGCTTACTTCAATGCGCGCAATGTGGGTAAATTCGTACTTGGTTTCCGTGCTGATGAATATGAGCCCGGGAGTGGCAAGCTGATCTCCTATATCATGCGCGATGTGCAGGTTTCGGTACTGGATTGTACAGCACCGCCACCATTTTTGGACAGCATGCCGCAAAACCTGAAGAATGCAACGGTGGTGAAGAACTGTGTGGGCACTAAAAAGGGCTATTTCATTTATGCATGCCCGGGCAGCAATATATCTTTCGACCTGCGCTCGTTCCCTGCCCGTACAAACCCTAACAACTTGGTATGGATGTATGCCAATACCGGCAATATCCCAGGTTCTACCTTTACGGTAGATAATGACGGTACCAATAAACCTGTAGGTACTTTTAAATGGACACCTACCAGGAACCAATATGGCGACCATACATTGATCGTAACCGGTGCCGACTCTACATGTAGTCCAACGCAACCTATCGTGCTCAAGACAGCTAAAGTGTTTGTGATCCGCGTAGCCCGTGGCCTGGACGCAGGTCCTGATCTTAAGTTTTGCGATATCAACAGGGATCCTGTTCAGCTCTTTGCCAAAGGTGCCCAATGCCTGAATGTGGAATGGAACAACCTGGATGGAACCCCTGCTACGGCATTATTGCCTAATGCGCGTATTCAAAACCCGGTTGATACCATAGCACATCCATTCAAAAACCATGGTTTTGTGGTTTTCAGCTCTGATCTTGTAGGTGCCTGTAAGAACCGTGATACGGTGCTGGTGGAAGTAGATACAACCAATACCGTGCGTATAGCACCCAATAATCTTAAAGACAATGATTTTGTTTTATGCCGCCCCGATTATGTGCAGCTGGATGCGGTGATCAAGGGCCCGAGGCCTTTGAGGAATTTTGCCTGCGGTACAGGCAACCCTATCGATTGTCAAAAGCCCGATAGCCTGTTTATATACGGTTCACCAACATACGGTGCTAAAGTATCTTATGATACCCTGGGTACCACTACTCCCGTGTTTCCTAATTATGAAGTGCAAACTGCCAAACAGCAGTTCTATATATCAAAAGGCGACCTATGGGAAATGGGCTTGCGCTCTTCTACCATCAAAGGCCTTGCTTTTGAAGTAGACAGCGCAACCGCGCCTACACATCCTTACGAGAATTTCACCATCAGGATGAAGTGTACACCTAAACAATCACTCAACAAAGCAGTAGGCTTTGAGGATTTCATGACTACTGTTTATCAGGCCTCAGCTCCTCTTACATTTGGAAAAGGGGTACACAGGTTCACTTTCGATTATCCATACACCTGGGATACCACTCAGAACCTGATCATAGAGTTCTGTTATGCCAACAGTACTTTTATCAGTGTGTGTAACGGCGCTACAGGTACTGCCCCAATTATACGTTTTGTACCTACAGAAGGTGTCGGCACCTTGTATCTGAAAGGCGCAGTCAGTCAAACAACAGTATGTAATGTACTTACATCACCTGATATACAGGCATTACCTACACGCCCGTTGTTCAAGTTTGCTTTTTGTGAAGCGCAGGATATACCATGGACTATTAAGTGGTCACCCGGTATATTCCTGTCTGATTCTACTTTAGAGCAACCGCTTGCCTATGTGCCGAAGAGCATCAGCTATACCGTAGAGACCTATGGACGTAGCTCTTGTGTAGTACGCGATACCATAAAGATCTACGTACCTGAGCATGACTATAAGCTAACGGGTGATACTACGGTATGCTTTGGCGAACAAGCAGTAATGAGTGTGAATGATG
>CBFGNI010000346.1:0-1842 GCA_965650105.1 uncultured bacterium | reverse complement strand
GCCTCCAGCAGCTCACGATTCTTAGCGGTGCCCGCTGCGGTTATCACACTCTCCCCGCTCGATATCCATACACGGTTCATGTCATCGCGCGGGCCGCCCTTACCCTTGTACCCTACTACACCATCGGCAAAAGCCTGTTCTGTGCTTTCTTTGGTAACGGCCGTAACGGCTGCATAACCAGCAATGATGGCTGCTATTACCGCAGGTATCAGCACAATGGCCGCCGGGCCTGTGGTGGCTGTTTCGGCTATACCCGCAATAGCGTTCGATACCGCCAACGCGGCGTTCACTATCATTTGCTTGCGGGCTATTTCCTCGCGTTTCTTTTGTGCTTTGTTGAGGCGCTCTTCTTCTATGCGCAGTACCTCGGTATTGCCACGCTCGGCAAGCTTAGTGGCGGCATCTACACGTTTCTGTCTTATTTCAATTTCTTTATCCAGTGCACGTATCTGTACATCGGTTATGGTTTGGTAGGCATCGACAGCGGCTTGGGTTAGTTGTTTGTATGCACCGATAGATCTTTTTATCTCTGCTTCGCGACGCTGTTCAGGTGTCATCCCTCCAAGGTCGTTACCGAATATCTTTTTCGCTGCTTTCGATGGCCCTTTGTCAGGATTAAAACTTGGCGCCTCAACAGTACTGAATTTCATATCCGATGGCTTAGGTGCGTCATTGGATAATGGTAGCGAATTAATATTGTCAACCTCCCTTGGCTTTTGAGGACTAGAGTCTATCTTCTTTGCTTTGATTTTGTGATTATATACGGGTTTTACAGCCTCTTTTACAGATGAATTCAAATTTTGAAATAATATTAGATACGCATCATCAACAACTGCTATTGCAACACTGATTGCTGGCTTAAAACCTCCTGCTTCAACAACCCTTTTTTTCTTTAGCTGTTCATATGCTCGTTTTGCCTCTTCTTTTATTCGCTTTTTTTCCTGTGCATTTGCTTTCTGATACCTATCGGAAAAAGACTTAAAACTTACATCATATTCATTCTTAGCCAAATCTGATTGTGCTTTGTCCGACGCAGCTTTTAATTCTTGGGCCTTTACGCCTTCTTCATATTTCTGCGAATTAGATTTACCTCCTTCCGGCCCAAATCTTATATAGTCTGGGAGATTTGAAAACGTATCTACAATATCTTGACCAAATGCGAACAAGGCTCCTTTTGCGTAATTAAAAAAGTTACCAAACCCTTGCTGCATATTGGTAATGTTGGTATTTATTTCCGCCTGCTTTTTAGCGAACGCATCTAAATCATCACCCGCTTTTACCGATTCATCCATTATCACACTAAACGCAGCTTGGGCAAAGTCACCTGTATTTTTAAATTCATCTTTAACTTTCGATGTATCTATACCTAACTCTTCCAACGCAGGTAGCGACTGTTCCTGAATACCTGTTAGTATATTGCCAACAAGCGTATCTACACTTTCACCTGTTGCTATTGCTTTTATATTTGCATAACCCATTGCAGCAGTAAGCTTATCAACAGGCACACCCAGTTTTTCATACTGCACAGCTTGCTGCATCAGGTCAACATCACTTACCAGCCCTTGTGTTGCAGCACGCAAATCGTCTAGTAGCCCTGCTCTGTTCAGGCCTTGAAAAGCGGCCTCAGCTTGCACGGCTTTTTCAGCGATATGTCCGCTTTCTACCGCAAAATCCTTTAGCATACTTACACCTTTCTCCACAAGACCCTCCAGACTGGTAGGTATGTTCAGGCCACCCGCTATCCCTTTACCTATTTGGGATAGCGCCCCTTGCAACTTAGATGTTTGTTTCTCGATCTGTTGGGTTACTGTGCCTATCTTAACTGAAAGGGCCTCCAACGAT
>CBFGNI010000345.1:0-1863 GCA_965650105.1 uncultured bacterium | reverse complement strand
GCGATTTGAAACACCGTATCGGCAGCTAGTAAAATCTGTATAAATTGTTTTGGAAAAAACCTGCCGGATACCGGCAGGCTTTTTCATGCAATAAAAGGTTAATGGTTTAGACCAATGCTATTGATAGCATTGTTTTGCGTAGGTTTGTAGCCTGGTTATTCTTACAACTTTCTTTTTTTGATCAAGAAGTTAGACATACTTATTTTAAAGAGCTTTATTGGGCCCTTTATCGTCACTTTCTTTGTTACCCTGTTTGTATTGGTAATGCAATTCTTCTGGCTGTATATGGATGAATTGATAGGTAAGGGTATAGGTACATGGATGATTATCCAGTTGTTGTTTTATATGTCAACAACCATGGTGCCGTTGGCACTGCCGCTAGGTATATTATTAGCCTCTATCATGACCTTTGGCAATATGGGTGAGAATTTCGAGCTGGTAGCTATTAAATCTGCAGGTATATCCCTTTTGCGGTTTATGAGGCCCCTGTTATTGTTTATTATTTTTGTAGGGGGGCTTGCCTTTTTGTTCAATAACAATGTTATCCCTTTCGCTAATCTCAAAGCATTATCGTTGTTATACGATCTGCGCAATTCAAAACCCGCTTTGAATATTAGGGCCGGTCAGTTTAATAAGGATATTGAAAACTACCTGATAAGGGTTGGCGAAAAAGATAAGGATGGCCGTACTATACGTAATATCCTTATTTACGATCATAGTTCCGGCCTTGGTAACGATAAAGTTGTAATGGCAAAAGAAGGTGAAATGTTCCCTTCGCCAAACAAACAGTTTTTAATATTCAGGCTGAAGGACGGCTGGCGCTATGAAGAGGGCTCCGATACGAAAGGTATACAAGACCATGAGCAAACGCGAATGCATTTTAAAAGCTGGGATAAAGTGTTCGATCTGTCGTCATTCAAACTGAGCAGGACTAATGAAGATTTGTTTAAAGATGCGTATCAAATGATGGATATCAGCCAGCTAAATGAACGTATTGATAGTATGGGGCGTTACCAGAACCGGCTGGCCAATAATCTAAACATATATGTGGGCCCTTACATCACATATTACAGTAATGGTGAGAATAAGAAAAAACTGCAAAACAAGCTGACTGGCTCAATAATATCGAAACATAACTATAAAGAAAGTTTCATAGAAGTTATACCTGACAGCATAAGGTCTCAGGTGCTGCTTTTGGTTCAATCGCAAATGCGCAATGCAGAAGGACTATTGAATGTAAATGCTATGGATAGCCGCCTGCAGGAAGAGAATTTTTTAAAATTCAATATTGAGTGGCACAGGAAGTTTACACTGTCATTCGCATGTGTATTGCTTTTTCTTATTGGTGCGCCTCTGGGAGCAATCATCAGGAAAGGTGGTTTGGGTATGCCATTAGTAATAGCGGTAGGCTTTTTTGTGATATTTCATATATTTTCCATTACTGGCGAAAAACTATCCAAAACGGGCTCTATAAAACCATGGATGGGTATGTGGATGGCAACGGCAATGTTATTACCTATCGCATTTATATTGATAAACCAGGCTCGTAACGATTCTCAGATTTTTAGTAAAGAGTGGTATGTGCGCGTATGGGGTAAAGCGAAAAAGTTATTTGTAAATACTAAAACCACGTAATTGCAAAAGCCATATACATCCTACAATCTTTATTTTTTTATACCCTTTCTTATATGGGTAGTATTAGGGGGTATCGCCTTATTAATTTACGATGAAAAGGTGCTTTTCGCCAGCGTAAATGCACATTATTATTCTTCAACCGATGTGTTGATGTATTATGTTACTACACTTGGTGAAGGTATAATAAGCGGTGTTGTTTTACTACTGCTGCTATACATGCGCTCTTTC
>CBFGNI010000344.1:0-1863 GCA_965650105.1 uncultured bacterium | reverse complement strand
TAAGCATTCAGTACGGAATTGTTCACATTTATTGTGAAGGGGGAGTTGAATAGCCCGGCCATTACAGTGCTGCCTACCCCCAGCTTATTGCTTAATGTACCGGCATTTATCTCACCATTGGCAGTAAGCAGCAGGCAATTGCTGATATGCAGCAAACTATGCTCATACATTAGCCTATAATTGGCTATTACATCATTGCTGATCTGGTACTGCCAACCTTGTGGTCGGGCATTATTCGTATGTGCATGGATGAATGTCTGCACTTCTTTACCACCGGCTGCCGGTCCTATTACGCCTAAGAACAGTGTACCCGCAAGCCGTTGCTTATGGCCATCGGTACTTACTGAAAATGGTTTTATACTAAGTGTGGCGGCAAAGGGCCTGTCTTTGTAAAGAATGCTATTGCTTAATATACTGGTTGGTGTAAAAGCATCTTGTTCTATGCCGATGCCTATTACATGCTCATTGTTATTGAATGTGGGAAAGAGGTGTCGTAAAAAAGACTGTTTGAAAAATGGACTGGCTAACTCAATACTTGCCCCTTGTGAATAATATTCATCGGTATTAGCGAAGAAGTCATTTTCATAATTGATACGGATATACCTGTCTGAATGAAGCTGATTATATGCAAAGCTATTATCAATGCGCTGCGCTGTAGAAGAATAACTGAGAAAGAATGTACAAAAGATGAGCAAGAGCCGCATAGTTGATATACGATGCAGCCCTTGCCAAAGTTCGGTGCCGGGCCTATTTAAGTTCAAGCAATACTACATTTTCAATATGGTGCGTATGCGGGAACATATCGACAGGACGCATTTTGGTTACTTTATAAGCGGCATCAAGTAGTTGCAGGTCGCGGGCCTGTGTTGCAGGCTTGCAGCTTACATATACAACCTTTGGTGCGCGCATTTTCAGTAATTGCTGTACCAGTTTCTCATGCATGCCCGCACGGGGAGGATCGGTAATGATAACATCGGGCCTGCCATGTTCAGCAAAAAACTCATCGGTGCATATATCCGATACATCGCCGGCATAAAACTTACAATGCTGTAAGTTGTTCATTTCAGCATTTACGTATGCATCTTTCACCGCATCTTCTATTACCTCGATACCTATTACTTTTTTAGCTCCTTTCGAACAGAATATACCTATGCTTCCCGTGCCACAATAAAGGTCGTACAATATTTCATTGCCTGTAAGCCCGGCAAAATCGCGGGTAATGCGATATAGTTCCTCTGCCTGGTAGGTATTGGTTTGGAAGAATGACTTGGGTGATATTTTGAACCTGAAGTCTTCAAGGGTTTCCTCTATATAACCTTTGCCATGATAGCAATGTACTTCAAGATCGTGTATAGTATCGTTTACTTTCGGGTTAATGGTGTAGTGCAAGGTAGTAATACCGGGGATGTTAGCCAGCAAATGATCCAAGATAGCTTCGCGTTGCTTTTTGTCTTCGTGCTGTATGACAAGGTTTATTAATACCTCACCCGTGCGCGCTATACGTATAATCACATTGCGCAGCCAGCCTGTATGTGCCCGGTAATCGTAATAATCCAGCTTGTTAGCTTCAGTATAGTTGCGTAGTGTTTGCAGTAAAAGATTAGTGGGTTCTGCCTGTAAATAGCAGGTATGTATGCCTACTACCTTATCGAACAATCCGGGTGCATGGAAGCCTAAAGCGGGTTCAGCCTCAAATACCGTGTCTCCCGCTTCCTGTAGTTCTTCCTGCGTGCGATAGCGGTGTTTGCTAAAAGTGAACTCCAGCTTATTGCGATAATACCTGTCTTTCGGGCTGCCTGATATGGGTAGCATTTCGGGTAGCTCTACCTGGCCTATGCGTTGCAACTGGTCTAATACCTGTTG
>CBFGNI010000343.1:0-1868 GCA_965650105.1 uncultured bacterium | reverse complement strand
CAGAAGGCTTACAATAAGGCGTATATTTTACCTGCATCGTTTTTCAGGCGCATGCATCTTACTCATTGGCATTGCGCTACTTATCAGTACCGCTTTCGACATCCAGTTTACTAAGGAAGAAAAGCAATCTGCTTATCAGCATTTTCAATTGAACAACAGCCAAAACTTAGTAAAGTCTTAGTATCTTTGCCCCCTCATGTCAGACGCTATACGTCACGAATGCGGGCTCGCTTACATACGCCTGCTTAAGCCACTAACATATTACCACCGCAAATACGGTACTGCTTTCTACGGCCTTAACAAGCTATACCTGCTAATGGAAAAACAACACAACCGTGGGCAGGACGGCGCAGGTATCGTATCGCTGAAACTAAATGTAGAACCCGGGCACCAGTTCATGCACAGGTTACGCATCAGCGGCGGACAGGCAATAGCACAGATATTCCAGAATGTGCAGCAAGAGGTCAGCGACCTTGAAAAAATGTACCCCGATATACGTAAGCACCCGGGACTAATGAAAGGTTACCTGCGCTTTATGGGCGAGGCCTATATTGGCCACCTGCGCTATGGCACACAAGGCCGTAATAATGTAGAGTTTTGTCACCCTTTCCACAGGGCCGACATCAACCCTACGCGCAACCTGGCTATGGCGGGCAACTTCAACCTGGTGAATACCGATGAGCTGTTCAAAATGCTGGATGCACACCCTACTACTACCATTCGCGAAAGTGACCTGGGTGCCATGATCGAAACCGTGCACTACTACCTGCGCATGGCCGATGATACCGACCCCGAGAACCTGAACCTGGAAGGTGTACTGAAACAATCTGCCTCACACTTCGATGGAGGATATGTTTGCAGTGGTTTGATAGGCAATGGCGACAGCTTTGTGCTGCGCGATGCAAATGGCATACGCCCGGCATTCTTCTACCAGGACGATGAGATTGTGGTTGCCGCATCGGAACGCCCTGCTATCATGACCGCATTCAACGTACCACAGGAACAAGTGCAGGAATTGCAACCGGGCCATGCCATTATTGTAAAAGGCGATGGTACATTCAGCAATCCGCAGATATTACCCGAAAAAGAAAAAACTGCCTGCAGTTTCGAACGTATATATTTCAGCCGTGGCAGCGATGCCGATATTTATCGCGAACGGATGCAACTGGGCCGCAATCTGGCGCCTAAAGTGCTGGAAGCGCTGGACAATAAACTGAAACACGCTATAGTTTCCTTCATACCCAATACAGCCGAAATAGCTTTTTATGGCCTGATAAAAGGCCTGGAAGACTTCCTTACCGAAACGAAACTGAAACGCATACTTACCCAAAACCTGAGCGAAGACGATCTTCGCACGCTGATGGGTCGCAGGGTGCGTATAGAGAAGATAGCCATTAAAGACGTCAAGATGCGCACCTTCATTACCGAAGATGCATCACGCAACGAAATGGTACAGCACGTTTACGACATTACTTACGGCACGGTAAAAGAAGGGGACACACTCGTAGTTATTGATGACTCAATAGTACGTGGCACTACCCTGCGCGAAAGCATTATAAAAATGCTGGACAGGCTGGGCCCTAAACGCATCATCATTCTTTCATCGGCACCGCAAATACGCTACCCCGATTGCTATGGTATCGACATGAGCCGTATGGGCGATTTCATTGCCTTCCAGGCTGCTGTTGAATTGCTGAAGGATAGAGGTATGACCAATATACTTGACGAAGCCTTTGCTAATTGCCAGGCAGCAGAAGCTACCGGTAAAGTAGAACAGGAGAACTATGTGAAAGCTATTTACGCTCCGTTTACAGCCGAAGAAGTAAGCGCAAAAATTGCGCAAATGCTGCGCCCTGATGATGTGAATG
>CBFGNI010000342.1:0-1885 GCA_965650105.1 uncultured bacterium | reverse complement strand
TACACCTTGCCAGATAGATGTAGATGGCCGCCAGTTTGCGGGCAACTATTTACTGGTAGAGGTAATGAATACAAAAGCCATTGGCCCTAACCTGGTGCTGAGCGAAAAAGCAGTACCCGATGATAGTGTTTTTGAAGTGGTGATGGTGCCCGAATCGCAACGCCAGCTTTTGGCCGATTATGTAGCCGGCAAACTGGAAGGCAGTGAAAACCCACCAACCCTGCAAATGGTACAGGGCGCACATATAGAAATAGATTGGCTGGGTAAAGAAATGCACGTGGACGATAAATTCATGACCCTGAAGAAAAGCGCCGTCATCACTGTCGAATTGAGGGAAAAACTAATAAGTTTCATCCTGCCTGAACGCCCCACACCGGGTTTAAGCGAATAGCATTTATCGGGTCAATATCCCTTAAATTTGCTAACCTTATTATTATGGCAGAAAAGAAAGTAGCGAAAGCTAAGAAGACGGTCGAGAGCAAGAAAAAGATCAAGCATATTGAGGGTATATCAGAGCCCCTGGTAGAGCATGAGGATAATGGCAGCTACGGCAACAATGATGAAGAAATATTCATCAAAGGTGCGCGTATGCACAACCTGAAAAATATAAGTGTAGCTATTCCCCGCAATAAACTGGTAGTGGTAACGGGTGTATCGGGTTCAGGTAAATCGAGCCTGACGATGGATACTCTTTTTGCAGAAGGCCAGCGCCGCTATGCAGAAAGTCTCAGCGCCTATGCGCGCCAGTTCCTGATGCGTATGGATAAACCCGATGTAGATTATATACATGGTATTTGTCCTGCTATTGCCATAGAACAAAAAGTAACTACCCGCACACCGCGCAGTACCGTGGGCAGTATGACGGAGATATACGATTACCTGCGTTTGCTATTTGCACGTGCAGGCCATACTTATTCACCAATAAGCGGTAAAGAAGTAAAGAAGGATAGTGTGACCGATGTGATAGAATACATCAAGACATTACCTAAAGGACTAAAGATACAGTTCATAGTTCCCTTGGTTACGCGTTACAAACGCAGTGTACCCGAAGAGTTGAATATACTGATGCAAAAAGGTTTCAGTCGTGTATATGCAAAAGGCAGCGATGAAAAACCGATACGTATTGAAGATGTACTGAACGGCGAATACAAACTACCTGCAAAAAATATATACCTGCTGGTAGATAGGATAGTGACGAAAGATTTTGATGAAGATGACCTGCACCGCATGGCCGATAGTATCCAGACTGCTTTTTACGAAAGTGAAGGGGAGTGCTTGCTGGAAATAGACGGCGAGAAAGTAGAGATATTCAATAACCGATTCGAAGCCGACGGTATGGTCTTCGAAGAGCCAACACCCAACCTGTTCTCATTCAACAATCCTTATGGCGCATGCCCTACCTGCGAAGGTTTTGGGCAGGTGCTGGGTGTAGATGATGACCTGGTAATACCCGATAAACGCCTGAGTGTGTATGAAGGTGCGGTAGCCTGCTGGCGTGGTGATAAAATGAGCGAATGGCAGCAGGCATTTATACGCGCTGCTTCTAAATTCGATTTCCCGGTACACAAAGCCATCATCGATCTTTCAGCAAAAGAATACGACCTGCTATGGAATGGTAATAGCAAAGTAAACGGTATCCGCGATTTCTTTAAGATGGTAGAGCAAAACCTGTACAAGGTGCAATACCGTGTGATGCAGGCGCGCTACCGTGGCCGCACTGTTTGCGGTACATGCCATGGCTCAAGGTTGCGACCTGAAGCTATGTATGTAAAAGTAGCAGGCACCACCATTGCCGACCTGATGATGATGCCCAGCAGCGATCTTGCTGTGTGGTTCGATGGATTGAAGCTGAACGAAAATGATACGGCCGTTGCAAAACGTATCA
>CBFGNI010000341.1:0-1903 GCA_965650105.1 uncultured bacterium | reverse complement strand
GATAAAGAAGAGGTTGAAAAGCGGGCACCGCAACATCAACTACCACCTTCGGGGGTGTTAGTATCACTTCCAATACCGTAACTGCCTGCCGGTAGGGTTATACTACTACGCATAAAAAAAAGCCCGCACACAACGTACGGGCTTTTTAATTTTGTTTGTTCATTTGTAACATCTTCCTCCGCTACACCAGGTTCACCATATAGTGCACTACCTCTTTATAGGTCTGGTAGTTCTCCGGCTTTTCTATGCACGACATAGCACCCAGCTGAAAGCATTTCTGTTTTACATCGTGCTTTACCGATGTGGAGAATATAACCACGGGTATATGTTTATATTCCGTCGATTGCTTCATCATGCTCAGGCATTCTATACCGTCTTTATAAGGCATGTTCAGGTCCAGTATCGCAAGGTTGGGCAATTCGTTTTTCGGGCATTCCTTAAGGAAGTTTTGCAACTCGTTACCGTTTTGTACCATCTTCAGTTTTACCGGTTGCCGGAGGTCTTTTATGGTGCTGGAAAAAAGATCCAGGTCGTCCCTGTCATCATCTACAAGTAAAAGGCGTTTGGTGGTTTTCATAGTCTTGTAAAATTATAATTATCTGCGCAATTAATAATTGCATTAAATAAAAATAATATGCAATAATACAAGATATACTTTAATTTGACCTACTATTATCCCGGCACTATACAGTACGCTGCGGTCAGTATTTACTCATCGTAACTCTTTAAAAACCATACCCACGCTTCCTGAACAGCATGGGTATTTACCTGGTTTGCTAGCTGTAGTGCTAGGCATTAAAGCCGCCATCGGCAGTAAGTATTGAGCCCGTTATGTATTTACTCTCATCGCTTGCCAGGAAGCTTACCAGGGCGGCTATATCGTCTATATGGCCGTACTCGCCAAGCGCCATGCGACTGCGCATCTGGTTAGCAAGCTCGCTGTGGGCGGGGTTCATATCGGTATCTACCGGGCCGGGCTGCACCAGGTTCACGGTTATTTTGCGACTGCCCAGGTCGCGGGCCATACCGCGTGTTAAACCCTGTAGTGCCGATTTGCTGGCCGTGTACAAGGTCATGCCTGCGGTCACGGCGTTATCGCCCATATTGCTGCCAATGGTTATTATGCGGCTGCCTGCTTTCATGTGTTTGGCAGCTTCCTGCGCAGCAACAAATACTGCCCGCACGTTTACATTCATAGTGGCTTCATAGTCTTGCAGGGTGTAGTCTGCCAGTGGTTTGGCAATGGCAATGCCCGCGTTGTTCACCAGTATATCTATACCCCCAAAATGCAATACCGCTTTGCCAATGGCCGATAGTATTGCTCCGGGTTCTGCGCTATCGGCTTTCACGGCTATGGCCTTGCCGCCTGCCTTGGTGATGTCTGCTGCTACCGTGTTGGCCTTGTCTTCAGCATGTACATAAGTAAGCACCACGCTCGCACCCTCTGCCGCCAGTTTCTTTGCTATGGCGCTGCCCATACCCCTGCTGCCACCGGTTACCAGGGCTACTTTGTTTGTTAGTTTGTTCATTTCTTGTTCTTTTAAATTTTCACCAAAAGTATTGGCTTGTGTGCTATATTTGTTGGTACACAACACATTGTTAGGTACTAACAAAAAAGTAAGTAATGAGGAAAGAAACATCGACCAATACGCAGAACGAGAACCTGATAAACGGCAGTTGCGGCATGGCCTATACGCTGAAGATACTGGGCGGAAGGTGGAAGCCCGCCATACTGTGCAGGCTAAAGAACGGCACCATGCGCTATGGCGAACTGAAGAAAGATATAGAAGGCATATCGGAACGTATGCTGGTAGCACAACTGCGCGAGCTGGAAGTAGATGGCATAGTAGAGCGCATAGTATATGCGGAAGTACCGCCACGTGTGGAATACCGCCTTACCAAA
>CBFGNI010000340.1:0-1904 GCA_965650105.1 uncultured bacterium | reverse complement strand
TAATAAGCGATGGTGCAGTGAGTGTAGGCAAGTTTCGGAAAGAATAATTTTTTCATTTTGGTTAATTATATAAAGCAGGGTTTTATAGCCCTGCTTTATTTTTTGAAAAAATATTTCGTGGATTTTGTTTGGTAAGTGGTAGTTGCTGCCATAGATTTTATTATGGTTAGCGAAGTTTAGTAAACCGGCAGTTAATAATTTACTGGTGTAAAATCATATTAATGTAAAAGCCCTGAAAAATTACTTTTCAAAGACATATAACTACGTAAGTTTATAATACATGCTATTAGCTTTACATTTTTCAAAACATATACTATGAGAAACAAGTTTTTACCTGTGTTGGCATTATCGCTATTCGCTACCTATCAAAGCAAAGCCCAGATAGTAATGGGGATAACGGGAAAAATAGCCGACATAGAATCGGGCATGACCCACGGCAGCTATCCGTTATATTTTGGAGGCTACAACAACGATATTCTTTTCAGTGCCGTACAGTCGGCCAGCGGTGGCCGTGAGCTATGGAAAACTGATGGCACTACGGCCGGTACACAACAGGTAAAAGACCTTAACCCCGGTATTGGTTTTTCCAGTCCGCGCCGTTTTACAATGCTGAATGGTAATGCATACTTTGTGTGTACCGATGGCACTTCTATACTATTATGGAAAACCGACGCTACACCGGCAGGCACTACACAGGTAAGCGGAGTAGATCTGCTGGATGAAATATTTCCTTACAACAATTCTTTATTGTTTTGTGCCAATGGCGGTATCGAAGGGTATGAACTTTGGAAAAGCGATGGCACTGCCAGTGGTACACAACTGGTGGCCGACCTGTATACCGGCAGTGGCGATGCCAACCCTACCAGCTTTACAGCGCTGGATACGCGGGTGTTGTTTGCCGCCCTTGCCGATGGGGTACATTATTCACCTTGTATTACCGACGGTACTACTTCAGGTACTGCATCGCTGGCACCTATAAATGTATATGTTGCCAATTCAGCCTACGAATTTACAGGCAAGCAAACCGGCAATTTCTGCGTGTATAACGGTGAAGCTTATTTTGGCGCAAGCGATGGTGTAACAGGTTTTGAGCTGTGGAAAACAGATGGTACACCTTCGGGTACAGTGATGGTTAAAGACATTGCACCCGCTGCTGACGCATCTATGCCTAATTCTTTCAAGGTGTTTAATGGCAAGCTGTATTTTTCGGTTAACACAGGTAACCCTGCTATTGACGGCCTGTGGGTGAGCAGTGGTACCACAGCAACTACTGCCCGCCTGAAAAATGGTATTACCATGGGCGATGGTAGTGTTACTGAATACGCGGAAATGAATGGCAAACTGTATTTTATTGCAAGCAACAAGGTATGGACAACTGATGGCACCGTATCGGGCACGCATTCATTGCTTAATTCGCCTGCCACGCCACACCGCCTCAGCGCTATGAACGGCAAACTATATTGTTTTGGTATCGATAATATTACCAGCACTTTTACGCTCTTCCAGATAGATAATACGGAGAATGTGATTCCGGTATCCTTTCCTATGAGCAGTTCATCGGTGAATTTGTTGCATACGTATGCCACAGGCAAGTATCTATACTTCGGCATTGCGCCGTCAACCGATGTAAACGATGTGGAACTATACCGTTTCAAAGACACCGTGTTTACAGTAGGTGTGCCTGAAATAGCTACACAGTCGAGCAGCATTTACCCCAACCCCGCCACCAATAGCTTCAGTGTACAAGTGCCCGATAGTAAAAATACAATGGTGTACGTCTATTCACTGAACGGGCAATTGCTGCTGCAGTCTGCAAAAACCGATAATATAGATATAACGAAGCTACCCCCAGGTATTTATACCGTACAAATAATAAGCGATGGTGCAGTGAGTGTAGGCAAGTT
>CBFGNI010000339.1:0-2006 GCA_965650105.1 uncultured bacterium | reverse complement strand
GATCCTGGTAAGGGCTCTGTATTTACAATTATAATCCCTGCTTAATACTTCAAACCACAGCTTTTGGCACATTATATGCCGGTTAAAATCCATTAGTCACAAAAGAAAAATGACTTGTAAAGGCTTATCTTCGCATACTCATTTATACCTCTTATAGTTTTATTTTAGCATGGCACTTATCAAATCTATTTCCGGCATCAGGGGCACCATTGGTGGCAAACCTGGTTCAGGACTCACCCCTATTGACGTAGTAAAATTCACCACAGCTTATGGTGCGTGGATAGCTGCACAAGGCAGCAATAACAAAATAATTATTGGCCGCGATGGCCGTATATCGGGCGAAATGGTACGCAACCTGGTAGCTGCTACGTTGCAAAGTTCTGGCTTCGATGTTATTGATCTTGGCTTAAGCACTACCCCAACCGTAGAGATGGCGGTAAAAATGGAAAAAGCTGGTGGTGGCATCATACTAACTGCCAGCCATAACCCTAAAGAATGGAATGCATTGAAACTGCTGAATGCAGATGGTGAATTCTTAAGCGCTGATGCCGGCCAGTGGATACTGGACTATGCTGATAAGAACGAACACGAATTTGCCGACATCAATAAAGTGGGCACCCTTACATACAATGATGCGTATATTCAAAAACATATCGATGAGATATTAGCTCACCCTTTGGTTGATGTAAAAGCTATTGCAGAGAAGAACTTCAAAATAATTGTCGATCCTGTCAACTCAACAGGTTCACTTTCAGTACCACAGCTATTGAAAGCCCTGGGTGTTGAAGAAGTTACTGTGATAAATGAAGAAGTTACCGGACGCTTTGCACACAACCCGGAGCCACTTCCTGAAAACCTACGCGAACTTTGCAGTGCTGTTGAAAAACAAAATGCACATTTGGGTATAGCTGTTGATCCTGATGTTGACCGCCTTTGCTTTGTATGCGAAGATCGCAGCTTGTTTGGCGAAGAATATACATTGGTAGCTATTGCCGACTATATCTTATCGCACAAAAAAGGCAATACAGTTTCCAATCTCTCTTCTACGCGTGCGCTGCGCGATGTCACCGAAAAACATGGTGGCGAATATTTTCCAAGTGCTGTGGGCGAAGTGAATGTGGTAAAGAAAATGAAAGAGGTAAATGCTGTAATTGGCGGCGAAGGCAATGGTGGTGTGATTGTACCTGAACTGCATTATGGCCGCGATGCTTTGATAGGCATTGCATTGTTCCTTACCCACCTGGCTAAGTTTGGCAAAAGCATCAAAGCTTTGCGTGGCACTTACCCTAACTACTTCATATCGAAGAATAAGATAGAGTTGAACGAAAATGTGAACGTTAAGAACATCTTCGCACAGATAAAAGATAAATATAAAAAGCAACCTATTAATACCGAAGATGGTTTGCGTATAGATTTCGATAGCGACTGGGTACACCTGCGTACCTCTAACACAGAGCCTATCATCCGCATTTATGCCGAAAGCGGTACCGAAACTACCTCTAACAATATAGCCAAACGTATAATGGCCGATATTAAAGAGATGATGCTGGAAAACGTTCATTAAAATTTATCATAACCAACTTGCTACCGCCTGCAAATAATACGTACGATGTTGTAATTGTAGGCGGTGGTTTAGGTGGCCTTTTGAGTGCTGTGCTTCTTGCAAAAGAAGGCATGAAGGTTTGTGTATTGGAGAAAGACAAGCAAATAGGCGGCTGCCTGCAAACCTTTAGCCTGCAAAAGAAGGTCTTCGATAGTTGTGTACACTATATCGGAGGCTTGGGCGATGGTCATACGCTGAATAAGATATTCAGCTATGCAGGCATTATGGATAAGCTGCAACTGAAGGCCTACGATAACAATGCTTTCGATAAAATAGCCTTTGGTAATGAAGAGCAGCTTTACCCGCAAGCCATAGGCAAAGAGAATTTTAAGGAGCAACTACTACAATACTTTCCCCAGGAAAAAGCAGCCTTAGATAAATACCTTCAGTTACTTACACGGGT
>CBFGNI010000338.1:0-2013 GCA_965650105.1 uncultured bacterium | reverse complement strand
TACAGCTAACGACCTTAAACGACTTGCTTATAACGAACAGCAATCGTTCACTATAGCAGATGGTAAGCCGGAAGATACTTACCAATTGATGCTGACGCTTGACAGGCAGTTTATGGCGGGTATGGCGTACTACATGGGCATACAGCAATTGGGAGCATCGCTGGTGCGTACGGGGCCGGGATTACCTGCTATGCAGTGGGATACTTTGCAACGAGTAGGTGCGAACAGTATCGTGGCTGTGCCGGGCTTCCTGCTGAAGATGATAGAGTGGGCTAAGCAGAATGAAATAGACCTGTACAAAACAACGGTACAGAAAGCAGTATGCATTGGAGAGAACCTGCGTAATGAAGCTTTTGAGCTGAACGCTATGGGGAAGCGGATACAAGAACAATGGCCAATACAATTATACAGCACTTATGCATCAACTGAAATGCAAACTGCCTTTACAGAATGCAGTGCAGGTAAAGGTGGCCACCAGCAACCCGATCTTATAATACTGGAAGTGCTGGATGATAATGGCAAAATGGTAGCGCCTGGTGAACATGGGGAAGTAGTAGTGACGACGCTTGGTGTAGCAGGAATGCCCTTATTACGTTATAGAACAGGAGATGTATGTGCATACTATGAAGAACAATGCAGTTGCGGACGTAAAAGTCGCAGGCTTGGACCTGTAGTTGGCCGTAAGCAGCAAATGATAAAGTATAAAGGCACCACACTATACCCACCCGCGGTATTCGATATGCTGAATAATATTGCTTTTGTAAAAGAGTATGTGGTAGAAGTATTTACAGGTGAGCTGGGTACCGATGAATTGAAACTGCATATACATACAGCACTGCCGGTGGATGATTGTGAATTGAAGCTAAAGCCATTATTGCAATCTAAACTTAGGGTGGTGCCATTATTACATTTCCATTCAGCAGCAGATATGCAGCAAATGCAGTTCCCTGCAGCCAGCAGGAAGCAGGTGAAGTTTATAGATAACAGAGAGTAATAATCTTTAGTTTAAGTATTTTGATGTGAATTGATTGGCATGAATTAAGGCCATCGTTTAGTGATCAATTACAGCCAGATGGACATCAGCATGAAAGATAACCGGATTCAGGCTATCACTGGGGTTGATGCCATATTTATGGCATTGGGGTGAAGATGATTAGTTTACCTTTCTTAGTATACGGACTTTAAAAAAGCCGCAGTACGAAAACTGCGGCTTATATATATTATTCCTCTTTAAAACATACTATGCTTCTTCACCATCTGCATCTGTTCCATCTTCCATATCTTTCTCTTCATTGCTGTTGCCATCCTCATCTTCCTGGCTTGCTTCGATATTAATACTTGCCTCCGCTATCTGGCTTAATGTTTCGTCTGCTTCTTTTTCTTCATCCAGCGTAGTGCCTAAGATGTCTTTAATTTCAGTGTAACCTAAAGTTTTAGCTAACTGTGCCAAGCCACCATAGGTTGCTATTTCATAATGTTCAATCTTTTGAGCAGCCAATATTAGTCCTACATCGCGCGTTGCAGTACCTTTTTCTGTCTCTTCAATAATACCTTTACCTTCTTCAATCAGGCCAGCCATAGCATCGCATTTTTTGGCCTGCACTTTTTCACCGAGTATTTCAAATACCTGCTCTAACCTTTCTGCTTGTGTTTGCGTTATAGCAAGATGATCTTCAAAGGCATCTTTAAGCTCTTGCGATGTAGCTGCTTTTTGCATTTTAGGCAATGTTTTCACCAGATTTTTTTCTGCCCAATAAATATCTTTTATTGAATCAAGAAACAATTCAGCTAACATTGATCTGTCGTCAGATTTTTGCTTAGGCATTGCACTACGGCGGGGTGCCGATTTTTTTGCTGGCATGGCCGACCTGCTCGGTGTTGTAGTTTTCCTGACAGCTTTTTTTGCTATCGCTTTTTTAGGGGCGGCCTTTTTGGCTACTGCTTTTTTAGGAGCAGCTTTTTTTGCTGCACTTTTCCTCGTAGCGTTTTTAGCTACTGTTTTACGCGCGGCTG
>CBFGNI010000337.1:0-2017 GCA_965650105.1 uncultured bacterium | reverse complement strand
AAATAGAGCTTGGCGACGATGCTACTGCAGATAAATACTGCATGGATAATGTTTTTGAAATAAAGCTTGCTGAAGATGTGAACAAAAGCATTCAGCATATAGCCGCGCAATTTCGCGTACGCAGGGCCGTTGTAAAAGACACACCGCCTGTTAAAAAAACAGCAGCCATATATGAGGTTAAAACACCACCCGCATTAAGAAGCAAGCAAACTGCGCCTGTGGTAAAAATAGACACTGTAGCTGCTACCACTAATAATGCCGTGCAGGCAGCCCCTGTTGTTAGTAAAACATCGAAGATAAAAGTAGAAAACCCGGCACAGTTTGGAGGAGTAAACCTGCTGAATATATCGGCAGTGAAGCAAATGAAGATTTATATGACTAGTGGTGATGTAGAAAAGGAGGTGATGAATATATTTCCCGTTGGTTTGCAGCAAAAGCTGGTAAAGCTTCCCATCGGCAGATATGCCCTGGTGTACACTTATGGATACAACGACGCTTCGAAAAAGCTGTTTGAAGTTTTACCTGAAAAAGTACTGGATATACCATTCAGGTAAAAAATCATTTTACCGATTGGTCCTGCAGCTTTAGTGTTATATCCTCTTCTTTCTTTTTCAGCCATTCAGGCACGTTGTCGTCAGTAAACCTGTAGTGCCCGCGGTCATCTTTTTTCAGGTTATAAATGGCGCCTTCGCAATGCACCTTATGCTCGGTATCTTCCGTACAGTACACGCTATAAGTAGTGAGTACGTCATCGTGCGTATCCTGCGCGGTAAACATTAACCCTTCCATAATACTTTCTTATTTAATTCATTACGTACATCATCAACCATAACCCCTACGGCCTGTACGGCTTTACAAAGCTCTTCTGCGCTTACATTCAGCTCGCGTTTCCAGTATTGAAGTTCGTAAACTTCATTCACATTTATCCTTATACAGTCTTGCTTGCCCTTATTGTTTTTGTCATCCATTGCGGTAAGCTTTGGTTCAGTAAAGTTGTGAAAAAAGAATGTGCCACGAAAAAGGCCGGATATAAAATCCGGCCTTTAATCAGAGTGTGTGTGATGTTATTGTGCTTTTACAGCCTTGAAGGTTTTAGTATATTTTACTTCAGGAATAGCTACATTGATAACATAAGTACCCGGCGCCAATGATGAGGTGGCACTGTTCAGGTAAATATTTATATCAGCCACCTTACCTGTATTCGTACCTATTGTTTTGCCGAATATATCGGTAATATTGACACGGATGCTTTCGCTTGCATATACCTCAGGTACATTCAGCTTTAGCGAGGTATTGAACGGGTTGGGGTAAATATTAACATCGCTAACAGATGTACTCAATTCGCCAACAGAAGTGGGGTCTTCACGGAATGTACCGATACTCCATGGCGTTATCTTATGCGTCAGCAGATTTTCTACGCCATTGTAGGTTATATATACTGAATACAAACCGTTTGACTGATCGTTGTGTTTGCCAAAAGCAATAGACGGTGTTTTTGATATATCTGATGGGATATTGATCACACCCATCAATGGATTGGCGGGGTTCAATATTGTACCGTCTTCATTAAATTGTGCAGCTACATACGCCCTGCTAGATGGATTATATCCGGGATCCATATGACCTGTAACCCAGCCAATATAATAGCTTGCGGGGCTAGTTGTTTGGTCGTAAGCTACTACAGGGCGGTAATTGCCATTGTTATTTATTGGTGGCAGGCCCGGAGGTAGCGGATAGCTGCCGTCGGTTAAATTGATTGTTGCAGGTACACCACCGGAAGAAAGTGAACCGGGATTATAGTTCATAACACGGTTATAGATCTCTTTGCTGTTTGTATATACATAAGACCAGTTAGCTACGCCATAATGGTCAGGTGCGTCGATATGTATATCGTAGTAAGGAGATTGTGCAACGGGGTTTATATCTTCAATGATCATTGGCATACTGCACAAGCTAAATGGTGGACCGGGAGGGCATGCGCCTGCTAACGGGCCACCCGGAATGATGTCATTCCAGT
>CBFGNI010000336.1:0-2077 GCA_965650105.1 uncultured bacterium | reverse complement strand
GTAAACATAACGGCGGCGTCTTTCTCGCAGGTTTCCTGCCTCGCAAAAGTGAAGCTGGCTACAGGTAGTTTTGTAACCTGTAATGGCACTTCGGTAACGCACTCGCTTTCGCCGGGTACATACACCACCAGTTTCCATTTAGGCTTTGGAAATATAATAGCGTTACTTGGTGTAACCAGGTAGGTAATTGCTTCATTGTACCCTGAGTCTATCAATATATTGCCATAATAATATTTCCTGATAGCGCTTGCCCGGATAGTCTGGTTCAGGTAACTGGTCCTGTCATAAAGCGCCACCACGCGTTTAGTGCCCGACATATAGCAGGTAGGCTTTACTTCAAGGTGAGATACGTAAGGTACCGTGAAGGAGGTAGAGACATCATAGTTACAGGCAGGATTTTGTATTTGCCCCGCGGTATTGGTGTAAAGGCCGCTATAGGTAAGCTTGTAAACACCCGCGCTGTCTGTTACCAGTGTTACTGATGTGTCAGTAGAGGAAGTAGCATTCAATACAGTCTGCCATTCGTAATCGTAAAAATAATTAGCGGAGTGGAATGCCTTCGCCGTTATGGTACCGCAAGAAACTACGAGATCATGTATATCTACACCTACACCCGTAGGGCATCCCGGAGGTGCCGGAGGATAGCTTGGGCCCTGAGCCGGGCAGTCGTGCGTCCAAACATTGGCCTCATGCATGGCTGGGCATCCGTAAGGGCCGGCTATATTTATCACTACATGCCCCGTACTGGTAGCGGTGTAGGAATTAGTGGTGCTTGTAGGTGTCCCGTCGAGGCTCCATTGGTAGGCTGTTGGAGCTGGATATGCAGGATCATAAGTAACACTAAAAGGTGCGTTTATGGTTACCGTATCGCAGAAATCATAGCCCCAGCTGGATATTTCCGTATACGGTGCCGGTACCACGATAATGCTATCCGTTGCGGAAGATTCACTATAGCAGCCATAAGGTGTTTTCACAGTACCCGTCACATAGTATTTCTTATAGGTAGTTACCGGGTCCAGATACCTGTAACTGAAATCGGCTTCACCCGGAAGTGTAGCCACACCCGTATTCCATGCAATGCCTCCGCCATCTTCATCCATATGCGCATATACAAAATCATAAACGCATACACTATCGGGAAGTGTCAGGTGTACATCCAGCGAACGGATATTTACGTCCAGCGTATCATAATAATACGTGTCGCATTTTTTTATGCGGCAGGCTACTCTTGCTGCCCCCGGCGCCCTGTTCCATAAGACGTTAACCACGGGTGTACCCTGGCCGTCGCTACCGCTGAAAGGCTCCATCACGCTGCCCATATATTCGGGGATGACGGCCCAATCATAAGACTCGCCTTCCGTATAATTTACAGAATAGCTATAGGATTCGTTGGGACACAGCGTATCCGGACCATCAACATTAAAGTTGACAATGGGAAAGAATAATTGTCTGGAGTTCGGATCTGATTGACAATGTGGTGCCTCCTTCGTTTCACGACGGACCGAAAGGATAAAAGGGCCGGTGGAGCTTGGGTTCAAAGTAATATCAGAGGTTGCACCACTGGCGATGTTAACCGTGCCGTTTGTCAGTGTCCAGGTAAATATATTATTGGCATCAATGGTTCCCGCTACATATTCGGTAGGTATGCCTGGACAGATACGGGTGGGCCCTGTCAGGCTTTCAGGCGCAGGTGGTTTAGGTACGATACTGATTTCCAGGGGTTCCGGTGGGCAAAAGTCGCCCGTTACGGACAGCAGATAGGTGCCCGGAAACGTAAAGTTAGCAGAGAAAGCGGCCCCCGGTCCACCGGTAGTCACGGTATTGAAAGGATCTACCAGTTTCCACATGCCGGTGATTTCATTGAAACCTGAAAGTGTATAAGTAAACTCTCCACCCTCGCAGATTTTTGTCGGCCCGTCGAGTACAACAGGCGGGCGGATCTGTATGGTCTTGGTTGCGGTTCCGGTACAACCTATTAATGTGTTTATATAGTTGCAGGTAAGGGTGACCGCCCCTGCCGCTGTGTTAGGAACAACTACTATTTCATTAGGCTGGTCAGTAGCTATCAATGTTACGT
>CBFGNI010000335.1:0-2087 GCA_965650105.1 uncultured bacterium | reverse complement strand
CGTATAGGTATGCTCGCTTAGCCCGTCAAGAATATTACCATCGCCCATATCCCAGGTGGCTCCTTTACTTTGCCATTCCATAAATGTGCCTTTGAAATGTATGCCTATGCCCGGGCATACTTCTTTAGCTGAGGTTGTAAAAGCAATAGACCCGGCAGAATCGACTAAGATCGGGCGATCGAAAGTATCTTTGCAACCAAGCGCGTCAGTAGCTATTAATGCGGCTGTATAGAGGCCATAATTGGTGTAACCATGTACAATATTCAAGGTATTAGCAGTGTTGCCGTCACCAAATATCCATTCAGCAGTAGGGGTGGCAAAAGGTATACTGGAAGATGTGTTGGTAAAATTGATGGGGGTGCCCTGGCATACACTGTCATCATTGATGGTAAAACCGGCAGTTATACTGTGATTGAAGGTAATGTTGCTTTCTGTAGTATCAAAACAAAAACCATTGCCTGAAATTAATGTAACTGTATAAGTTCCTTGCGTGTTATAGGTATGAATAGGCGACAAGTCAGTACTTGTATTACCATCTCCAAAACTCCATATTGTAGATGATGCTCCGGTTGATGTATTGGTTAGGCGCACAGAGTCCTTATGGCAACCTAAAAATAATTGCGGATCGAAATCAGCAATAACCTCGGGGTGCACATCAATAAAAAACGAGGTTGTCTCAGATATACACCCTCCTGTTGATATTGCATAAACCTCATAAGTACCTTCACCTGCAGGGGTTATATTTTCTACTACCGCCCTGTTAGCTGAGGATGAATAGCTAAAGCTATTAGGACCCGACCAAAAAAAAGTTACTCCGCCAATACCAAACGTATTAGCATACATGGTATCATTTTCTTTGGGGCATATAGGGCTTTTAAAAGTTACTGTTGGTTTGGAAGGTGTTGTTTGTACATTCAAGACAAAAGAAACCGTGTAGGTGCAGCCGTTAGGTAGCGTTACCGTAACTGTATAAGTACCGTCGTGCGATGCACTTGAGGCATTATGTATTGTAGTGCCGGAGGTTGTAACAGTATTAATGCCGCTAGCTGCAGGCCCTGTCCATGTATAGGTAGCCCCGGGGAATGCTGTAGCGTCTATCTGAAAATCATTACCGCTACATACTACGGTGGGTGTAGTGGTAATGGTAACAATGTCGTTGCACTGAGCTGTGACCTTTATAGAAAGCATGCCGATGCATACTACGATAAGTAAAAGACGTAGGTTCATAAGTTAGGTTTCTATAATAGACATGCTATTTATTTAAAGTGTTGGTTACAGAAAATATTTGTATTTCATAAAAAGACTTTATTTTGCAGTGTTTAACCGCTGTGCTATGATCTTCTAATTAACGCCTGAATTTAATCAGGTATCTCACATCTTCGTTTTCCAATACACACATGCTGTGTATCTATCATTATTGTTAAGTCTTTAAACAAAAAACATTGTCATGTTACAACGTGCACCATCACGTAGCCGTAATATATTACGCTTATTAAAAACCGCCATTACCGGCAGTGAAACAGAATACACAACAGGCAGCATCAACCGGGCCATATTTATGCTTTCAGTACCTATGGTGCTTGAAATGCTAATGGAGTCTTTATTTGCAGTAGTTGATGTATTCTTCGTTAGCAAATTGGGTATTGATGCTGTAGCAACTGTTGGCTTAACAGAATCAGTTATAACACTTATTTATTCAATAGCTATAGGCATCAGTATGGCTGCTACAGCAATGGTAGCACGGCGTATAGGTGAAAAGAAACCAGATGAGGCAGCACATACTGCTATGCAGGCCATTTATTTTGGTACGGGTATTAGCCTGTTGGTAAGCATAGCAGGATTGATATTTGCTAAAGATGTGTTGCTGCTTATGGGAGCTGACACCAGGCTTGCAGATAATAACTACCACTATACGCAGATAATGTTTGGCAGCAATATAGTTATCATGTTGCTGTTTCTTATCAATGGTATTTTTCGTGGTGCGGGTAATGCAGCTATTGCAATGCGTTCGCTTTGGCTGGCCAATACCCTGAATATTATTCTCTGCCCTACCCTTATCAACGGTCTGGGCCCTATACCTGCATTAG
>CBFGNI010000334.1:0-2112 GCA_965650105.1 uncultured bacterium | reverse complement strand
CGCACTGCCTGATGCAGCCGCATTACTACCCGACTGGGCACTGCTAGCCGTATTAGCCACAGGCGCCTGCGCCTCTAATGTTTGAATGCTTACTGTTATCAGGTCGTTTGGTTTAAGTCTTGGCTCGGTATAAGTTTGCCTGTTGCCTTCACTTGCCTTTTGCACTTCAGGTGGTATATCCTGGAAATAGGTTACTTTTTTTGACGGGGCACAACCATATAAAAGCATGGTACCCAAAAAAACGATGAGCACACTGTAGCTAATGCCTTTAAAATATGGCCTTTTCATGCAGCCCATCCCGAAAAAAAATTTTTGCAAAAATAGCCTAAAATGCGAGCTAATCAAACTATATGATTTTTATAAATAATGTATGATATATGGTGGTTCAATCTGCTCCTGTAAGTCTGTCCAGCGATTGTACAGGCACTGTTGCCACCAACGACATACCCAGCGAGGCTATAGTTAGATAAGCCTTGCTGCCTTTTATATACTTTACCACACCTTCCATATTTTTCAGCGGACCCTCCTGCACAGCTACCATCTCCCCTTCTTTTATATCCGTTACCGTTTTTATCTCTTTATAGGCCGTTAAGAAGTCTTTTATGACCTGTATCTCCTCATTGCGTACAATACCCGGTTTTTTGTTCCACCACACAAAGCTTACTACACCCGGCGTTTCCAGTACCGGTAAGCTGCCTTCATTATAATCAGGAAGCAGCACAAAGATGTACGACCTGAATACCGGCTCCGATACTTTTTTCTTTCGGTCGCTCCACTGCCTTATTTCTTCCTGCACCGGGCAATATACCTCCACACCTTTTTGCTGCAACAATGCAGCTACCTTTTTTTCATTACGTGGTTTAGTGTAAGCTACGTACCAGGGCATTGCTATTTATTTTCCCAAAGCAGCAGGTGCTTGCCATGGTTATTTATTTCTCCGTTATGCCATTCACCGGCTTCATAGGTCAGGAATCTTATTTTCCTGTTTATCAGTTTTTCGGCCTTGGTTACCAGGTTCACCAGGTATTCCTTATCTATATCGCCCACAAGTATCAGGTCTATAATGCCACTATCCTTGCCCATTGCATAGTCGCCGCATAGGTATATGGAATTCAGGTCGCCCATATTTTTTATCACAACATCTATTATGCGGTCTACGCCAATATGCTTTAATAATATATTATGTATATCGGCCAGTAATGGGTAGTTGGTATTTGCTTTGTATATTTTTTTATTGCCTTTATTCTCCGAAAGTATCATCCCCGCCTCTTCAAACCTGTTCAGTTCTACTCTTATCGCATTAGTGCTTTCATCAAACTCTTCTGCCAGCCCGCGCAAATAGGCAGTAGTGCCCGGGTTCAGAAAAAAACGCAATAGCAACCGCATGCGCGTACGCGATGGTATCAGTACTTGCAGCATAACACTATAGGATGATTATAACTTATAAACATGGCTTCGCCATAGTGAGTCACAGCCCACTTTTTAAATAACGAGCAAATTTATTACTCGTTATAGCACTAAAATAGGAGATTCTTTTACTAAAAGAAAGGAAGTGCCTTTATTTTATCAGGCTATAATATGGTCATGCAGCCGGGAATTCCGGAAAGGATAATTACGCAACTGTGTATATACAGAGGTTCCCAGTGTCTTCTCAATCATTTCAGCGTGCCTTATATGGTGCATATCAGTACCGCAATAGTCGTACAATCGCTCCTTAAGCATGTACTCTGCCGCTGTTTTTACCCCTTTACCATAATAGCCTGTTAGCGATAGCAGGTTAAGCTGCAGGTAGCAACCCTTTTCTTTCAGCTCATTGAAAATGTTATGCTTTTGATGATAGAAGCCATACCGCTCGGGGTGGGCCAGTATGGGATTATAACCCGCCGTCTGTATATCGAAAAGCAATTCATGAAAGCCTAAAGGCTCAAACATAAAAGACATTTCCACCAGCACTTCATTCTCTGTAACAGTGAGTAACTCTTTGTTTTTCAGCAGCTTAATAAATATTTCATCAATATAGTATTCCGCTGCCGCTTTTATAGGCATGTTAATACCGCGCTTATGCAGTTCGTGGCGTAGCTGATCCAACCCTTCACCTATGGTTACCGGGTT
>CBFGNI010000333.1:0-2150 GCA_965650105.1 uncultured bacterium | reverse complement strand
ACCAGGCTTGCAGATAATAACTACCATTATACGCAGATTATGTTTGGCAGTAATATAGTTATCATGTTACTGTTTCTTATCAATGGTATTTTTCGTGGTGCGGGCAATGCAGCTATTGCAATGCGTTCGCTTTGGCTGGCTAATACCCTGAATATTATTCTCTGCCCTACCCTTATCAACGGCCTGGGCCCTATACCTGCATTAGGCCTTACCGGTGCCGCCCTTGCCACCACTATAGGCAGAGGCTTGGGCGTGTGCTATCAATTATACCATTTAGTGAAAGGTAAAGGTATGATCAGGATAAAGCTCAAACACATGGGTATCGATCTGTTTATTATGAAGAATGTGATACGCATTAGTGCAGGCGGCACAGCCCAATTCCTTATCAACTCAGCCAGCTGGATATTCCTGATGCGTATTATATCCCGCTTTGGGAGCGATGCTCTTGCAGGCTATACCATTGCAATACGCGTTATCATATTTACTTTGATGCCTGCATTTGGCATGGCGAATGCAGCAGCAACATTAGTAGGCCAAAACCTTGGTGCCCAACAACCCGACAGGGCCGAACGCTCGGTATGGAAGGCAGCACAATTGAATATGATCTTTCTTGCTGTAGTCACCTTCATCTTTTTTATTCTGGCACGGCCTATCATATCTATCTTCAACAACCAGCCTGATGTAGTTGAATATGGTGTTGACTGTTTACGCTATGTATGCCTGGGTTATGTGTTCTTTGGTTTTGGCATGGTTATCATTCAGTCCTTCAATGGCGCAGGTGATACCAAGACGCCAACTATACTCAATATATTTGGCTTCTGGCTGTTCCAGATACCGCTGGCTTATGTGCTGGCAATAGTTCTTGAGATGGGGCCTAAAGGAGTCTTCATAGCTATTGCTGTAGCTGAAAGTATGATAGCGTTAGTTGCTTTTATACTTTTCAGAAGGGGTAAATGGAAAATAATTAAAGTATAGGTATAACAGATACGGCCTGCAATCAGCAGGCCGTATTAAGTATATCAATTAGTATTAGTCAGCTTGATGGAAAGGGTACCTATAGTCGGTAGCAGGAACATGTGTTTCTTTAATAGTTCTTGCATTTAGCCAACGGTAAAGGTTTAGTATAGAGCCCGCTTTGTCGTTAGTGCCCGATGCGCGCGCGCCGCCAAATGGCTGCTGGCCTACAACGGCACCTGTCGGTTTATCATTTATATAGAAGTTACCTGCGGCATTCACCAGCTTTCTTGTCATTACTTCTATTGCGTAACGGTCTTGTGAGAAGATAGCACCTGTAAGCGCATACGGAGATGTACTATCAACTACATCAAGTATTTCTTCCCATTTATCAGCATCGTAAACATGTATAGTAAGTACCGGGCCAAAGATTTCTTCGCACATGGTAACATAAGAAGGGTCTTTAGCTTCGATGATGGTTGGTTCTATAAACCAGCCTTTCGACTTATCGTACTTACCGCCGTGAATGATCTTTGCTTTACCTTTTGCATTGCCTACACCATCAATATATTTGGTAATGCTTTTGAACGATTTTTCGTCGATAACAGCATTGATGAAATTGGTAAAATCATCTACCGGGCCCATTTTCATGGTCTTTACTTCAGCTATCAGTTTCTTCTTTATCTCTTCAGCCAGGTTCGATGGTAAATATGCACGGCTGGCGGCAGAACATTTCTGACCCTGATATTCGAAAGCACCACGGGCAAGGCCCGCAACCACAGCATCAACATCGGCACTTGGGTGTACCATTACAAAATCTTTACCGCCTGTTTCGCCAACAATGCGCGGGTAAGATTTGTATTTGGCAATATTCTCCCCTATGCTTTTCCACATGCTTTGAAATACGCCTGTAGAACCTGTAAAGTGTACCCCTGCAAAATCGCGGTGATTATAGCAAATGTCGCCCACCAAAGCACCAGGAGGGTATATCAGGTTGATAACCCCTGCCGGTAAGCCTGCTTCTTCTAATATTTCCATAAATACACTGGCACTGTATACCTGTGTATTTGCCGGTTTCCAAACCACTACATTGCCGCACATAGCAGGTGCTGTTGGCAGGTTACCACCTATAGCCGTAAAGTTGAAAGGCGTTACAGCCAATATGAAGCCTTCCAGCGGACGGTATTCCATCCTGT
>CBFGNI010000332.1:0-2157 GCA_965650105.1 uncultured bacterium | reverse complement strand
TGTAGGCTATTCCAATATGCTTCATTTCAGCGCCGACTTGTTTAACCCCAGGAAGGCAACCACTGCGAAACACTGGTACGAACCCGGTAAATAGTTATTTAGCTACATTGTCATACTTTCGTAGCAGATAAATTATTTTGAATACATTGACATTCGACGATTTTGGCTTCGACTACGACCTGATGGACGGCCTCGACACAATGGGGTACAAACAGCCTACCCCCATACAACTACAGGCCATACCCCTTATACTTAACGACCGCGACCTGATTGCCTGCGCACAAACAGGTACAGGCAAAACGGCAGCTTATGTATTGCCCATAATTGATAAAATATTACGTACCAAATATAAGGGCATCAATACGCTGATACTGGCGCCCACGCGCGAACTGGCGCAACAGATAGACCAGCAGATAGAGGGTTTTTCTTACTACACGGGCGTTAGCTCCATACCCATATATGGTGGTGGCGATGGCACTATATGGGAACAACAAAAGCGTGCTATTACCAAAGGGGTCGATATTATTATAGCTACTCCGGGCAGGCTTATATCGCACCTTGCATCGGGCGCTGTAAAGCTCGACCAATTGGAGCATTTGGTACTGGATGAAGCCGACCGTATGCTGGATATGGGCTTTTCTGATGATATAGTAAAGATCATCAGCTACCTGCCGCAGGAAAGGCAAACGCTTTTATTTTCGGCTACCATGCCACCTAAGATCCGTACGCTGGCCAATAAAATATTGAATAATCCGGAACAGATAAGCATCGCTATATCGAAACCTGCCGAAGGTATTACGCAACAAGCGTATATGGTGTACGACGATAATAAAGTTGACCTGCTGAAGCATTTGCTGAAACAAGGGAATTACAACAGTACCATCATATTTGCATCCACCAAAGAGCATGTAAAAAAACTGGATAAAGAACTGCACCGTACGGGTATGAAGGTAAAGGCCTTCCACTCAGACCTGGAGCAGGCTGAACGCGAAGATATACTCATGCAATTCAAAAGCCGCCAGCTACCTGTGCTGATAGGTACCGATGTATTATCGCGCGGTATAGATGTAGAGGGTATAGACCTGGTGATGAACTACGATGTACCACCAGACCCGGAAGATTATATACACCGCATAGGCCGTACTGCTCGTGCTGAAACTACAGGTACAGCTATCACATTCGTTAACGATAAAGACCAGCAGAAATTCTACCGTATAGAAACACTGATGGGCAAAGTGGTTGACAAACTACACCTGCCGGAAGGTATGCCCGTCGGCCCAGAGTACAACCCATCGGCAAGGCCGCCACGTACCGGTAACAAGAGTGG
The DNA here is from genome assembly GCA_965650105.1 of uncultured bacterium. Classification (GTDB taxonomy): domain Bacteria; phylum Bacteroidota; class Bacteroidia; order Chitinophagales; family Chitinophagaceae; genus Polluticoccus. The sequence goes on along the minus strand of CBFGNI010000332.1, from coordinate 830 downwards.
TAGTTTTAAGAAAAGAAAGTGGAAGAAGTAAAGTGGGGCTAAAGGATAATAGGTAGTTTCTGCAAGTTATATTTCTCAATTACTTTTTCTATCGCAGATTGGTAATTGAGGGTGTAATATTCATTTTCATACATTGACAATATCATATCAATATCCATTTTGTATGCAGTCTCATATGCTTTACGAGCAAATTTATCTTTGAATATTTCAGTAAGCGCTTCTATAGAATAGTTGTAAAAATTAAGTGCAGCTTCTTGATACTCATTGCGAAGGCACCCTGCAAGAAATCTTATTGTTTCCAGTATGGATTGTATGTTTGGCGATCGTTCTGATTGTGCAATATTGTGTAATTTTTGAGCTATCGTTATTGTTGCTACGTTTACATTGAATGGCAATTCACATTGTTTTAATATCAATTCTCTAAATTCATTTTTCTTGTCCGGCAAAGAGTCTTCCTTTATTTCCAGCCACATTTGCTTATTGTCTGATTGCCTAAATCCATGTATCAGGCAGATCGATAAATCATTGCCGGGTATATTTTCTTTTATCGGCACTATTTCGTAGTGTGGAATATATTGTTTGTTACCCATCGACCATTGGATATTAATACCGTGAATAACAGGGCCGTTTCTTATATACAACTGACCAGGTTTATATTTTCCTAATTCTGGAAATACTTGTAGCCACTCGATTGCTACTGATTTTTTAATAGTGGCTGGTATTTTATTTATCATAGTTATAACGTAGGATCAATATAGTAACTAATCATATCTTCCAACATCGCCACCAATTCCTCATCCATATACTCGTACTCATCAGGTATATCGAGT
>CBFGNI010000331.1:0-2163 GCA_965650105.1 uncultured bacterium | reverse complement strand
GTGGTGCGTTTTTCTTTACTACTATCCTGCTTTCAAAATCTACACCCGCACTATACCCCCAATACTCATGCGAATTGCGCGCATAGCAATAGATACAACCATGCTCGCAACCCTGGTAAGGATTAGCGGAATACATCATCCCAACATCAGGACTGGTTACTTTATTAACCAGTGTTTTACTATCGTCGAATATATATTCCGTTTTGCGGTCTTCTTCTTCCCAGTCATCGATGGCCTCCACATGCTCCTGCACATATTCACCCTTAAGAAACTTGTTCTTAGGGTTGAACTGGGCACCCCTGCCTTTCTCAAAACGGTCGTTAGCAATTTGATTTATCATGTTTTTATTCTTCTAACAGGAATTGATTGAAATTCTTCCCTTCATACAGATCCTTCACTGAACCAAAGCCTATGGCATCTTTCATTTCATTAGGCTGTATAGTTTCCGATGCTTTGCGTACTATATCGCGCCCATACTTATCTTTTAAAGCATACATGGTTTTACGCACTTTATCTTTTTGCATACGGTTATCGAATAGGCTATACTGCATTAGTTTGTCGATAACGAAATTCCATATTACCACACCCATACGCGAGGTATTCTCCCTGAATATGCTGCCTACATTTTGTTGCTCTTCAAATTTTCGCATAGCATCATATATGTATGTGCGCATCTCCATAGCATCCTGTGTCATATCCGGAAAACGTATTTTGATCTCCCAGCTCGTATTGTCTTTATAGCCTATTGAGAAATGAAGCTCACGGCAAAACACACCTAGCTTTACAAGGCGTTGTTCCAGCCTTGTACACAGCGATATCAGCAGGCCTTCCAGCGACTCTTTATTACGCTGCTGCGGGCCTACCGTACGTGTGGCACTCATAGCACGGTAAGTGTTTTGATACATATCCACCTCTTTAAAATTGAGGCGCGCATGCCAGTAGTTGCCCACCACACCACCAAAAGCTTTACGCAATAAGGCATCGGAAGAGTGCCGCATTTCAAGCGGGGTTTTAATACCAATCATAACCAGCCTGCGGGCATTGTTACGGGCTATACCGGGCAGGTCCTGAAGCTGTAGCGTAGCCAGGTAGCCATCAATATTATCGGGTGTTATCTGTATAAAGCCATCAGGTTTTTGCAGCTCTGTACCCAGCTTGGCTAAAAACTGGTTGGGTGCAACACCAATAGAACACTTCACATATTCACCACATTTTTCTTTCAAATTGGCCATGATGTTCTTAACCAGCGCGGACAGGTCTTTATACACCAGCTTGTAAGATGTAAGATTCATTACCGCTTCGTCGATACTCTTAGCATGTACGTTGTCCTTATCGCAATACTTCATCAGCACACTCATAATAGCTACATGGTACTGGCGGTAACGGTATGGACGAGTGGTAACAGGAATAATCTGCGGACAAAGAAGCCTTGCTTCATTAAGGCGCATCCCTGTTTTCACCCCTAGTTTTTTAGCTTCACCTGAAGGGGCGATGATGCAGGAATAAGGACTATCGTGCGTAATAACACCAACCGGCTTATTTCGGAGTTCAGGAAAATCCTGCTGCTCGCAACTGGCAAAGAAGCTGTTCATGTCAACATACATGATGAGCGAGCCTTGCCTGCCTTCCAGTGAATTTTCTCTTTTCTTTAGCATAAACCTTGCGAGCTATACTGCTAAAGTAAACAATTTGTACAATTGTACAAATATTATTGTACAATATAAATAAAATATAACACAAAGATACAGAATGAGCAATTGTTGCACTTTGTTGTGTTGCGCTTTATTTCTGCCTGTTACAATTGATTATCAATACATAACAATTATCCACTGTAGCAAAAAACAACAAATAAAACAATTGCACAACAACATCCTCATCTTTTGTACACCACCATAATACAACAACAAATATACACAAAATTATTGTTAACTAGTGCAACCTGTTACCCGATGGCGCTAACTGCTGCAGCACTTGTGTTTCAATATCGAGCCATTGCTGCCAGGCTTTTTTTACAGCATCTGCAGGGAAATATTCATTAGCAAGATCAATAAACAAACGGTAATGGCCAGCTTCTGAAACCATGAATTTATAATAGAATTGACGCAATTTTTCATCTTCCAGTTGCTCTGACAACAAACGGAAACGTTCGCAGCTTCTTGCCTC
>CBFGNI010000330.1:0-2171 GCA_965650105.1 uncultured bacterium | reverse complement strand
GATATAGTTGGCTTCATGGCCAATAAGGGTGAACTGAAAAAAGAAGATATTGGCCTGATAGAAGTGAAAGATTTTTTCTCATTTGTCGCTATAAGAAAATCGAAAGCAACGAATACAGTTCATATTGTGAAAGACCAGAAGATAAAGGGGAAAAAAGTAAAAATAGAAGTAGCTAAGTAATGGAGTTTTTATATTAAAATACGTGGGTAAGATTCTGTATTCCGAAATTAATGAGATAAACAAAAAGCCTGCATTGCAGGCTTTTTGTTGAATAGGTGTTAATACAAATCGGATGTTATCAGTTTCAAAAATTCAGATCTGGTTTCATTTGCCTGAAACTGCCCGCTAAAAGCAGATGTTGTTGTCACGCTATTTTGTTTTTGTACACCTCGCATCATCATGCACAGATGTTTTGCTTCAATAACCACAGCTACACCCAAAGGGTTAAGTGTATCCTGTATAGCACCCAATATCTGGTGGGTCATACGTTCCTGTACTTGTAGTCTGCGGGCAAAACAGTCAACAACACGGGCTATTTTGCTAAGGCCGGTTATGTATCCGTTAGGTATATAAGCAACATGTGCTTTACCAAAAAAAGGCAGCATATGGTGTTCGCAAAGAGAGTATAGCTCTATATCTTTCACTATAACCATTTCGTTATAGTCTTCTTTAAATTTAGCGCTGTTCAGTATTTCTTTCGCATCGGTCTGGTAGCCTTGCGTTATATATTGCATGGCTTTAGCAACACGTTCAGGGGTTTTTATCAAACCTTCCCTATCTGCATCTTCACCCAGTTGTTCTATGGTAGAACGGTAGTTAGCCATGAGCTGTTTGGTAACATGCTCATCAAACGATTCTGTTTTTTTGTAAGCCACTTTATAAATGTAACGGTAAAATGTAAAAAATGCTAACCGAAGTACTCAACATATATACGCTGTGTTTCCAGCAGTTTTATACAGTGTAACTGGGCGCCATTTTTTTCTATATGTGGTTTCAATTCATTCCATATACCTATTGCGAAGTTTTCGGCACTGGTAAGTACGCCATGCATAAAGTCAACGTCCACATTCAGGTTGCGGTGGTCCACTTTTTCTACTACGGTATCTTTTATCAGGTCGCCAAGTGTTTTGGCGTTATATACAAAACCGGTATCCTTGTTAGGTTCACCCTTCACGGTTACATGCAGTTCGTAGTTATGGCCATGCCAGTTTGCATTAGCACATTTGCCAAACACCTCGTTGTTTTTCTCATCGCTCCACTGCGCATTATATAATCGATGGGCGGCGTTAAAATGCTCAACCCTGGTCAGATATATCATTTTATTAAAATAAATTATCTGCAAAATTAGGCTTACAATATGGATTGGACAAAAAAGCGGTTATTTGTATTATGAATATACTCATAGCCGCAGCCACAGAGGCAGAGCTAGCACCATTTATGGCGCATTTATCGGCCAACTGGAGCATTATTAGTAAAAATGTATATCAGCACAACAATTTGCAGGTAGTGATACTGGTAACCGGTGTAGGTATGGTTGCAACCGCATATACACTTACAAGGGCATTAAGTGCCATGAAATATGATTTTGTGATACAAGCAGGTATTGCGGGTAGCTTTAATAAGGATATCAAAATAGGGGATACTGTATTTATTACCTCTGAACAATGGGGCGACCTGGGTGCCGAGGACAACGATAGCTATTTAGATTTATTTGTTATGGGCTTGCAAGATGCCAATACTTATCCTTATGAAAATGGCAAACTAAATACAGCTATTACTGAAATACATAAAAACCTAATGCTGCCGCAGGTAGCAGGCCTTACAGTAAACATGGTGAGTGGCAATGAAAATACCATTGCCCGTCTTTCAGCGCAATATAAATGCGATATTGAAAGCATGGAAGGTGCTGCCTTCCATTATGTATGCCTTATGGAGCAAGTACCCTTCGCTCAGGTGCGTACTATATCGAACTATGTAGAACCGCGCGACCGTAGTAAATGGCAAATAGGCCCGGCTGTAAAAAACCTCAATAATTGGCTGATAGATTTTCTTACACGAATGTAAAAACGAAGTTTTTAAATTGATTGCCGATAGCTATATTTGCAACCCATGGGGAATTAGCTCAGCTGGCTAGAGCGCTTGCATGGCATGCAAGAGGTCATCGGTTCGAC
>CBFGNI010000329.1:0-2175 GCA_965650105.1 uncultured bacterium | reverse complement strand
TTTTACCACTATTCTATGTTGATAACCTTCATACACATTATTAGTAAGAATATCCTGCACTGTTTGTGTTTGCATGCTTGTTGCAGCTTGCGCCAACCATTTATTAATCGCCTTTTCAAAGCGTTCTTTACTTACCGGTTTCAGTAAATAATCTATGGCGTGTGCTTCAAAAGCCTTAACGGCATATTCATCAAAGGCTGTTGTAAAAATTACCGATGGCTTCTTTTCCAGCAATTCTAGCATCTCGAAACCATTTACCCTGGGCATTTGTACATCCAGGAATATAAGATCCGGCGATAATTCCTGTATAGCTTTAAATCCCTCAAAACCATCGCCACACTCAGCTACTACTTCTATTTCGCTGTATGCCTTCAAAAATGTTTTTATGAGTTGCCTGGCTAAAGGCTCATCATCAATAAGTATTACTTTATACATGCTGTGGTATAGTTAATATTGCAGTAAATGTATGTCCGTCACTTTCAGTATGTAATAAATCGGTACGTGCATACAAAAGGTATAATCTGCGTTTTACACCCTCAATTCCAAAGCCTGTACCCTTAGGCATACTTGTTTGAGGATCGTAGGGATTACTAATGGATATAGACAGCACATCATCTTTTTGTACAATATGCATACTAATTGTTACGGCACCTGTAATTCCGTATAGTCCAAATTTTATAGCATTCTCTAACAACGGTTGCAATAAAAATGGCGGTATCATTGCCCCTGTAGCCGAATCGTCTTTTATAAATTCAACCTTCAGCCTGTCACCAAATCTTATCGACTCTATAGACAAATAGGTTTGTATATAACTAAGCTCATCATTTATCGTTATTCTTTCCTCAGTATCTCTTTTCACAGAACTACGCAAGAATTCCGATAGCTTACCTATCATGTCCTGGGCTTTTTCGGGCTGTATCATGGTAAGTGCGCTTATGGAGTTGAGGCTATTATATAAAAAGTGCGGTTGCAATTGCTGTCTCAACTTATACAATTCTGCTTCTTTTAATAAAACAGATGCATCGGTCTGTTGCTGAAATTTTTGCTTGAACTCCAATGAACGTTTACTTATAGCTATTACCGTTGATATCCACATACATATAATACAATTGAATAAATAACGGGCGGGCAATGAAGTAAAAAGCCAGTTCATGTATTTCTGGTCATCCCTGCCCTCTATTATCTTTAGCGAATACCATTCTACATAGCTCGATAGTATACCCATAAACAGACCTACTATCAATGCATAAACGACAATGCCGACACGTGTAGGGTAACTACCTACTATCAGGAATGTGCCCCACAATGCAAATGAAAGTATAATGGTATCGGAAATAGAATCAGTAAGTGCATCATCCCACCCAATGCCTGTTTCATAATACAGAAAAAAAACATGTATTGCCAGTATCGAAACTATCGATACCGGCAACAACCATTTTATATTTTTCTGAAATAATTTCAATACAATTTATTTCTATTCAGCCCAAACAGGGTCGGCTATTGGTTCTATTTCCCTAAGTACTGAAAACAACAAACCTCCCTGTTTCAGCTCTATAGGTTGCAGGTCTTTTATTGCAACCAATTCCCAGTTTATTATCCTTCCATGTCTGTCTGCAAAAGTTGCCTCTTCTTCAGCCGCAATATTTCTCGCCTTAGCCAGGGCTTCTATATCGTCATCCGCATACACTATGCGCCATTGCTCTTCATATTGCTCACTCCTCACGCCTTCGCATTTTATTCTGTATATAGCTTGTGCTGTATATGCCTGCATAAAATACTGTTTTAAATGCTTAATTAATATGATTTGATTTCTACGCTGCCAAAACTGCAGCTACCTCTCAGTATGAGCACTTTTCTTTCTTCTGTTGATGACGTACCCGTTCTTATTGCCCTATGGTCTTCTACGTTTCCTAGTGTAGTTTCTATTTCATTTTGTATTTCCCAGTGCGATGGTACTATTAGCTCTACCCCGCCAAATGAAACCTTTACATTCAGCACTATAGGTTGTGTTATGGTTTCTGCCTGTACCAGGTTCAGTTCTACCCCACCAAATGTAGTATGTACATTACCACCCCTGAAATCTTTGGATGTTACGATCTCTTTCCTGCCGGCAAAAGTCACATCTATATTCACAACATTTTCAGCATTGGTTACTGTTTCAATATGATTAGGTCT
>CBFGNI010000328.1:0-2211 GCA_965650105.1 uncultured bacterium | reverse complement strand
ATCTTCCTGCAAGTGAAACTGAATGGTGATATAGCTTTGCTGAAAGCCATCACATCACGACTGATTGAAGAAGATGAAAAGAACCCCGGTAGTGTGTTCGATCATGAATTCATTACAGCCAATACAACCGGCTATGATGAGCTGATTGAGAACATTAAGAAATACGATATCAATACACTGCCTGAGGCATGTGGTATCTCAATGCAGCAGATAGAAGAAACCGTTGAGATACTGAAGCACAGCAAGAAGATAATAGCCTGCTGGGCCATGGGCCTTACGCAGCACAAGAATGCGGTGGATACCATTAAAGAAGTAGTGAACCTATTACTGCTAAAAGGCAGCATCGGCAAACCGGGTGCGGGTACTTGCCCCGTGCGCGGGCACAGCAATGTGCAGGGCGACCGCACGATGGGCATCTACGAAAAACCATCGAAGGAGTTTTTGGATAAGCTAAAGAGCACCTATTTTTTTGAACCGCCCCGCAAACATGGCTATGATGTAGTGGAATGTATACATGCCATGCAGGAAGGCAAGGGAAAGGTGTTCATAGCGATGGGTGGTAACTTCTTATCAGCCACCCCCGATACGGAATATACCGCGCGTGCTTTGCGCAAATGCAAGCTTACCGTGCAGGTATCGACCAAACTAAACCGCAGCCACCTGGTGCATGGCGAAGAAGCCATTATACTACCCTGCTATGGCCGCAGCGATAAAGATGTAATGAACGGAGAAGACCAGTTCGTGACCTGCGAGAACTCGATGGGTGTGGTGCAGATGTCGAAAGGAGGGTTGAAGCCCATATCTGATAAATTGATGAGTGAGCCCGCTATTGTAGCCCGTTTGGCAAAAGCGACCTTTGGTGATAAAAGCACCGTTAACTGGGACCTGTACTTAGAGCATTACGACTATATACGCAACGATATTGAACTGGTAATACCGGGCTTTGAGGCCTATAACCTGCGTGTGCGCAGGCCGGGTGGTTTCTACCTGCCCAATACATCGCGCGAAGGGAAATTCAATGTAAGCAGTACCAATAAAGCGCATTTCAATATTGCAGATGTAACCGTACAGCAACTGGCCGATGACGAGTATATGATGATGACCATTCGCAGTCACGACCAGTTTAATACGACCATATATGGCCTTGACGACCGCTACCGTGGCATACACAATGAGCGCCGCGTCATCTTCATGAATGAAAAAGATATTGCTGCTGCAGGACTAAAAGCGAATGACATTGTGGACTTGTACAACTACCACGACGGCGTAGAGCGTGTAGCACATAAATTTTTAGTGATACCCTTCAGCATACCTGAGAAATGCACCGCTACTTACTTCCCTGAAACGAATGTATTAGTACCTATCAATAGTGTGGCAGATAAAAGCAATACACCTACATCGAAGATGGTTATTTTGAAAATTAGGTTGCATCAAGCTACAATTTAATTGATAATCTTTTCGATATCCCCTATTAAAACAAACTTACTATTGCTTTCCAGACTTTCTAAATTCAATGTTTGCCAATCATCCGTAAGAAGTAAGGCACCATTGATAATTTGACGCGAGTGTGGAATAAAAGTTTGACTTATATATCTTGGTTGTAAAAGCAATAGGTCTCCTTCAATACTTTCAAAAGTTAGCATTCCATCAGATTTAAATATTGCATAATCAGCATGAATAAAAAGTAGAACTCCTATTATTTCATTCGGACCATCAGAGCCTTCATAATTCCATGGTTCGCCCACAGTTATTATATATTTTTGTTTCACTTCTAATCAAGAATTAAATTTATGTTCGCTAAAGATATATAGTTGACATTACTTTACCACATGAATCGCAGCCTCACACTCCTACTTACATTCCTTTTAGCATTATCTGTTACGGCAGGTATCCTGTTCAGTAAAATATCTTTTATTGGGCGTGTGGGTATCAAGTTCTTTTATAAGAACTATGCGTTCTTCAAGGTATGGTGGCAAGGTGCGGGGCTGGTATTCGGCATATTCCTGGTATGGATGCTGGCGCATTATTTAGTGCGCAAATATGCAAACGCTAAAAACGCTATGATAACTTATATGCTTACGTTGTTGTTGGGCATTGCAGGTTTAGTATTTACCTACAACGATTTCAGGCATACACTATCGCACAGGCTAACGGGTGAGCGTTTCCATTTAGGTGGCTATTGTTTCTGGCTGGGCTTTATGGCTATCAGTA
>CBFGNI010000327.1:0-2225 GCA_965650105.1 uncultured bacterium | reverse complement strand
GGCATTAATTCATAAAACGGGTTGGCTTTGGCTGAGCTCCACAACATGCCTTTATGCGTAAGCAACCATGCGCCCTGCCCCAAATAGTTGAGTACAAGACAGGCTTTTACAAATATCCATGACACACGTATGTTGCCGCGACCACAGTGGCCCAGGTCGGAATAAAGGGCTTCTGCACCCGTAGTGCAGAGAAATACTGCGCCCAACAGCCAGAATCCTTTTGGATAAACAGTTAATAACTTAATTGCATAATATGGGTTAAAGGCCTTAAAAACGCCCCAGTCATCACTTATATGTAATAGGCCCAATACTGCCAGCATTGCAAACCATATAAGCATGATAGGCCCAAAGGCTTTGCCAATAGAAGCTGTACCAAATTGCTGCGATAGGAATAGGGCCGTGAGGATAGCAATAACGATATACATGATACTGGTATCGGTGATATCGGTAAATGCAGGGATATTTCTAAGCCCTTCAATAGCTGAAGTGACTGAGATAGGCGGGGTTATCATACCATCGGCCAATAACGCTGCACCGCCTATCATTGCAGGGAATACAGTCCACTTGCCATGCCGCCTTACCAAGGCAAATAGAGAGAATATACCCCCTTCACCCCGGTTATCGGCCTTTAGTGTAAGCGATACATATTTAATAGTAGTTTGTAAAGTGAGCGTCCATATAATACAGGACAAACCGCCTATAATAAGTAGTTCACTAATAACTCTTCCGTTGCAAATTGCATTGAAAACGTAGAGTGGGGATGTACCGATGTCGCCATAGATAATACCAAGAGCGATAAGCAAGCCGGCCACGGAGGCCTTGTTCATATTTTTACCCACAGGTTCCTGTTGGTTAGGGATTAAACAAGAGCCCGCAAAGTTAATGCATATTGTGTAGGGTTGGTTTATTTTTTCAACAGAAATAAATAATATAAATGATAGTTTTCATCTATAAGACGTAAACACATTTATCCTTCGTACCTTTGCGAACCTTATAATATGGCGAGGATAGGTAAAATAGAATTAGGCGATTTCCCGTTATTGCTGGCGCCAATGGAAGATGTGAGCGATCCGCCATTCAGGGCTGTGTGCAAAGAGCATGGCGCCGACCTGATGTACACTGAATTCATTTCATCGGAAGGGTTGATACGGGACGCTATAAAAAGCAGGCAAAAGCTGGATATATTCGATTATGAAAAGCCTATAGGCATACAGATATTTGGTGGCGATGAGGAAGCTATGGCCATGTCGGCAAGAATAGTTGATGCTACCAATCCTGATCTGCTGGATATTAACTTTGGTTGCCCGGTAAAAAAGGTGGTGTGTAAAGGCGCGGGTGCAGGTGTTTTGAAAGATATTGACCTGATGGTGAGGCTTACGAAAGCCGTAGTAAATGCTACCAGCCTGCCGGTAACAGTTAAAACACGCCTCGGCTGGGACGATAATTCGAAAAATATTGAAGAAGTAGCTGAAAGGCTTCAGGATATAGGTATACAGGCGCTCACTATACATGGCCGTACACGTGTACAAATGTATAAAGGTGAGGCTGATTGGACGCTTATATCGAAAGTGAAGAATAATCCCAGGATCAAGATACCCATATTTGGAAATGGCGATATAGATACCCCTCAAAAAGCACTTGAATACAAGAACCGCTATGATGTGGATGGTATCATGATAGGACGTGCTGCCATTGGCTACCCCTGGATATTCAGGGAAATAAAACACTTCCTGAAAACAGGTGAAATAATGATCCCGCCAACACTTACAGAACGTATAGATGCCTGTAAAAAGCACTTATACGGTTCGGTACAATGGAAAGGTGAGAAGCTGGGCATTTTAGAAATGCGCCGCCACTATGCCAACTATCTTAAAGGGTTGCCCAATATTAAAGAATTCCGCACCCGTCTTGTAACTACCGAAAGCCTTCAAGAACTGGATATAATACTGGCAGAACTACAAGAACATTATGAGGGCGTGCCTGCGATTTAATTTACTGCCTGATGAAAGCGTACGTAGCTACCCCGCCTCGCATATCAGTCAACCTGATGAAATAATTGCCTGGTGTCAGTTTACTGGTATTGATAACTGTTTCCCTGTTTATATTTTTGGTAGCAAACACCTCTTGTCCATTAATAGTTATAATTGCGATGGTTGATATCTCTCCCGGATTTTCAATTGAAAGATTTATATGGTCGCTAACAGGATTAGGGTAGAAAGTGATAT
>CBFGNI010000326.1:0-2242 GCA_965650105.1 uncultured bacterium | reverse complement strand
ACGTGCATTTCTTTACCCAGCCAATCTATTTCTATATGTGCGCCCTGCACCAATTGCAGGGTGGGCGCGTTTTCACTGCCTTCCAGTTTACCGGCTACATAATCGGCCAAAAGCTGGCGTTGCGATTCAGGTACCATCACCACTTCAAAAACACTATCATCGGGTACTGCTTTCTCGCTGAGCACCAGGTTAGGGCCAATGGCTTTTGTATTCATTACCTCTACCAGTAAATAATTGCCCGCAAACTGGCGGCCATCTACATCTATCTGGCAAGGTGTAGCTTTATAATTCAATATCAATTCATGCAGTAGTTTGAGCGTGGTGGTTAATTTCTTTTCAGGGTTTTCTATCTTCTCCTTGCCTCGCTTTTTCATTTGCTTCATCAACTCGGGGAAAATACCATAGCCTACCCCTTCCATAAAAAACTCCTCATCGGGCACATTATAGAGGATACCGATATCGTGCTTTTGTACGATACCTTTCGACCATACATCGATGGCTTCATTATTATCGATAGGTGCACCCAATGATTTGGCAATATTATTCGCTGTGCCCATAGGTATGATGCCGATGGGGAAAGTCTTTTGTTTTATGCTGCGGTTCAGCAATATGCGCACAACCTTGCGTATGGCACCATCGCCACTGGCAACAACCAGCATATCTATATCTTCACCTACCTCTTCCCAGCCCTCTTCTTTTATAGACCTGTAGCGGCATTTGAAACCTTTATCTGTTATCTGTTTTACCAGTGTTTCTTTTGTGTGATTTTTATCGCCGGCATTTGGGTTATGCAGCAATTGCACTTTTTTTATCGGGTGTGGTGTATTCATATAAAATTGCTTTAATAAAAACGTTCCAATGGTGCTGGCATGATAGTATAGATTTTTGGGGTACTATGAAAATACTTATCACTAACGACGATGGAATTTACAGTCCCGGCATAGCCTTCCTGGCCAAAGTGGCGCAAAAGTTCGGGGAAGTACGTGTAGTAGCGCCAGATGTAGAACAATCGTCTATGGGGCATGCTGTTACCCATAGCAGGCCATTATCGTTCAGAAAATCGCCTATTAATTTTGAACCGGGTATTGAAGCATACAGGGTGAATGGCACACCTGCCGACTGTGTGGCATTGGGTACACATACCTGGTCGCATACCGATGTAGTATTGTCGGGCATTAATATGGGGCCTAACCTGGGCAACTCCATGTGGCACTCAGGTACATTGGCCGGCGCCAAGCAAGCAGTGTTATTAGGTATTCGCGGTATAGCACTAAGTACGCCTATAGGCAAAGATGAGCCAAACTTCGATGCGCTGGAGCCGTATGTAACCAAAACGCTGGAGCTATTACTCGCAGATACTGAGCTGGGATTGTTCAATGTTAACTTTCCGCAACAGCCTCAGGGAATGCAATGGACCCGCCAATCGGTACGGCTTTACGACGGCAAAATAGTACCCGGTGTTGACCCAATGGGACGTAAACACTATTGGTTTACGGTTATCCCCCTGGAACCGGCAGAAGAAGGCACCGACCGATGGGCTGTAGATAACGGACTGGTATCAATTACGCCGCTACGCCTCGACTTGACCGCCGAAACCCAGCTGGAAAGATTGAAAAAGGAACATCCTATAGAGTAGAAAGGGTGATTTTATAGCCCCGGTGCAGAACGCTGTGTAAACTTCTTTATTTTTACACCTAATCTTAACACAGCAACTTATAATTTTATGAACAAAAAGTTCATTTATAGCGGCATAGCCCTAACCATGCTATTTACCGCCTGCAAACCGAACGAAAAAAAAGACAGTACGCCTAAAGAGGATATTCTGGTAACCAATATGGACACCACGATAAACCCCGCTGAAGATTTTTTTGAATACGCTGAAGGCAGATGGATAAAAAACACACCTATCCCCGCTGAAGAATCGAGTTGGGGCATCGGGCACCTGGTACAGGAAGAGCTATACAAGCGCCTGTTACACATTAATGAAGAGGCCCTGAAACAAAACGCCAAAAATGGTGTGGAGCAACAGATAGGCGATTTCTGGTTCAGTGGCATGGACACCACAAGCATAGAACGCCAGGGCATCGCCTCACTAAAGCCTGAACTAGATAAGATAGACGCTATAAAAGATGCGAATACCCTAATGAAGGTAGCAGCAGAAATGCATACACAGGGGGTTGGCCTGTTTTTTAGCGAAGGCGTATCGCAGGATGCCAAGGCCAGCGATGTGATGGCTTATTAT
>CBFGNI010000325.1:0-2259 GCA_965650105.1 uncultured bacterium | reverse complement strand
CCGAAGTGTTATTTTGGGTGGGTTGTGCGGGTAGCTTCGACCAAAGAGCGCAAAAAATAACCAAAGCTTTTGCGCAGATATTAGATAAAGTAGGTGTGCAGTTTGCTATACTGGGCAAAGAAGAAAGTTGTACGGGCGATCCTGCACGCCGTGCGGGCAATGAGTTTCTGTTCCAAATGATGGCGTACAACAATATTCAGTTGCTGAATATGTACAATGTGAAAAAGATCGTTACTACCTGCCCTCATTGCTTCAATATCATAAAAAACGAATATTCGGAATTGGGTGGCAACTATGAAGTGATACACCACACCACTTATCTGCAACAACTTATAAACGATGGCCGCGTGCGCCTGAAAGATGGCGGCGAATTTAAAGGCCGGAAAATTACTTATCATGATAGCTGCTACCTTGGCCGTGGCAACAATATATACGAAGCCCCGCGCGAAGTACTGCAAGCGCTGGATGTAGAACTGGTAGAAATGAAACGTTGCCGTACCAAAGGCCTGTGTTGTGGTGCTGGTGGTGCGCAAATGTTCAAAGAGGAAGAACCTGGCGCTACCCGTATCAATTTCGAACGTTCTGCAGAAGCTATTGATACCGGGGCAACCATTATTGCCGCCAACTGTCCTTTCTGTACTACCATGCTTACCGATGGTGTGAAAAATAAAGAAAAAGAAGATAGTGTATTGGTAATGGATGTCGCCGAAATGGTTGCCCGCTCACTTGCCGATTAATAGATTTTGCTGATAGCTATTGAATTTAGCTTTACTGCTGCATCAAAATTTCTGATGTAACTTTGCAATATGTTTACTAAGGAACTGGAAGAATTATTACCCAAAGAATTTTCTGAGAATGCACGTGTTTGGATATACCAAAGCAGCCGTGCTTTTATTGAAAAAGAAGAGTTGGAAATAAATGAGCAGCTCCACCAGTTCTACGCACATTGGCAATCGCATGGCATACCCGTAAAAGGCTGGGCAAAACTTCTTTTCAAACAGTTCATAGTTTTTATAGCCGATGAAACCGATGTACAGGTTAGTGGTTGCAGTACCGATTCTTCTGTTCGCATTGTAAAAAGTATTGAGCGCCAGTACAGCGTTAATATGTTCGACCGGATGATGCTTACTTTCCTTGTAGATGGTAAAGCACAAATGCTACCTTACAATCAAATACAATACGCTTTAGAAAAGGGCTATATCAATAAAGAAACTCCGCTATTCAATTATATAGCTGCTACTAAAAAAGAACTGTTTACCAACTGGCTGATACCAATAAAGGACAGCTGGCTTGCAGAACGTGTGCAGTTTTAATACTTTAAGTAAAAGCACACAAGATACCACCCATCACTCCCATACTTATTGCCCAGTAGCCTAAATGTATAAGCACATACTTGGCACTCTTACGCTCAAATAAAGCATTAATACCAATTATGGGTAATGCTATGAAAATAGCAGCCATTGTGCCGTGAAGTGCCCCATGCTTGAATGTACGAAAGTTACTACCATACTTTCCCATAAATGCAGCAACATCGTTATAAGCTGCTGAGCCTTTTTCGAATGCATTAGGTTCGCTTTGAACAATTGAATACAAATGAAGCTGATGTATAACTAAAACACTCAAGGCAAGCGATAACATAATACTGAAGACAAAACTCAGGAAAAACACCAGTGCCATATTCGCTTTCCTTAATTCCTCTTCTGCCAGGCCCGTGCTCTTCATCCATGCAGCCCCCATTACTTTAGGGTTGTACCAAATAAAACCCATTACAAGTGGCACCAGTGCAGCTAATAAAATAATCAATAAGTTTGGTTGCATAGCGTATGTTTTAGTATAAAAATAATTATTTAATTTATATATAATAAAATAAATAAGCCCCGTGGAAATTCTCCATGGGGCTTATTTAGTATACAGTTATTAGCTTATTGCTTATTCCATTTCAATTGCTTTGCAATTTTCTGATCATCACTGCTCACCTTTATCAGGTATAAGCCTGTAACAAGATCGTTTGATGGCAATGATATTGATTGTTGGCCCATACTATATTCACCTGCATGGTGCCATACATGTTTGCCTGTTACATCTATTATATCAATATTTACATTACTCTTACTTTGTAAATTGAATACAAGATGAGCATCGTTATGCGATGGGTTAGGTATTACGGCAACATTCTGCAGTTGCGCATTTACATTAGCAACACTGGTTGGCCATTGTACTGTTCCTACAGCGCTCTCTTCAGTAAATTCAGGTATCTCT
>CBFGNI010000324.1:0-2262 GCA_965650105.1 uncultured bacterium | reverse complement strand
CATTTTATTATCAGAAAACAAAAGCAGTTACTTCATCTACAAGCGAAATGCGAACATCATCAGTTTTTATGATTTTCATTTTTCATCGCAACAGGATTTGTTGTCTGCATTAAAGTATTTGTATAAAACAGAACCAGGTACTACAACTATAAAGCTGTTTGCTAATAACAAACAGGAAGAAAGCTTACTCAAAAAAGCAGGCTTCTTTTCTTTCAAAACAAAAGGTATGGTTACAGCTTATTCTGAAAAAGGGTTGTTCGATTCTATCAACAAAATACATGTTGACATCATTGATGGAGATGGTGATATTTAAGTTACTTAGCCAGTATTCTTATTTCAACTCTTCTGTTCTTGTTTTCCTGCTCTTCATTTTCTTCAGGCATAAATAATGGCTTCGATATGCCAAAGCCTCTGTAAGTCATTCTATCAGCATTGATACCTTTTTGAACTAAGTATTCGTAAATAGCTATTGCCCTGTTACGGGATAGATTGAAATCTTCACTATCATAATCATAGCCATCACTATTACCTGGTGGCAGGCAGCAGATATGTCCTTCAATACCTATCTTCAGCCTTTCGTTATCTTTCATGGTATTATACAGCTTCTGCAATTCTGCATTTGAAATGTTCCTTATCTTATGGCTACCCGGCAAGAAGTAAATATTATCAAGGCGTATAGTTGCATTCTTCTTTAATTTGCTAACATCAATTTGCTCAGGTGGTTTCACTGCAATAGGTATAGGTTTGGGCGTTGCAAATGCCACCTTAGGCAGGTCAGGAATACCTCCAAGAATTATATCTACACGTCTGTCGGTTATATATCCAGCTGTTCCGTTCAATACTTCACGGGCTACTTCACCTTTACCAATTACTATCTGTATATCCTTAGCATCAATACCCATTTTTTCAAGATATTCCTGCACCGTTTTTGCCCTGCTCTCTGATAAATGAATGTTTGATTGTTCACTACCCAAATAATCAGCATAACCAACTATTGCCAGTTTCTTTCCTCGCTGCAAGCGGTCAAAGTATACCGCTGAATCAATTGCTTGCATTGAAGCTGTACTTAATTTAGATACACCAATATCGTAGTATAGTTTAATAGTGTCTTTCTGAGCCTTCGCGTTATGAAAGAACGGTAACATCAGGAGTATGTAAACCAGCCGTTGCATAATATCTGTATTCTATGGTAAGTTACACAAAGCCATTCTAAACAAATGGGGTACCAAATGGTAGAATAGGGTGATTTCTACGCCATTAAGGCATAAATCTCTAGCATTAGGCTGCTAATAATACACCCGTTTACCTCTTAATAACGACACTATGTCTTAATGCATTAAAAAATTATGACATAATAGCTGTTTAAATATTTTGGAACATTTTTTATGCATTGTATAGCATAGAAACAAACACTATGAATTTGAACAACTTCACAATAAAAGCACAGGAAATACTGCAACAAGCACAGCAAGCCGCTTTCAATAATCAAAACCCTAATATTGAAACAGCGCACATGCTGAAGGCTTTATTAGATGATAATGATGGCCCTATCAGCTATTTGCTCAAAAAGAATAACGTAAACACTTCTTTTGTTGAAAATAAGCTGCAGGAACAAATAGCCCGTTTGCCTAAAATGCAAAATGGCGAACCTGCCCAGGCACTTAGTCGCGAATTGAATAACGTAGTCCTGAAAGCGGGCAGTATTCTTAAAGAGTTTAAGGATGAGTTCATTACACAAGAGCATTTGTTAATTGGCTTATTGCAGGTAAACGATGAAACATCGAAACTGCTGAAAGATGCAGGCCTTACAGAAAAGGGATTGATAGCAGCAATAAAAGAATTGCGGAAAGGCAATACTGTAAATTCGCAAACATCCGAGCAGCAATACAATTCTTTGCAACGCTATGCTAAAAACTTGAACGAGGCTGCAACAAATGGCAAGCTCGATCCCGTAATAGGCCGTGACGAGGAGATACGCCGTACGCTGCATATACTTTCACGCCGTTCTAAAAACAACCCGATATTGGTTGGGGAACCGGGTGTAGGTAAAACAGCTATTGTTGAAGGTTTGGCTCATCGTATAATAAATGGCGATGTGCCTGATAACTTAAAATCAAAGATCATCTTTGCGCTCGATATGGGTGCTTTGATGGCCGGTGCTAAATATCGTGGTGAATTTTAAGAGCGCCTGAAAGCTGTTGTAAAGGAAGTGCAGGAAAGTAATGGTGAGATCATCATGTTCATTGATGAGATACACACTTT
>CBFGNI010000323.1:0-2320 GCA_965650105.1 uncultured bacterium | reverse complement strand
GGAAAAAAATGTGGCTTTGCTGGAAGGTGTTACCGGTAGCGGCAAAACACTGCTTTATATACACAAGATAAAAGCCTGCCTGGCCGCAGGGAAACAAGCTGTATTGTTGTTACCCGAGATAGGGCTCACTACTCAGCTCGTCAACAGGCTCTACGCTTATTTTGGCGAGGAGATGGGGGTATACCATTCGCGCTTCAGCAATAACGAACGGGTTGAGATATGGGAGAAAGTACGCTCAAACAAATACCGGTTGGTAGTAGGTCCACGCTCTGCGTTATGGTTGCCCTACAACGATCTCGGTATTATTATTGTTGATGAAGAGCACGATGCGTCTTATAAACAAAAAGATCCGGCCCCGCGCTTTCACGCGCGCGATGCAGCTATTTACCTTGCTTCCTTGTACGACGGAAAAGTAATACTGGGCTCCGCCACCCCTTCGGTAGAAAGCATTTACAATGCAAAGCAAAATAAATACGCTTATGCGTTACTAAAAGAACGATACCTGGGTGTGAACATGCCTGCCATAGAAGTAATTAATGCAAAGTCGCTTGAAACAGTTCGTCAGCAGGGTTATCAACTACTCACCCCCGAATTGCAACAGGCAATGATAAATGCCTTACAACAGAAAAGGCAGGTCATACTTTTTCAAAATCGCCGTGGGTACGCACCGTTTCAATTGTGCATGATGTGTGGCTGGGTACCACAATGTAAAAATTGTGCGGTGTCACTCACTTATCATAAGAGCACCGATAAATTACATTGCCACTATTGCGGCCAGCAATCGGCAGTAATACATACCTGTCCCTCATGTGGCAGCAACCGCTTACAAAGCAAAACCTTCGGTACCGAAAAAATTGAAGAAGAAGTGCGTCAGCTACTACCTGAAGCACGTGTAGCACGTATGGATATAGACAGCATGCGGGGTAAACAGAGCTACCAGCATTTGCTCGATGAGCTGGGCAAGCATAAAATAGATATACTGGTAGGCACACAAATGGTAGTGAAGGGGCTAGACCTGGCACCCGTTGCATTGGTGGGTATTCTTAGTGCCGATAGCCTTTTAAGTTATCCTGACTTTCGCGTTAATGAGCGTGCATTTCAGCTTATGGAGCAGGTAAGTGGGCGAGCCGGCAGGGCAGATGGCGCCGGACGTGTTTTGATACAGGCACACAATATACATCACCCGGTTTTACATTGGGTGCAGCAGCACGATGTGCAAGCCTTTTACGAGAATGAGATAAAAGCACGCGAACATTTTGCATATCCGCCATTCGTACGGCTGATAAAAATAATCTTCAAACACCGCGACGAACCCAAAGCCATACAAGCAGCCACACAAATGGTACAAACACTGCAAACCATTGAAGGCATTGGCGTACAAGGCCCGGTGCCTGCACTTGTAGCTCGGGTACGCAATATGTTTATACAAGAGGTTTGGGTAAAATGTCCGCGCGATGCTGGTATCATTAATGCGGTAAAGAAATGTATCCGCGATGAACGCCAACGCATAACAGGCATACGCGGCAATAACAGCTTACAAATATTGCCCGATGTAGATCCGGTATCGTAAAATAATAAAAGGGATAACTAAAAGCTATCCCTTTATTCATACATGTATTCCTTTACTATGGCGTTGTATCGATAAATGGTTCTATCAATATATCAACGTTGAATTTGTTCATTGGTTCATCAAAAGCTTCAGAAGCTGCATAAGCATCTATCTCAAAACCATTGATACCTACTATTTGCATACCTGCCTGTATAGTACTGGTTTCCTCCGCGTATATTTTATTGAATCTCGGATCCACAGTCTCATCGATATTGCCATAAACCCATGGTTTCACCTTAGAAAAGTTGAGTGCGGTGCGCATCATACGTATACGCGCGCCATGGCGCGCCTCTACCGAGTGTAGCGTCAACAGGCTGGTCAATATCTCGTTATTCGCTTGTGCTTCCACAGCCAATCCTTTATAAGTACGTACACCCAGGTCTTCTATCGCCTGCGCCATTTGTAGCAGATCAGGGAACGAATTTAAGTATTCTTTATATGGTCCTTGCCCCGATCCATTGCCACCTGTAAAATCAAAAGTAGGTGTTGGTATTACATAGCTACCTGTACTATCAATAAAATTCTGCAAAAACTTAACGTGCGCGGTTTCATCTGCCGATATTTTTGTGAACATCGCTTCTGCTTCCGGCGTCAATACTGTCGATGCAAGCACTACTGTTTTGTAAAACTCATCTTCCAGGTATTCCAGCTTTAGTGCATACGTAAGCACATCGTACAATATATCGTTTGTTTTACCGTATGCTTTTTTGA
>CBFGNI010000322.1:0-2328 GCA_965650105.1 uncultured bacterium | reverse complement strand
TTTCTTTACAGTATGTCGCAATTTGTTTCAGTGTTTCAGGTTCTGTGTCAAATGGCCCTACATGCAGCATCTGTACGCATTTGCCTTCCTTCATTTCAAAATATTCTATGTCGTTAGCCAGGAAGATACCTTTCTTCAGTACTACATTGTTTACAGCTTCTTTCACCTGCAATGCAGTTACGTATTCAGGGAGCCTTATCAGCAAAGAGTATTCCCATTCACTACGCGGCACTTTTGTGGGCGCTTCCTCAATACTCACACAACTATATTTTTGTTCATCAAATCGCCACAGGCCTTCCAGTTTTGCAACGGTAAAATCCTTGCCTTCATTCTTGTAAAAGAATTTCAGGTCGTACGCAGTTGCGTACATTGCCTGTATGCAATCTGCAAATTCTTTGCCTGAAGGGTCACCCATGCCACGCAATGATAGGTATTCCGCCTTGTCTATCATTACCAGTTCGGGCTTTGCTTTGGCAGTATAATAACGCTTATATTTTTTGGTGAGATCAAGCTTCATAACGTATAGGTTTAAACCATAGGCTGCATGTTCACAGCATGCAGCCTATGGTTAATTTAAAACTTCATTTCATCAGCGCTTGGGCCATAGCTGCCCGGTATTGGCACGTTCAGCAGGCGCAGGAACACTCCTAATTGTGCGCGGTGGTGTATAGTTTGAGATATCGACATGCGTATCACATCGCCTTTAGGCCTCACACTGTATATCTGCTCGCCGCTTCTCATCGTCCAGTCTTTATTCAGTTCACTGTCATCGTAATTCAGCAATTCTTTACGGCCATTTTCCAGCGATTGTTCAAAGAAGGCAAGCAGGTCTTTATTGTTATTGATCTTAGGATATTCATAAGGATTATTATCGAAATCCAGTTCGCTTGTGGTCAATGCCATCGCTACCCAACCTGGTAACTCTGCAATATGTGTTGCCAGCCTGCGGATATCCATACTTTTTTCGTGTGGTTTCCAGTCATACTTATCTTCGGGTATGATGCTCAGCATCTTGCGGGTTGTTTCCGCTTCTTGTTCAATTTCTTTCAGGAAAGCCTGTGTCTGTGTCATTGTGTTAGTTTTTTTAGTTTGATAACACAAAGAAACTACCACCCACTGACAACCCTATGGCAGTCTGTTTTTAGAAATTTTAATAATTTACAGGAAGCATTTTCATATAGTCGTTTAGCAGAATATGGTCGCTTTTTTTGAAGGGGGTTTCGGTATTGATAGCCTTGAGCAGCCGCGATACTTTAAAATCGCGGTAGTCAGTACGATAATGACACCAGCCGATAACATGCCAGCTGAAGGCATAAAATATAAGGCCTATTGGTTCTATCGGGCGCTTACTTACTTCCTGTTTATTATTCTTGTATTCGATCTCTAATATATGTTTCGATGATATGGCAGTTTGTATAATGGTCAGGAACTCATAATCGCCCCAAAGCCTGTCGGGTACCTGCATTCTTATGCTATCGCCTAAAACTTCCATTTTGTCTTTTTGCGCACCACGCATTACAGTCTTTACCTTATTCAATGCTTCTGAATAATGTTTCTGTACCGATTTATCAGAAAACGCTGTTACTAATTGCTCCATCAGCAAGAGGGCATTCGCTTCTTCTGTCGTAAAAGAAACAGGTGGCAGAAAGTATCCCTGTACTATGAAATAACCCTTATGTTGTTCAAAGCTTATAGGTATGCCTTGTTCGCACAGTGCTTTTATATCACGGTACACAGTGCGCACACTCATATCAAACTTCTCGGCTATTTTTTCAGCCGGCACATACTTTCTCGATTGCAATAGTGTCAGTATGCCGAATAGCCGGTCAATACGGTTCATAAATCAGATTTGTAGGGTGATGATACTTCAAAAGTAATCAAATACCCGCCATTGGGAATCATCTGATCCTGAACTTTCTAAGATGCTAGGTCTTGCGCGGCTTCTTCTTTGCTGCAGGGAAAAGCACGTTATTTAGTATCAGCCTGTATCCCGGAGAATTAGGGTGGCTGCTCAGTTCAGTAGGTGGGTCGCCAATGGCATGCTGGTAATCTTCTGGGTCATGGCCACCATAGAACGTCCAGGTGCCTTTGCCATACTCACCATGTATATAACGCGCTTCATTCGCAGGTTTGTATTCACCCATCACAAGCACACTTGTCTTTAACGTCTCTTTACGGAACGATGTTGTCTGTCCCATAAAGCCTTTTACAGTAGTAGTATGGTTTTGGCAAAGCATGGTAGGCACAGGGTCGAACTTGGTTGAGAAGGTGAATAACGTAAAATAATCGTTTTCCATCTGTACCCTGCGCAGGTTAGTATTATCTATA
>CBFGNI010000321.1:0-2355 GCA_965650105.1 uncultured bacterium | reverse complement strand
TCGATGGTGCCGTCGTCTTCCATTTTTATGACACCGAAACGGCTGGTAGCCTGTATGGCGGTCATGGTGCAGATCTTGCCGCTTTGCTTGTGTATGCGCAGCAGATCGTTGATGTTGACATTGCACACGCCATCGCCATAGGTAAGCATGAAGGTCTCGTCGCCAATGTAGGGCAGTACGCGCTTCAGGCGGCCGGCGGTCATGGTATCGAGGCCGGTATCTATAAGCGATACTTTAAAAGGTTCGGCGTAGTTGTTGTGCACCTGCAGGCTGTTCTCGCCAAGGTCGACAGTGATATCGGCATTGTGGAGGAAGTAGTTGGCGAAGTATTCTTTGATCATCCAACCTTTGTAGCCGAGGCATATAATGAACTCGGTATGGCCATAAGCGGCATATATCTTCATGATATGCCAAAGGATAGGTTTGCCGCCTATTTCTATCATAGGCTTTGGCTTTAGCGATGATTCTTCAGAGATACGTGTACCCCTGCCGCCTGCAAATATGACTACTTTCATTGTTTAATTAGCTGATGTGATGATTAGCAAATTAGCTAATGCTATTCGTTGCCAAAAATAGCAATTTGATACTGGTATTCGGAAATTCTGTAGAGAATTGGCAATTTGTTTAGGAAAGGGGCTTTTCTATATGCTTTTTGAGTAGTTCGAGGACAACATTCCAGTAAAATACAATATGCCTGTAAATGGCTTCTGTTACGAAATTGCTGGCTGTAAAGCTGAGGGTGGTTTGTTCGCCTTCAGAGTTTAACTGAAAGCTAAAGATGCAATAGTTGTCA
Organism: uncultured bacterium; assembly: GCA_965650105.1. GTDB lineage: Bacteria > Bacteroidota > Bacteroidia > Chitinophagales > Chitinophagaceae > Polluticoccus. Next base: position 1,562 of record CBFGNI010000321.1, on the reverse strand, counting down.
GGTTCATTGGGCAGGCGGGATAGGGAGCTAAGGTGCGAGTATGACAAGATATGCTCCGTTTCGAACTGCAAGACCTGGCCTGCGTTCTCGAAACTGGTTTTATACCAGGGGCCACTTATGCTGAAAGGGCTGCCTACCTGCCAGCTTGTATTTATTTGGATAGGTGTTTCCGACATCCATTGCTGCATAAGGGCAGGTGTAGTAAGGGCTTGCCATACTGCTGATGCGCTTGCATTGATAAGGATGGTTTTATGAAAGGGCGGGTATTCATTGCGATCCATGGATTAGAATTTTACATGAAAACCCGCCATAACGCCAAATGCATTAAAGACCAGCGCTTTTGTATAAACGTGCCTGAAGCTGATCTCGGTATTGAAATGAAGATTGGAAAATATAGGGTAACGCGCACCAATTTGTACACCTGTGCTACTGCCACTTTTAATATCGCTCAGATTCATGTAGCCGCCGGCTACACCCGCGTAAAATTGAAAATCGGTAATGGGTATCAGTACATTTGCTGCGCCACCTAATAATAAATAAGCTGAGCGTTGCATACTGCCATACTCGGCGTAAGGCCCTATTTCGAAATACCTGGATTGATAAGTGACTTTTGCGGCAACCGCACCGCCCATAGCGTTAGTGTACCTGACGGCACCATAATCATATATTTTTTGCTTGTGTATCAAAGCACCTCCGTTTATATCGAGGCCTATTTTGGAAAAAGCCTTTGCAGGTACAAATAATAATGCATGTAAGAACATGCAAAAAAGTAAAACTGATTTAATATTCATGCAGCAAGTGTTACCTAAAGATACATAAGGTATCATCGGCTCAGAATATTATTTTGTTCATTATATCTTACAATATTGTAGCATACTCTTCGCTATATATTTTATGCTGACCCACTTGTATGATTTACGATAGCATGAATTTTATTATCCAGATCATTAGCTGCTTCTTCAAGCATCAATATCCTTTCTTTTTCCACCTTATAATTATCATCTTTAATAGTATTGATAAGGCCCATAATAGAAGTTAAAGGTTGGCGTATATCATGAGATTGCATTCGGGCTATTTCTTTTAGCGATTCATTTTGTGCTTCTATTTCCTTTACATGCTCTTGCAGCATAAGCTTATTCAATTCAAGCTTCATTAAAAATGTTACCTGCCGCGATAAAACTGTTAAGGTCTGTTGCTGTAGTTCGGTAAGGTGGTTGGGTTTATTATCGAACAGGCAAAGCGTGCCTAAACGCATGTTACTTATAACTAAAGGTGCCGCCGCATAAAAACGTACATGAGGAAGCTCGTTTACCAAGGGGTTATTCTGAAACCGTTTATCTTTCGTCGCATCGTTTATAATAAGCAGGTCATCGGACAATATACCGTACTGGCAAAAAGATGTTTCGCGCGGCATTGCTTCAATATCCAAACCTGCCCGCACTTTCAGCCAGTTTACATCTTCATCTAATAGTGTAATCAGCACTACAGGTATATTGCATAGCTTACCGGCAAGATCAACTATATCCTGAAATTCCTGCGATTTGTTGTAGTCTAACTGTAAA
>CBFGNI010000320.1:0-2378 GCA_965650105.1 uncultured bacterium | reverse complement strand
GCGCATAAAAAAAATAAGGCCACTTTGGTATATACCATACTCCAAGCAAATGGCGCGGGAGTTCCTGGAGCGTGAATATGGCTGGCAATATTATGGAGTGCACCATTTAGAGAACAGGATGAGTGCGTTCAACCATAGTGTGTACTATCCTGAAAGGTTTGATATTGACCAAAGGAATAATAGCCTATCGGCAGCAGTACGCTCGGGCGATATGAAGCGCGAAGATGCATTGGCACAATATGCTACACCACCTGTGGTAGAACCTGAACTGCTGAACTACTTTAAAAAGCGCATGCAGCTGAGCGATGAAGAATATGAAACCCTGATGCGCGCGCCCAAGAAATATTTCTGGAACTACGATACCTATAAGAAAACCTTTGAACGGTTGAGGCCATTATTTTATACGTTATACAAAGCACACCTGGTACCTAAGAGTTTTTATCTGAAATACTGCTTTCCACTGGATATGGAAAAGCTGAAAAAAATGGCAGCCTGATGGTGACGATAGTAGATTACGGAATGGGCAACCTTGGCTCGGTGCATAATATGTTCAACTACCTGAAGGTGCAGAACAATATAACCAGCGACATAAACGAAATAGAGAAGGCTGAGCGGTTGCTGCTACCGGGGGTTGGCTCTTTTGATGCTGCTATGCTGAAAATAAAAGATGCCGGTTTGCGCGATGTGCTGCAGTATAAAGCAATGGAACAAAAAGTGCCTGTACTAGGTATATGCCTGGGTATGCAGCTATTAACCACGGGCAGCGAAGAAGGAATGATGCAAGGGCTTGGATGGATAGATGCCACTACGCAACGCTTCCGGTTTACTGACAAGGGCATGAAGGTGCCACACATGGGCTGGAACCTTGCGCGGGAAATACAACCCAGCGTATTGACCAAAGACCTGACTGAAGAGCCCAGGTTTTATTTTGTACACTCATATTACGTAACTGCCGCTGATGAAAAAAATGTACTGATGCGCACGCATTATGGTCGCGATTTTGATTCGGTAATAACCAATGGAGAGAATATATATGGCGCACAGTTTCACCCCGAGAAGAGCCATAAATTTGGTATGCAATTGTTTAAAAACTTCGCACAACTATAAATGCTGAGAACGCGCGTAATACCTTGTTTGCAGCTGATAGGCGATAGCCTGGTAAAGACGGTGAAGTTTGCCAACCCCGCTTATATTGGCGACCCTGTAAATACAGTACGCATATTCAACGAACTGGAAGTAGATGAATTGTGCCTGTTGGGCATACGCAACACCTTGAATAAACAGCCGCCCCACTTTGCGCTATTACAGCAAATAGCCAATGAATGCTTTATGCCTTTAAGCTATGGCGGCGGCATAGATAGTTTTGAAACAGCGCAAAAGATATTTTCCATAGGATTTGAAAAAATAATACTGAATACAGCCGCATACAGGCAACCGCAATTAATAGAACAGATAGCTTCACATTTTGGTTCGCAGGCAGTGATAGTATCAGTTGATGTGAAGAAGAACATGTGGGGCAGACATCATGTATTCATTAATAACGGTACTGAAAAAATAGATGCTGATGCTGTAAACTGGGTGCAACAACTGGAAGCACAAGGCGCCGGTGAAATTTTACTAACCAGTATAGATAGAGAAGGTACCTGGAATGGATATGATATTGATATAACGGCGAAGATAGCCGATGCAATAAGTGTACCTGTAATAGCTAACGGTGGTGCGGGGAGTATAGCCCATATAGCTGAAGTAGTAAAGAACGGGCATGCATCAGCCGCGGCTGTTAGTAGTATGGTTATGTATCAAAAGAAGGGGATGGGCGTACTGGTTAACTTTCCTGATAAGGAAGGGCTCAATAACCTGCTAAGCTAATTTCTTAATAATTAGTGAGTAAGATGTTATCTACAGGTTAAACGGGTTTTGCGATTTCCCATAATGTATAATATGTTTTAAATTTGTGCTGTATTCACACGTTTTAATCTAAGTATAGAGGTTGCCAACGGGGCAATACCATTTGCCGGTATTGCATAGTAGTACTTAATTATGAAATCAATAAATCAATATCACAATATGTTTTTGAAGAGTCTGTTGATCTTATCTTTTGCATTGTTGCCGTTAGCTGTATTTGCAGGTGGTGGTGGCGGTCATCACGGTGGTGGTGGTAATAGTGGTAACGGTGGCGGTAATGGCGGCGGCGGTGTGCCACTGGATGGTGGTATCAGCCTGTTAGTAGCAGCGGGTGTAGGCTATGGCGCTAAAAAAATGGCTGAAAACAAAAAGAAAAACCGAACAGCAGAACCTACCGAGGGCAAATAATGCAAGCAGTAAAGAAGCTTTATAACGATATACCACAACCTGTAAAAAGGTTTTTAATAAGGGCG
>CBFGNI010000319.1:0-2380 GCA_965650105.1 uncultured bacterium | reverse complement strand
GACAGTTTTTGCACAAAAGCCCGGAGCTTTTTCCGGCAAGTACCCTGAAACTAAAATGGGTACACAGGCCGATGATATGTTTGGTTCCAAAGTAGGCGACCCATACCGCTGGCTGGAAGATGACATATCCGATGATACCAAAGACTGGGTAGTACGCGAAAATGAGGTTACCTCCGCTTACTTATCCCAAATACCCTTCCGCAATGATATTGAGAAGCGTATAACCGAACTATGGAACTACGAAAAATATTCGGCGCCTTTTAAGGAAGGTGCATATACTTATTTCTACAAGAACGATGGCCTTCAAAACCAAAGTGTTTTATACCGACAAAAAGGTGAGGGAATGCCTGAAGTTTTTCTTGACCCAAACCAGTTCTCAAAAGATGGCACTACTTCTTTGGCCGGTATCGATTTTACAAAAGATGGCTCTTTATGCGCTTTCCAGATATCTGAAGGTGGATCAGACTGGCGAAAGGTCATCATACTGGATGCTAAAACAAAAAAACAGTTGGGCGATACGCTGATGGATGTAAAGTTTAGCGGACTCTCCTGGTATGGTAATGATGGTTTTTACTACAGCAGTTATGATAAGCCCAAAGAAGGAAGCCAGCTTTCGGGCAAAACACAATACCACAAGCTATACTATCACAAGTTGGGCACAATGCAATCGCAAGACCAACTGGTATTTGGTGGCGAGGATAACCCCCGCCGGTATATAGGAGGTGGCGTAACGGAAGATCAGAAATTCCTGGTAATATCGGCGGCAAATGCTACTTATGGCAATGAGCTATACCTGAAAGATCTTACACAAAAAGCTGCACCTATTATGCAGTTGGTAGCAGGCTTCGATACAGAACAGGAAATTGTGCACAGCGAAAATGGCAACCTTTATATAGTCACTAACCAGGGGGCGCCTAACCGTAAAGTGGTAGTTGTGGATGCTGCCAATCCAAAACCAGATAACTGGAAAGATCTGATACCTGAAACTAAGTTCCCTTTAACTATTTCAACCTGTGGCGGCAAACTGTTTGCACAGTACCTGGAAAACGCAGTTTCTAAAGTGTACCAATACGGTTTGGATGGAAAGAAAGAACGCGAAATAATATTACCTGGTTTGGGTACGGCATCTGGTTTTAGTGGTAAGCGTGAAGAGAAGGAGCTGTACTACACATTTACATCTTATGTCTATCCGGCAACTATTTTCAAGTATGATATTAATACTGGTAAGTCGGTAGTGTATAAGAAAGCAGGTGTTAAGTTCGATCCTGCTCAATACGAAAGCAAACAAGTATTTTATAAAAACAGTAAAGATGGTACGCAGATACCGATGATCATTACCTATAAAAAAGGAATGAAACTGAACGGAACTAACCCCACGCTCTTATATGGTTATGGCGGCTTCAATGTCAGTATCACGCCAACATTTAGTGTCAGCAACCTGGCCTTTATGGAAAATGGTGGTGTGTTTGCGGTAGCCAACATACGCGGTGGTGGTGAATTTGGTGACGAATGGCATAACCAGGGCACAAAACTCAACAAGCAAAATGTATTCAATGATTTTATCAGTGCCGCTGAATACCTTATAAAAGAAAACTACACATCAACAGATTACCTGGCAATATCAGGTGGTTCAAATGGTGGTTTGTTGGTTGGCGCTTGTATGACACAGCGTCCTGATCTTTTCCGCGTATGTTTCCCCGCAGTAGGTGTGTTAGATATGCTGCGTTATCACAAGTTTACTGCGGGTGCAGGTTGGGCTTACGACTACGGTACAGCCGATGATGATAAGGAAATGTTCGAATACCTGTACAAATATTCACCGGTGCACAACGTGAAAAAAGGCACTTGCTATCCTGCAACAATGGTTACTACCGGAGATCATGATGACAGGGTGGTACCTGCACACTCATTCAAATTTGCCGCTGCTTTACAGGCTGCTCAATCTTGTCCTAATCCTGTTTTGATACGTATTGAAACTAAGGCGGGTCATGGTGCCGGTAAGCCAACTGCAATGATCATCGATGAACAGGCCGATAAGTGGGCTTTTATGTTGTACAACATGGGGCTTACTTATAAGCCTTAATGTTTATCTGAATTTTTATAAAGAAAGGCGGCATTGCCGCCTTTCTTTATTTTTTATCTTTTTAATTTTCCTTCTTGTCCTCTTTGTTTTCTTTGTTTATTGCCTTCTCCTTTTCTCTCGCTTGTTCTTCTTTTTTATCTTTCTTGCCAAATATCCGCTGCAGGAATGTTTTCTTCTTTTCAGGCCCGGTAGTTTTCTTCTCTGCTATAGCATCGGCAATGTTATCGCTTTTGAGTGCCGTTTTAATAGCGCCTTCAAATATACATTTCCATATAAGGTTGAAGAAAGAAGCATAAG
>CBFGNI010000318.1:0-2383 GCA_965650105.1 uncultured bacterium | reverse complement strand
CGTTAATAATATTCTCTCTCTGAATAAAGATAGAGAATAATCATAATTTGTCATAGAAAGGTTGAAAAAATACCCCCATGCTTTTATAGGTCGCAAGAATGTCCTATTTTGCGCTTGATTTTATCAAAATAATAAAATGAGACTTACACTTATTCTTGCAGTATTATGTTTAGGCTTTGCTTCTTGCCAAAAAGAATATGTTTGCGAATGCACAGGTACTGATGGTGCTATTAAAAAGAGCTATCCTGTAAATGAGTGGAAGAAAGATAAGGCTAAAGATAAATGCCTTAACTATCAAACAAGTATCAATACATCTTTGGCTTTCGGCTACACTTGTAATATTAAATAAGCCGGGGCTTATCTTTTTTTGATAAATACTTTTCGCCCGCTACCTTATGGTAGCGGGCATTTTTGTTTGCGGTTTAGGCGCCCTGCGCTGCCGCTTGCAGTATTATTATTACTTTAGCCATGCCTGAAATGACTACGCTTAAAGACCACTACCGCACGCTTGAGATAAAGCCCGCAGCCACCCAGCAAGAGGTGAAAACTGCGTACAGGCGGCTGGCGCGTATGTACCATCCCGATACCAATAATGGCGCATTTGCGGCAACGCGCTTCCTGGATATTAAAGAAGCCTATGATATACTCGGCACGCCAGCACGCCGCAAGCAATACGATGAGGAAAGGTGGCTGATGGGCATGGGCAACCGCACGCGCGATACGCACATTATAACCCCCCAATGGATACTGGATGAAAGCCGCAGGTTGGCCAGGCACATGCAGGCTATAGATATCTACCGCATGAGCCATAGCGCACTGCAAGACTATATATGGCTATTGCTGAGCGATGCCCACATGGCCATACTGCAGCAGAATGAAGATGCACATATTAACGAGGCTGTGGCAACCGAAATACTGGCGGCTACCCGCCACCTGAAGCACCGGTATATGGTAGCTGTGGCCAACCGCCTGGCGCTGTTGGCTGGCAGCAATAATGCCTTGCAGCAAAGCATATACAACCAGGTGAGGCAAAGCAGCCGCCGGGCAGGGTGTGATAAGTATTTTCCGCTCATCATCACTCTCATAGCATTGCTGCTATGCGTGCTCATGTATTTCTGGGTAAAACGGTAAAACTGTTGCAAGGAATAGCTATAAAAATGACAATTAATTATTTAAGTAAAAAATTATTGATATTGTATAAATAAGTATAAAAGTTGTATATTTGCTATTTAAATAACCTAAATCCTATCTTATCATGTTTGCTGACAACCCTAAGTACAAGGAAGTTTTTTACAGTAAAGTGCACAATACACGCTTTTATATGCCGGAAGATATTGCCACCGGCTACCACCTGAGCCGTTACGTGGCGGCGGGCGCACAAAATATATATGCAGGCGCAGGCGCTACAAAAGACCTGCTGGACGCCATGATGGACAAAATGCTGGAGCGCTGCAACGATGAGAAGAATATAAAAACGCTGCGTACCGATATTGCTACACTGGCTAACAATATAAAATACCGCCTGCGCTACCCTGTAGATGAAGATTGCGGCCTGCGTATGGGCGCTATTTATTGCTTTGCTGAAGGTGAAGACCCGGATACTACTGAAGACTACCACACACGCCGCAAAGTAGCCATGGCCAAAGGCGACGCTACACAGAATATACCACCCGACCCGGAGCTGTACGCTTTTTTTTTAAGCATTGGCATACCATACACACCGGCATGGAGCGAGCTATCCGCTACTTTGACAAATACGAACTATTTCAGCCAGCGCCTGGAAGCCCTGAACGCACTGCAACCACAGCCCTCCAGTCGGTAGCCGATAAGGTAGATGGCTGGTACGATAGCTTCTGGGATATATCGATGAAATACAACGAAGGCAAAATAGCCGATGCCGAGCAGTTTATGGATACATCGGTATTTATGTACTACTACCGTATAAGGCAAAAAGCCGCCTATGTGCAATGGCATAACGAGCAACTGAAGAAGAAAGAGTAGCGCGTAAAAACAATACAGCCAAAGCAAATTGCTTTGGCTGTTAAAATAGTTAAGCCGCGCTTATTTGTTTACCGTAAAGCTCTTGCGATAGTATTCAACACCATCGTACACACGCAGCATATAGGTGCCTGCCGGTAGTTGTTTTGGTAAACTGATAGTGTATTCAGCTTGTGGGGTTTCAGGTTGGGTTTGGTACACCACCTGCCCTGCTACGTTTACTACCTCTATTTTTTTGACTTTTGAATTTTGAATTTTCACCTTGAAAGATCCGTCGTTAGGATTGGGGTACAAACTAAATACATTGTTATTAGTCACCTCGTCAACAGAGGTAGGGAAGTTTATCACCATGGCATCGCTGCAGGCGGTGGTAGGCATGGCACAA
>CBFGNI010000317.1:0-2391 GCA_965650105.1 uncultured bacterium | reverse complement strand
ACCTGTAAAACACGTAAGCTATGATACCCGGAAATACCAGGTGCAAAAAGTAGTGAATGAAGAATTGCATCTGCAATATTAGTCCCGAAATAAGCAGAAGGATAAGCTACCTGATATTTTTATAGGTATTAATTGTAGTAACAGGCTGGCCTGAAGAATTTGGCTTTACTAATTTTAGCTTCATCTCTGTACCCGTCATTGTCACCACATCAAAAGTATCGGGATTGCTATCTACAAGAGCTAGCCTGGTATCGTTATTTAATAGTGCCCATTTAAAATTTTCCACCTGCAAATCATCACTGCATTTATTAGCGTTTTCATCAATGGTGCCGGTACCATTATCAGCAAATAGTATAAAATCGTCCTTATCGCAGTCATCCATCTCTTTATAAACATCAAGAGTGGTATCCTTGCCTTTATAGGTAACAGTAGCGGTACCTGCCGACTGTTGCCATTTACCGGCTACTAAAGACTTTTGAGTGGCAGAGGAATTGTTGTTACCACTGTTATTAGTTCCATTGTTATTATCATCTTTTTTGCAGGCGGCAAAAATCACTGATACGCAGCATACAGTAAGGAATGTACGATTAAGGTTCATAAGGAATTAATTTGATGCAAAAATATGTTACAGTTTAGATTAATACAATAGTCATTACTCTATTCTGAATTAGTGCTTGAGTTGTTTTTTGCATTAAGGTAACCCACAAGTATAATGATTATCTGCAACAAAACACAGCAATAAAATAAAAAATTATGCGTATATTTGTTATGAACGATAATACATATAAAACTTCATATGCGTTGTTCAATTTTGTTAAGAAATTAAAATATGACAAACAACATTTTAACCCTGAAAACAAGTACTGTAAAGGCTTGCAGCACCCAACTGTCGCGCAGTAATTTTTTTATTTTTCTTATTTTTTCAACAAAATTGAACAATAAATAAACCTAATTTAGATACGAAAAGATGTACACCCGTCAAGAGCTATCGAAACTGAAACAAGACTTCTGGACGAGGTTTGGCCAATACATGCTGCCCATAGTATCGGCCACCGGCGATAAGGTGAACTGGGTGAACTATAAGACAGGTGTAGCCAACATACGTTTCGTAATGGATGCTGACAACAAGCAGGCAGGCATAGCGATCGTGCTATCGCACAGCGATGCTGAAACCCGGGCAAAGTACTACCACCAGTTGCAAAACATGAAAGCAATGCTGAATGATGCGCTTGGTGAAGAATGGAGCTGGAACGAAAACGATGTAGATGAATATGGAAAAGTAACAAGCACGGTAAGTACCTCGCTTAATGGCATAAACATAGCCAACCAAAACGATTGGCCGGCTATTATCTCTTTCCTCAAGCAACGCATTATAGCCCTCGATACCTTTTGGGCCGATGCACGCTTTATATTTGAAATGCTATGACTTTTTATGAACCATATCGCCCACTTTCTTTTTCAGCTCCCTACCCTTGTGGCTTGCCTTACTTTTCACCCTCAGCGATTTGTTTTCAAACAACAGCCCTGCTACAATACCGGCCACGCCATACCATATCAATCTTGACAATTTCATATAAATACTGTTTAAACCTTACATCAAAATGATTGTGCCATCTGCTACCTGTTTACAAATTTCATTATTTTGTGGCTATTATTTATAACGCAACCTATGAAACACTTTATAACCCTTATCCTGGCTATACTTACTTTTAGCGTCACTTATGCGCAAAGTGATAGTAAAATAGACTATATGCCTAAATGCGGCCTTGTAGGCTACCCCACAGACGATGCCGATAAACTGGCACATTTTCCAGGTAATATCAACAAATACTTCGATAAACATGTTAACTGGAAAAAAATAGAATTAATAGGTGGGCTGATCATTATCGATGTGTCGGTAGATACCTTGGGAAGGCCCTGTACAGTAGGTTTTACAAATAGAACTATTAATACCGATCACGAAGTACTTTATTTATACCTCGATGATGTTATTAACAGGATGCCTGCATGGAAGCCGGCCATAAAAGATGGTAAACCGGTGAATAATACAACACGTTTAGCTGTATATAGTGCGGTAGAAGGCCATAAAGACCTGGAAGTTGACTATTTCAGGAGCTTCACACAGCAAACCGAAAAAATAAAGGTGATACCCAGGCCTGTTATGCTGATGAATACCGACCTCGAAGATCTCGGTAAAATGAGAAAGAAGGCAGCAAAATGATCCTCAATGGCATAGTATTTTACTTTTATTCGGTATGATACTGCAACTAAACCCTGCTATATTGGTTGAGACCCCATTGGGGCAGGGCCACGCTATATTCATCATAGACTATGGTATGCACCAGAACACATGCTGGGTAGTTGCCAACGCCGAAACGGGAGTGGTAAAGC
>CBFGNI010000316.1:0-2395 GCA_965650105.1 uncultured bacterium | reverse complement strand
AAAACTGTCATACTAAGCAATAATAACGATGTGCTTAACACTGAATATTTCATGTGTTGTATTTTAAAAGATGTGCAGAATTGAGGGCGTAAAATAGTGGTTTTACCGTATAGTTATGTTCGCCTTCATACTATTACACAAATACACATATATTAAATAGTAATAATCATTAACAAAATGTTGTGTTGAATATAGAAGCAGGACGCTATTTTTGCAAGATTATACTGACCGGGTAAATAGTAAAACTGAATCGCTTCCTTAAAATATTAAGAAATATCGCCCTAAGTATTCTGGGGCTTATTGTACTGATAATCATATTGGTGAACTTTTCACCCGTACAAACCTTTATTGCCAAACGCGCAACCATAATTTTAGCCGATAAATTAAAGACAAAAGTCAGCATTGACCGGGTAAAGATTGGGATACTGAACAGTGTAACACTGGAAGGATTATACATAGAAGGACGCAATAAAGATACACTGCTGTATGCAGGCGAGATGTCAGCAAGAATTACAGACTGGTTTATTTTCAGCGACAAGCCTGTGATAAAATACATTGGCTTAAAAAATACCTATGCTAATCTTTACCGTACACACACCTCTGATGAGTGGAATTTTCAATTCATTATAGACGCTTTTGATAGTGGTAAAAAAAGCACCAAACCAAAAAAACAAAATGATTTTGACATAGGATTGGAGAAAGTACAGCTTGAGAACGTACGCTTCCATATGGATGACGCATGGATAGGCGCCGATAAAGATTTTGAAATTGGCAGTTTTTTGATAGATGCTAATAAGGTTGATTTCAGGAAGAAGATACTAGACATTGATAAGATAGTTGCAAAGCGTACTACAGTAATGATACGCGACTATGACGGCGGCAGACCCAAAAAAGCAAAGAAGCCTTCAGTTATAGATACTACCCCATTCAATAAAGGTAACTGGGTTGTAAAACTAGGTAAACTATCGCTTGAGGATTGTGCATTTAGCTCAGACCAAGACGAAGATATGCCTACGCCTAACCTGTTTGACCCTCAGCATATTGGTGTAAAAGCAATAAATGCCGAAGCGACGGATATAAAAATTGTTGGTGATACCATTCGTGGTAAAATGACCTTCTCTGCCAAAGAGCGTAGCGGTTTTATCGTTAAGAAATTGAAAGCAGATGTCTTTGTATCGCCCAATGCATCTATTTGCGACAATCTTTACCTGGAAACAAATAATAGTGTACTGCAACGTTATTATGCGATGCATTATACACGTTTCCCTGATTTTAAGAATTATATAGACAAAGTAGTGATGGTGGGGGATTTTAAAAATGCTTCCATTGATGCAAATGATGTAGGTTATTTCGCCCCATCGATACGCCAGTTTAAAACCATAATAAAAGCGAATGGTTTTGTTGCCGGTACAGTTGATAGTCTTACATCGAAAAACCTAAATGTAACTGACGGGAATATGATAGTAAAAGGTGACCTGCGCATGATAGGGTTACCTGATATTAATAACACATGGATAGATTATAAAAACGGAGAAATATATACTAACGGACAAGCTATATTTCATTATGCACCTAAACTAAAAGACAATCCAAGCCTAGCGCTGGAAAAAGTAACGCATGCCTACTTTAAAGGCAGCTACGTTGGCTATATAGATAATTTCATTGCTAACGGAACATTGATAACGAACCTGGGCACTATTACATCGGATGTAAAAATGAACATCCCCGATATGAACCAAGCCCATGCTGTATATAGCGGTACAGTTATGTCTGATAATTTCGACCTCGGCACATTACTTCGAATTAAAGACCTGGGGGCTATTACTATGCGCGCAAAAGTACAAGGCAATGCTTTTGACCCCGAGATAGCTAAAATAAATGTAGATGGCTTTATTGACCGCCTTACGTACCATGGATATACCTATCAAAACATAAATGCAGATGGTGTTGTAGAAAGAAACAAATTTGATGGTAACCTGCTGATAGACGATCCTAACCTGGCATTCGCATTTTATGGCCAGCTGAAAGTTGTGGATAAGCAATTAAACATAAATGCTACAGCCAACCTACTGAAAAGCGATTTCAGGGCTCTTAATTTTACCAAGGATAGCTTAACAGCAACCGCCGATATTGACCTTAACTGGGTGGGTACGAACTTCGATAATTTTCTCGGTTATGTAAAGCTATACAACATCAATGTATTAAGGTTTGGCAATCGCCTTGACCTTGATTCGATATATGTGCAATCAGACATGTCGCCCGATAGCCAAAAGGTTGTAACTATAGAAAGTAATGCACTTACGGCTAAACTTAGCGGTAAATACCAGATAACGAAACTGCATAAGTCAGTCATTTTTTATCTGTCTAAATATCTACCTAATTACATACAAGCCCC
>CBFGNI010000315.1:0-2423 GCA_965650105.1 uncultured bacterium | reverse complement strand
CAGTAGCTTCAGGAAATATGGCAGGCGCGGCAATAAATGCCGATCTTGTCTTTGAAATGTAGGAGCGCTTTTTGCATATACATTACCGTAATGAAGGAAGTTCGTATAAAAGAAAACTCGTGGTTGGCAAAGCTGGCTGCACGCAAGCTAAAGAGCAAACGTATAGCCATGGTGATCGGATACACTATCCACTTATATGGAACATCAGCTAAAAGCTTCGTGGCCGATAAACGCTGGCTGCAACATGAACTGGTGCATGTAGAACAGTATGAACAAGCTGGCTTTACCTCGTTTCTGCTGAAATATATATGGCAGTCCTTTAAATATGGCTATCATAACAATAAATACGAACATGAAGCTCGTAATATTGAAAAACAGCAAAAGCTGGAGAATAAGTATAAAATCACATTACCTGAAACTTGAATACCCGTTATTTCATTTTATCAGCGTCAGCTATTATCTTTGCCCAAAATATAGCAGTTAAAAATGCCTCAAAAGATAAAACCAACCGGACGTCAGAAGTCAATGTTCTTTTTGCACACTATCATTTATGCTATTGGCGTTATTATTATGGTAATGATACACCATAAACAAGGCGAACATCATTGGGCTTACCCTTGGCACGCATGGATCATAGCTGCATGGGGACTTTCACTGATAGGGCATGGTTGCGCTGTATTTACCAGCTACGAGGACAAAGGCCATGACGATTACCGCCGCATGGAACAAAATGGTTAATTTACTTTTAGTATAATATTTAATCCCTTGCTGAACGGCAGGGGATTTTTAATTTTATATATCATACAGCTTTTCAAAGAATGGATACACCCAGATATACTGAACTAAAGCAACTCTACAATTCAATACACAACGAAAACGCACGTATCGATACCTATGTCGATATGGCGATGGAGATACGTAATATAGATGTAGAGCGCGCTATGGACATGGCCGAGGAAATAATAACCCGTTCGGAAAAACACGGGTATCCTTTAGGCCTGGGTCGGGGTATGAACCTGAAAGGCTGGTGCTACTGGCAGCTGGGCGAGTATGACGATGGTATAGAGATATTGCAAAGCGCATTGGCCATAGCCAGCGATATAAAGAACAAACCGCTGGAAGCACGCATCCTCAACAATCTGGGGTATATCTATCGCGACCGTGGCGACCTCGCCGATGCGCTGAATAATTTCGAGAAAGCACTTGCTATTAACGAAGCCCTGGGCGATGAAGTAGCACAATCGGTAAACCTGGCCAGTATTGCTTACGTTCATTACGATTTGAATGACTATGAGCATGCACTTGATTTTGCCTTGCGTTGCCTGCCTATTTTCGAGAAAGCGAAAGATATGCACCGCCTTACTTCGCTGTACACCATTCTGGGCAATATTTACTTCAAACAAGAACAATACAGCGAAGCATTACAATACTTTGAAGAAAACCTGAAACATACGGAACCCGATACAGTATTGCATGTAATGGCTACCAGTGGCCTGGGCAAAGTGTACTATAAAATGCAGGACTTCAACAACGCCCGCAAATACCTTAAAGAAGCACTGGAAAAATCGGAAACACTGGGCAATGCAGAAGTGCAGATCATCAGCCATTTCTACATGGGCAGGCTGATGATGGACGAAAGTATCTTCAGGCAGGCTTTACAGCACATGAACGCCGCCTTCGACCTTGCAAGGGAATATACCCGTAAGCACGATATAATGAGCGTTCACGAAGGCTTATCGCTGCTGTACGATAAGATGGGCGATATACCTAAAGCATTCCATCACCTGAAAGCTTATGAGAAGCTGAAAGAAGAAATATTCAAGCAAACAACGCTTAATAAGTTACGAAACCTGCAATCGCGCCAGCAGCTGGAACTGGCACAAAAAGAAAAGGAAGTAGCGGAGCGTACAGCCAACCTCAAGCAACAGTTCATGGCTAATATGAGCCATGAGATACGTACACCGATGAATGCAATCGTGGGTATGACACGTTTATTATTGGGCAAAGACCCAAGGCCTGACCAGGTTCGTTACCTGGATGCCATCCGCCTTTCGGCAGATAATCTGTTAGTTATTATCAATGATATACTCGACCTCTCGAAAATTGAGGCCGGCAAAATAGTTATAGAGCAAATAGATTTTGCGCCGAACGAAATAATACAAAGCATCCGCGATATGCTGATGCTGAAAGCAGAAGAAAAGGATATAGAATTCCGCACATCAGTAGATGAGGGGATACCCCACCATCTTATCGGCGATCCAACGCGTGTTAACCAGGTGCTTATTAACCTGGCCAGCAATGCTATCAAATTTACCGACCAGGGTTATGTTGATGTAAATGCTGTTTTATATAAAACAGACAATGATAAAATATGGGTACAGTACAACGTAGTAGATACAGGCATTGGCATAGACCCTGAATAT
>CBFGNI010000314.1:0-2446 GCA_965650105.1 uncultured bacterium | reverse complement strand
CCAATAGATAATATTTACCTTTTTTCAGGTTGGAGAATGTAGCCACGGGTATTCCATCGCTATTATCCACGCATTTTACCGAATCATCATAAACAGTCGCCGCATCCTGCGCATTATACTTAATGTAAATAGTGCAATCGTGAATGAGGGAGTCGTGGTGCTTCGGTGTTACATTAAGTGTAGTAGAGCCACCCTTACCGGCCATATCGGTTTCCGTATCACGTTCGCACGATGCCGCCACAGTAGCCAGCGATAATGCCAGCAATGATATTTTTAGTATGTTTTTCATTGTTTGTTTTTTAAAGATTTATTCTGCCGCTGTAGTTACTGAAGTTATAGAAAACATAGTAGCATAATTATCGGCTATTTTTTTAGAGGTAGCAGACGGGTTCATTATATTAGATGCAGTTGCAAGATCAACACAGGTACTGCCGCTGAACCATTTTAGCACGTCAGCTTTTACTTCTGCTTCACCTGTTGATGTGTTGTTAATGTTAAGTGTGGTTGGGAAGTTTAGTGTCACTGTGCGGATACTGTTAAACTCGCCATTAAAACCGCCAATATGCTGTGTGAATTTACCGCCTTGAGCGGAAGCTGAAGTGCCTTCTAATTTGGCCATTATATAGCCTGATATCCAGCTCCAGTACATTTCGTTAGTTGGGTCTAGTGCACCATCTTGTGCGCCGCTGGTATTGCGCGCCTCATCTACACCAATTAAAAACTTCACGCCTTTATATTGTCCTGCGGGTACATTCATTATATGAAAATGGTGCGAGCCTGCTACATCATGCTTCACCAAATGATAGCTTTCCGGTTGCGCGTACTCGCTGCCATCAGCAGCTATCAGTTTTACATTAGTTATGTAATAATTGAATTTAGTTACGGTGAAGTCTTCACCTGCGCAGTTGGTATAAGTTTCAGTGGCAAGTGTAAGCGGTTTGTCGCCTACATAGTTATTGAAAGTAAAGCCCATTTCACCTTCGGTATTTATAGGTACAGGTTCTACAGGGTCGGGGCGTTTACTGCAAGATACGGCTGTAGTGGCAATGAGGCCGGCCAGTAATATTTGTTTGAATTGAATTGACATAGTTGTATTTTTTATATTGTTTTTCTAATTGTCTAATAATATAAGACGTTGTTTTATTAGCCTAGGGTTGGTGTTCCAGTTCTATTTCCTTATTGGCTGTATTGTTCTCATGATCAATTACAGCTATTACTTCCAGCTTAAGGGCTTCATTGTTATTGCCAAGCGTATCTATCCAATATTCATCAATACTGAAATGATCGCCATGTGCATGGTCTTCATTATTGTAAAATATTTTACCTGTATTTTTATCGCTTATGGTTACCGCATAACCATGTAGCTGGCTTACATAATTTACATTGGCTTTAACAAAGATAGTATCCCCGTTTTTATATTCCTGGTGTTCGCTGGGCGTCATAAGGTCTATTGCTACTTTATCGGGCTGCACAGGAGTGTCGTCCTTTTTTTGGCAACCTGATACTAAAGACAGTGTAATGGGAATGCAAATTATCAAATATGGTTTCATCCGGATTTCTGAATGTTTAAAAAAGTAAGAAAATACCTGTGTCGAACTGCGGCTTGATAATCACATTTCCTGAAGCATACTGTTGAGATAATGGATAGTTATATCCAACCTGCATACCAACTTTTTTATAAAATGCCTGAATACCCGCAGTGCCATAGAAAACCTGACCGCCTGTATCCTCGTTAAGCCATTTACGGTCGTAGTTATCATAGTCGTGCAAAGCCAATTCATATTTCCCGCCCAACTGCGGCAATAGCATGCAATTACCCAGTTGCCTGGTATAAAATACACGTGCGGCACCGCTTAGCCGGTTACCGTACTTGTAGGCATCTTTATTTGCTGTGGTAAAAATGTACGAGGCTTCAGCATTAACACCCATATTTTTTCTTTTTATGGTATAATTGGTGTTTACCAGAAAGTCCCAACTACCGGTACCAGGTTGCGCTTCAGGTAGGCCCGTATTATTGGGCAATGTACCATTATGCCTGCCGGTAGGCAGTTTGAGGCCACCACCCGCCAGCAGCAGTGTTGCATTGCCATTATCATCAGCTTTTTTTATTGCCACGGCATTTGCCAAAATGGTTATATCGCCAATGCCCGATTGGGTAGTAGTTGTACTGCCGGCAGGGGTTTGCGTATTGTACTGGTACGGTACAAATGCAAACAATTGTAAACGCTCTATCGGCTGAAACCTGCCCCAAAGTTGGGTGGTAGCGTATTTATCGTGCGATGTTTGGTTGCTATTTTCCAGCAATCCGCTATGCAAAGAAGTATAACTGCGATGTTGGTATTGCAATCCTATGAAATGTTTGTAAAACTGTGGCAGCATACCGAGGCCCTGGCTGGCAGCACCACAACCGCATGCGTCGCACGCATATACGGCTACATACAAACAC
>CBFGNI010000313.1:0-2473 GCA_965650105.1 uncultured bacterium | reverse complement strand
CTGCTGTATGCTTGCTGGCTATATCATTAGTAAGCTGTAGTTCAAACAGCCCAAAGGCTTCAGCCGAGAAATTCCTGAACAACCTGTACCACATGGACTACAAAGAAGCTAAAACTGTAGCCACTGAAGACACTAAAAAAATACTGGATATGATGGAACAATTTTCCAGCATGATGCCAGATTCGGCTAAAGACAATGCCAAGAAAATAAAAGTGACTATTAAAGATGAAAAAATTGATGGCGATAAAGCAATAGTTACCTATACTACTTCTGAAAGCACTACCGAACAAAAAGTAGACCTGGTAAAAGAAAACGGCAAATGGCTGGTAAAATACTCTAAGCAAGATGGTGGTGGCGACATGAGTGGTGAAGAACCAATGCCTACCGAAGAACCAATGACCGATTCTACAGGCGCACCAATAACACCTGCTGACGGCACAACGGTCTCACCCACCGACACCGCAACGGCCAAGTAAACAGACTACAATAACATTATAAAAAGCTACCTCAAAAAAGGTAGCTTTTTTATTGACAATAACATTCACATAACTAATACAAATTAATACTGATAGGAAAATCCAATACCTTTGCACCTCATATAAACCCTAAATGAAGAAATTACCCTTCCTTGTTGTATTACTATGCTTTACAACCATTGATCTTTGGGCCAGAGTAGTTTATGTAGACAGCAGCAATGTTGCCGGTTTTCAAAACGGTACCAGCTGGACAACGGCTTACAGCAGCTTTCAGGCTGGCATAAACAATGCCATTGCCGGCGATAGTGTTTGGGTAGCAAAAGGAACTTACAACCCTGCATCCAGCACCTCCTTCAGTATGAAGGACAGCGTGAAAATATATGGCGGCTTTACAAATACTAGTACCTCATTCAGTCAACGTAACATTACGGCTAATATAACTATTCTGAAAGGTCGTAATGCAACTTTTGGTTCGGGTGGAGTAATAGAAAATCCCTACAACCTGACGCCAGTGTCCATGATCGATGGCTTTACAATAACAGGAGGAAAGGCTTGGAACGGGGGTGCTATTAGCAATATGAGCGCTTCACCAACAATCAGTAATTGCATTTTTTCTGCTGATACTTCATTTAGTGGTTATGGAGGTGCTATTTATAATGATTATTCTTCACCAAAGATCATCAATTGTACCTTCTCAAATAATAAAGGATTAGGACAAGGTGCGGGGTATGGAGGCGCTATTGCTAATAGTCATTCATCACCTACAATCACTAACTGCACTTTTTCAGACAATACTGCAGAAAATACGGTTACGAATTTCAGCAGTTATGTTTACTGTTATGGTGGCGCTATTTACAATTCTTATTCTTCTCCTACCATTGATGGCTGCACATTTACTAATAACAAAGCGAATGGATATAGCGCTTTAACGGCTTATGGTAACGGGGCAGCTATCTATAATACATCATCATCACCCATTATTAAAAACTCTAGTTTTCAAAACAATATAGCTACAGGTGGTGGACCAATAAATACCCCTGGTGGATCATGGGGTGGTGCTATATGCAGCTTCAACACATATGACGTATTTACTAAAATCATAATTGAAAACTGTAATTTTTCCAATAATATAGCCACGACAAACGCACACGCCATGGGTGCGGGTGGCGCTATCTACGTCAGCACTACTGGTGATACAAATATTGTGATCAGAAATTGCAATTTTACCTATAATAAAGCTAATTGGGGAGGGGGTATCGTGCTTGCTTCAACATTTGCAAAAATTGAAAATTGTACTTTCAATAACAATAAAGCAATTAGCTATGGTGGTGGAATTTCTGCCAGCGGCGCTACGGTCACTTTAATTAATTGCGAATTTACACAAGACACTGCAAAATATGGTGGTGCATTATCTATTGAGGGCACATATTATTTAAAACCAGATGGTTTTAGTACTACTAATTGCCTTTTCGCAAAAAATATAGCTGATAGTTTTGGTGCTGCCATATATTGTAGTAACTCAAAACCTAAGCTAGTTAATAATACTATTACCAAGAATACAGCTGCTGTTAATGGTAGTGGTATATATAATGCACAAGCTTCCTATCCGAGAATTATTAATTCAATTGTATATGATAATACTTCGTCGGGCATAGCAAACGATGGTACTTCTTCACCCAGTGCATATTACAGCCTGATACAAGGCTATGCTGCTAATGCAGCCAATCATATTATTGCAGGCACTACAGATCCCCTGTTTGAGGATACAACAAATGGTAACTTCAGATTGCAGTTTACAAGCCCATGCTTCAATAAAGGGAATAACGACTCTTTATGGGCAGCAATAACACAAGATCTTGCAGGAAATACACGCATACTGAATGACACCGTAGATATAGGTGCATATGAATATATGCTTGCAGTAAAACTGGGGGCAGACACGTCAATTTGCACGGGCGACACTTTATTGCTGGATGCCCATAACCCTGGCTCTACAT
>CBFGNI010000312.1:0-2496 GCA_965650105.1 uncultured bacterium | reverse complement strand
TTGCTAAGTGAGTTGCCGGTTAATAGTTACAAAGTAGTAACATTCGAACCCGATATTGCATCGCTGTATGGTATATTCGATATGTTTATACACGTACCGATAGGAGACCACTACGAAGCATTCGGGCAGATATATGTAGAGGCTTTATCGGCAGGCATACCTTCGATATTTACACTATCCGGTATTGCCCCCGACTTTATAAAGCATAAGAAAAATGCATGGGTAGTGCGCTATAAAGATACTGATGCTATTTATGAGGCAATGACCACTTTGCTAACTGACCAACAATTGGTAGATTCAATGAAAACTAACGGCAGGTTGAGTGTAAAGGAAACATTCGACTTGAAGGTTATGATAAAAAAACTGGAAGATTTATATGAGCACCCCGTTCATTAGTGTCATAGTACCTACATACAACCGTGCTACGCTTATTGCGGAGACTATTAAGTCTTTGCAAAGCCAGCAGTACGACAACTATGAGATAATTGTAGTGGACGATGGCAGTACCGATAATACAGAAGAGGTAGTAAATGCAATTGCAGACAAGCGTACCCAATATGTAAGAAAACAAAATGGCGAACGCGCAGCCGCTCGCAATTATGGTGCTGCAATAGCTAAAGGTGCTTACGTAAATTTCTTCGATAGTGATGATATAGCATTACCTAATCACTTATCAAAAGCGGCTGAACTAATTAACCAGCATCATACACCGGAATGGTTTCATTTAGGTTTTGCATGGGCTAACAGTAATAGAGTGATATTTAAACGTGTAGATAATTACAGCGGTGAAACATTGAACCATATCATACACAAGGGTAACCCCTTTGGCTGTAATGATGTGTTTGTGAGGAAGGATATTTTTCAGTTGCACAAATTCAATGAAGACCGCAACCTTACTGCTTCGGAAGATTATGAATTATGGTTGCGTTTAGCAGCAAGATATCCGTTGCATTACAGCAATGAAATAACATCGTTACTTATAGACCATGCGGAAAGAAGTGTGCGCAATGTAAAGCCGGATATTTTGATAAAAAGATTGCGATCGTTAGTTCATTACATACAGAAAGACGAAATAGCTAGTAAGTACTATGGTAGCAAACTAAAAAGTATAGAGATGGATTGCGATTCATATATATCACTCCATTTATCGGAAGTGCCGAAGTACAAACTGCTTAGTGCAAAATATCTGTTCATAGCAATGGGCGATTCGCTAAGCATATTGGGTAACAAGCGTTTTTTTGCCATTGTCAGGAATTTATTATTCAGGTGGTAGTATAGATAAACAATAATTTATGTGCGGCATAGCAGGGGCTTTTTCTAAAGATGGTTTACAATACAATGCATTGGTACATGCTACCGATGTGATGTCGCACCGTGGCCCTGATAGCAAAGGCTATTTCTCTGATGAAAGCGAAAGAGTATTTCTTGGGCACAGGCGCTTAAGTATTATCGATCTCTCGAACGCAGCTACTCAACCGATGTATTCTGCTGATGGCAGGTATGTAATGGTATATAATGGTGAGTTATACAACTTCATACAACTTAAAACCAAGCTACCCAACCACGATTGGAAAACACATAGTGATACAGAAGTTATTATTGAATTATTCGCAGCTTTTGGTGCAGAATGTTTTTCCTGGTTCAACGGTATGTTTGCTGTTGCTATTTACGATAAAAAAGACCAGCGATTAACTATAGCGCGCGACCAGGTGGGAATCAAACCCATATTCTATTATTGGGATGAGCGCACACTTGTGTTTGGATCTGAGCTTAAAGTGATAAAAGATTATTGCGAAAAGACCAATATAAAACTCACAACAAATAAATATGCGATACCCTATTTTTTGCATCTTGGTTTTATACCTGAACCATTAAGTATTTACAATAAGGTTTATAAATTTCCTGCGGCTAGTTATGCAACACTGCAAGTGAATGAAGGCAAGTTATCGTTCAAAGAATTCTGGAAGGCAAAAGACCATTTTCTTACAGCGCCGGTAAAAGACGAGGCAGTAGCCCTTGAAAAATATAAGCAGATCATTTTCGATGCCGTTCAGGGACAAATGATAAGCGATGTGCCTCTTGGTACATTTCTAAGTGGGGGTATCGATTCTAGTCTTGTTACAGCTGTTGCTTCAAAGCTATCAGCACAAAAAGTAAAAACATTCAGCATCGGTTTTAATGAAGCTGCGTTCGATGAATCGCAATACGCAGCCGATGTAGCCAAACATTTAGATACAGAGCATCATACGTTTAAGGTATCGGTGAATGATATATTAGATCTTGTACCAACTTTATTGGATGCTTATGACGAACCATTTGGCGATTCATCTGCATTTCCTACTATGCTGGTGTCAGAACTTGCAAGAAAGCATGTTACAGTAACTTTATCGGGCGATGGTGGTGATGAAATGTTCCAGGGTTATGGTATGTACATCTGGGCCAACCGTTTGAATAAGCCCATGGTAAAAGCATTCCATAAACCTTTATACCAGCTTA
>CBFGNI010000311.1:0-2503 GCA_965650105.1 uncultured bacterium | reverse complement strand
GTATCTTCTTTCAATGCGCTTAAGGGCATCCAATAGGTACGTTCGTTGGGTTCGGTATTGACGATGGTTTCGGGGATAGTATGGCAACCTACGAGATAATAGATGCTAATGACCTGCGAATCGTCGAAGGCGGAATGCTGGAAGAAATCGGTAGTATAGAAATGTTCCAGTACCTGTATATCGAGGTTCAGTTCTTCATTCCATTCGCGGATGAGGCAGTCGCGGGTGCCTTCGCCAAAATGTAAACCACCACCGGGAAATTTTATGACCTTGCGGCCACGAATGAGTTCTTCATTCACCAATACATTGCCTTCATGTAGCAAAATGCCATACACCCTTACATTGAAGCGCGTAGTGGCGGGCATCAGAACCAGCGTTTTTTATTGAAATAAAAGCTTACTACAACGGACACCAATATAGATAGTATGATGGGCAGGTAAAAGCTATGCGCACCCTCTGAGAAGGGTATGGTAACATTCATACCAAAGAAGCTGGCAATAAGCGTTGGCAGCGATATCAATATCGTGATGCTGGTCAGGCGTTTCATGACCAGGTTCATATTGTTGTTGATAATACTGGCAAATGCATCAAGGGTACTGACCAGGATGTTGGTATAGGTATCGGCCATTTCAAGGGCCTGTGAAAATTCTACAATAAGATCGGCCAGGAACTCGCGCTCTTCCTCATCGCAGTTCAGGAAGTTGGTACGCTCCATTTTCATCAGCAGCAATTCATTACTGCGCAAGGCGGTAACAAAATACACCAGGCTTTTCTGCACCCGCATCAGCGACAGCAATTCCTCATTACGGTTAGAATCGTACAGCTTTTGCTCTACAATATTGCGGCGGTGGTTTATTTCTTTCAGCACTTCCATAAAGTCCATCACCACTTTTTCAAACACCTTCAGCACCATCATGTTTGGCCTTTCGGGGTGGCGTTTGGCAAAAGTGTTCAGGAAGCGGCGTATGGCCACATTCTCGAAAGAATTAACGGTTATTACCTGGTTGCGCTCGGTAATGATGATAGATATAGGAATAGTAACATAAAAGGCATCACTCTCGTTCACCGATTTGTTTTCAACCGGCGTTTTCAGGATCATCAGCCTTACGCCGTCTTCTATTTCATAACGGGCGCGTTCTTCAATATCCAAAGTATCGGTAAGGAAATCGGGGGGTATATTCAGGGTTTGCGACAGGGTATCGGCCTCAATTTGCTGGAATGGGGGCGTTACATTGATCCAGTTGGCACCTTCTGCCTGGTCGATCTCCAGTGTCTGGCGGTTGAGATTTTTGAAATATTGTACCATAGGCCCCGCTCTTTAAAAACTGTGCAAAGGTAGCAGCAATAATCTAAAAACTGATTCTTTTACACTAACTAATCAAAAGATAACAATTTGCGGGCAAAATCAGGTTTGCGAGATTGCTGCTGCGTGTAACAATAAGGTTTCAGATGCAATTATGTATATAAATGTTTTAAAGAATGTTTTTAGAAATAGCACCTATTTAGCTTAATTTTATATTTGCAGAGACGGAGATATAAACTGTTGAGTGTCAACTTGCATATATTATTTAGCCTACTTCATTTCCTATTCTAAAAACGACCAATTTTTTCAATACCAGGAACTGCTGTCAGCACAAAGCATGCGCAGGCGTAGTCTATCCGGTATCGGGTGCTTGGTCGTACCTTAGAATGGGTAGTTCTGCGTCCTGCGTATTTTTTGCAGGATATTCATATCTCCCTCTGTAACACATATTTACTGCCAGCTTCCTGCGCTTTTTATTATTTTTGCAGTATCACTCCCCAAACGAATATGATGAATCCCAAACGTAAGTTAGTAACCATGGATGAGTTCACCATCCAGGAGACAAGGAAGTTTCCCCAGGCTACGGGCGAACTATCGGCATTGCTGCGCGATATAGGCCTGGCTTGTAAGCTGATAAATAAGCAAGTATTAAAAGCCGGCCTGGTAGATATACTGGGTAAGCATGGCGCTACCAATGTGCAGGGCGAAGAACAAATGAAACTGGATATTTACGCCAACGATACATTGATAAGCGTACTGGAAAACAGTGCTGACTGCGCGGGTATAGCATCGGAAGAAAATGACCATTGCGTTTGTTTCCAGGATGAATTTTCGGCTCAATCGAAATATGTAGTACTGTTCGACCCACTGGACGGATCATCGAATATTGATGTAAATGCGCCCATAGGTACCATATTCTCTATCTACCGCCGCGTAAGTGAACTGGGCAAACCCTGTACGGAAGAAGATTTTCTGCAACCGGGCAATAAGCTGATGGCTGCGGGCTATGTGATATATGGCAGCAGCACCATGATGGTGTACGCTACTAAATTAGGTGTGAATGGCTTTACGCTGGAACCATCGATAGGTGAGTTTTGCTTGTCGCACCCCAACCTGAAATGCCCTGAGATAGGTAAAATATACTCAATAAACCAAGGTAACAGCTGTAAGTATGGTGAAGGTGTAAAAGCATTCCTTGAC
>CBFGNI010000310.1:0-2506 GCA_965650105.1 uncultured bacterium | reverse complement strand
TTACAACTTAAAATATAGTAATACTTATATAATGAGCCTTTATGAACAAGTGCATGCAACAGTTGCCATACTTAAAGAAACAGTTAAAACCATACCTGAAATTGGCATTATATTAGGTAGTGGTCTGGGCAGCCTTGCCGATATGGTAGAGGTAGAATCAGAAATACCTTATACTGAAGTACTTAACTTCCCTCACTCTAGTGTGGAAGGCCATACCGGCAAACTGATATTTGGTACTATGGCCGGCAAAAAGGTAGTGATGATGGCGGGGCGTTTCCACTACTATGAGGGGTACGATATGCAACAGGTAACATTCCCCATAAGAGTAATGAAAGCAATGGGCATACACACCCTTATCGTATCGAACGCTGCCGGTGGCATGAAAAAAGGCTTTACCATTGGCGATATCATGCTTATTAATGATCATATCAACCTTTTCCCCGAACACCCGCTACGCGGGCAAAATGATGAAAGGATGGGTGTACGTTTTCCTGATATGATGGAACCTTATAGTTTAGCATTGCTGGAAAAAGCCAGGGCAATAGCTGCTGAGCAGGGATTTAATGTACATGAAGGTGTATATGCGGGCCTATCGGGCCCCACATTTGAGACAAAAGCTGAGTATAAATGGCTGAACATTATTGGTGCCGACGCCGTAGGGATGAGTACCGTACCGGAAGTAATAGTAGCCAGACACGATGGGCTGCAGGTATTTGCCGCCAGTATCATTACCGATGTATGTATCGACGGGCATATTGAACCCATAACGCACGAACTAGTATTGGAAGCCGCCAACGCAGCTGCCCCCAAGCTTGCAAAGCTGGTACATGGGCTTATAGAAAGGATATAAGTGTTAAACATTAACTTTGCGCGCATTCTTTCATTAACACCATTGTTTGTTTTGAGGTATCGACTGTACCGCCCAGCAGGGCTTTTATTTTTAACTATGTGCCTATGCTTAAATGCATTAGCACAAACGCAGCAGCCGGGCTCGCCGCTTACGCTTAGCAATGCTCCGCAGCGCGACACCAACAGCAGCAAGACCAATACCAATGAATGGCAGAACTACAACGCAAAAGTGTCTTACCGACAGGTATATTCCGAAAAAATATACACCCCCGATACAACCTTGCATACCTTTCATCGCAGGCCTTTCAGCCAGCCTTGGTACCGCGATCTTGGTAACCTGGGTACGCCATCGCGCAGCCTGCTTTTTACGCCCGAATACAGGTTAGGGCCTACCCTGGGGTATCATATCTTCGATGTGTACCGATATAATGTAGATAGCCTGCTGTATTATAATACCAACAGGCCTTATTCGCATTTTATATTTCAGCTGGGCGGCAAGCTGGAGCAAAATGCCGAAATATTTCATACACAGAACATACGACCCAACTGGAATATTGCCGTACAGTACCGCAAGCTCACATCGCCCGGTTTTTACCATATACAACGCACCAACGATGATAATGGCAATGTAACAACCAATTATCAAAGCAAGAACCAACATTACAACCTGTTTGCAGGCATTGTGTACAATAAGCAGCAGCAAGATGAAAACGGGGGCATACTGGGTGGCGACAGCCTGCTGTTAAGCTCCGATTATACCGACCGCCAAACCATACCCGTACGCTTTCAAAACGACGCTTATGGCAATAGCAGCAGCAACAGGCGCTCATCGGTAAGCAATATGCTCAGGGAGTTTAGCATTATCCTTAACCATAGCTATACGTTCGGCAAAACCGACACTTTATACAGCGAGGATTCAACATCATATCGCACAGAGCTAACCCCGCGCTTTGGCCTTAGCCACCGCCTGCAAATAAGCAGCGAGAAACATGCGTATAAAGATTACCGGCCCGATTCGCTGCGATATGTAGATTTTATCAATCAAAGTTTTAGTGCTAACGGCGAAGACACGGTATCGGTAGTACAAAAATGGCTGATGCTGGATAACCGCTTTTTACTAAATGGGTTTGTTGGCAAGAAAGAAAACCCTTTATCGTTCAACGCGGGTTTGGGCATACGCTACGATAATTTCAATACCGAATATGCTACCGGCAATAAAAGCGAAGGGCTATATAGCAACTACTTGGTAGGCGAACTAAAAAAAGAGGCGCTGAAAACAGGACAATGGGAGTATAAAGCCAACGCTATATTTTATGTAGCCGGTGAAGCTATTGGAAGCTCGGTAATAAATGGAGAAGTAGGAAAAGGAATAGGCGAGAACTTTGGTACTATTGTAGCGGGTGCCAAACAAAACATTAATCATGCGCCTTATGCATACCGCTATTACCAAAGCGCCTACGATACCATAACACAAAGCTTCGATAAAGAAAGTATAACGCAACTATATGCCAAGCTGGATATAGACCGGCTGAAATTATCGGTAGGTTTCAGCAATTATCTGGTTGCCAACTATATTTACTTGAACGAACAACAATTACCCGACCAGTACACTACCGCTTTCAACGTAAGCCAGCTAACCCTGCGCAAGGTTTTCAAA
>CBFGNI010000309.1:0-2513 GCA_965650105.1 uncultured bacterium | reverse complement strand
TAAAAAGTTGCTATGGCCTCTATCAGTGATACTATTGAAATTGATATAAGTAGCAATTTTACTGATAGGCTTCTTCACTTTTTCGCCCAACTGCTTTTTAAAGCTCAATAAATGTGCCCCTTGCAGGGTATGGTCGCGCGGATTGTAATGTATGTAGATATGATTAGCGAATGTTAGTTGGTCCACCCATTTCTTATGGCGCCTTTCAGGTACACATGGTGCGTTAAGTATCAGGTTGTCTACCCATACTTTATCGCTTAGTAATATCACTTGTTTACTCGTAACGGTCTTACGCATCACGTTATTACCCATGCTGTGAAAGAACAGGTTCAGCTTACCATTGCCCATAGCATGTGTTGTGCGCAGTTGTTTTACCGTATCGAACACCGGCACAAAATCTTTATAGGCTGCACGTGCATGCCTGATAGCAAACTTGTAATTAGGTATACGTTTCAGGTTGCTGCGTATACTGGGATAATCGAGCAGCAACACATTCACATTATATTGTCCGGATAGGGCTATTGCACGATCAATATCATTCGTAAATATCTTACCCATACCTTCCGTATACACCACCCAATCTCGGTTTTGTTTAGGCATATAGCTGATGGCTTTCTTGAGATTGCTAACAGGTAGCACATGCCATTTGCCGTTATACGCATAGACAAAGAAATACCGTACACCAAGGGTATCTGCTTCCTCACTCATAAAGCGTAAACTATCGTCTGTTCGTTGTGCACGGTTACTGGCTACTACTATAGCCGTATCAATATCATTTGTGTTTTTAACAGCCAGTGTCTTCTCCAGTTTTAGCTTTGCCCAAAATATATCAGAATTAAAGTATTGCTGTGACTGCGATTGTAATGATATTAGGAGAAATAGGAACAAAAATAAACGGTACATATACGCTGCTAAAATGTGTTTAAAATTAAGGGTTAATCATTAACCCCAAACGGGGTACTGCTTTTTGGGTATTTATCAATAATTTCGGCCCTGTTCATATTAAACATTGCTCATGTTCATTAATAAAAAAGCATGCCTTCTGGCAACGGCGGCCCTTGTGAGTTCCGCAACCTTCGCGCAGAATAAGATGTACACTATGGCCGAGGCTACCAATGGCATGGCCACCACACTGGCGCCAACAGCCCTTAAGCAAACAACCTGGGAGCCGGGCACGCATAGATTGTATCATGTAGTGAAGAAGGGTAGTGATGCCGCATGGGTGGCTGTCAGCTTCCCTAAGGGCAGTGCAGACACCATTCTGCATGTTGGCGACCTTAACATGAAAGCCATGCCTGCACTTACATGGCTCAGTAAAGGACAAGCATACTACCAGGATGGTAATGTGATAAAAGAAGGCATCAAAACAGGTACAGGTTTTCAATGGAGCAGTTGGGTAACACTACCCGAACATGCCGAGAATGTAACTGTTGATAAAAGCCGTAACATCGCTTATACAGTTGATAATAATCTTTGGTTCATAAATAAAGACAAGAAAGCAATTGCCTTAAGCAAAGATGATAATAAGAATATCATTAGCGGACAGGCTGTGCACCGTAACGAGTTTGGTATTGAAAAGGGTATCTTCTTCTCGCCACAAGGCAACTACCTGGCTTACTACCGTATGGATCAAACCATGGTGAACGATTACCCTATCATCGACTGGTCGGTAATGCCTGCGCAAGCTAAGATCATTAAATACCCTATGGCAGGTGGTACCTCGCACCAGGTTATGGTGAATGTGTATAATCCAACTACGGGCAATACAGTCACGCTAAAAACAGAAGGCCCTAAAGATCAGTACCTGACTAATATTAGTTGGAGTCCCGATGAAAAATATGTGTACATCGCTGTACTGAACCGCGAACAAAACCACATGTGGCTGAATCAATACGATATTGTTACAGGTAAGAAGGTACGCACACTCTTCGAAGAGAAAAGCGATAAATATGTAGAGCCACTAAACCCGCTTACCTTCATCCCTGGTCATAATGATGAGTTTATCTGGTGGAGCCAGCGCGATGGTTACATGCACTTGTATTTATACAACACTAATGGCAAGCTCATCAAACAACTAACTAAAGGCAAATGGATAGTGAACGAATTGATAGGCACTAACAAAGAAGCCAATGAATTCATTATTACCACTACCAAAGATTCTCCTTTAGAAAAACATACCTACACCCTCAACTGGAATTCCGGCGAACTGACACGCATAGATAAAGAAGCAGGCTGGCACACTACTACTGCAACTGAAGACGGCGAATATGTATTGGATGTGTACACGGCTGAAACTACACCCAAGAAAATATTGGTGCGTTCAACCAACGGCAGGTTTGAGCAAACAATATTGAATGCTGCCAACACACTAAAAGATTTCAAACGTCCTGAAATAAAAAGAATAACCCTGAAAGCTGACGATG
Source organism: uncultured bacterium (assembly GCA_965650105.1). Taxonomy (GTDB): domain Bacteria; phylum Bacteroidota; class Bacteroidia; order Chitinophagales; family Chitinophagaceae; genus Polluticoccus. The sequence continues at coordinate 90 of CBFGNI010000309.1, read as the reverse complement.
GTACGCCGCTGTATGGCAAACTGATACTGCCTGTCTATTTCGATGCTTCTAAAAAATATCCTGTTATTGTTTACCTGTATAATGGCCCGC
>CBFGNI010000308.1:0-2557 GCA_965650105.1 uncultured bacterium | reverse complement strand
TATAGTGCGGGTGTAGATTTTGAAAGCAGGATAGTAGTAAAGAAAAACGCACCACAACTACTGAAGAAGTTCTTCGAAAACCCAAAGTGGGAGCCTGCTGTTATATCGCTATCGGGCAATACCGATTGCTACCAACCCATAGAACGTAAAATGCGCATTACCCGTAAGTTGCTGGAGATATGCCTGGAATACCGAAACCCGGTAGGCATACTTAGTAAGAATGCTTTAGTGCTGCGCGACCTGGATGTGATACAGGAATTGCGTAAGCACAACCTGGTAAGTGTGTTTTCATCCATCACTTCTTTAGATGAAGACCTGCGCAGGGTACTGGAACCACGCACTGCCTCCTACAAGTCAAGATTGAAAGTAGTTGAAACCCTATCGAAACATGGCATACCTACGGGCATCATGAATGCACCACTGATACCTGGTTTAAATGATATGCACATGCACGATGTACTGAAAGCAGCATCGGAAGCAGGGGCTAAATGGGCCGGCTATACGGTTGTGCGTTTGAATGGTGCTATTGGTCCTATTTTCCACGATTGGTTGAACAAGACCTTCCCCGACCGGGCTGAAAAAGTATGGAACCAGATAAGCGCCTGCCACGAAGGTCATGTAAACGATAGCCGTTGGGGCAACCGCATAGTAGGCGATGGCAAGTTTGCTGAACTCATCAAAACACAGTTCAAATTATACTGCCGCAAATTCGGGTTGAACGAAACTCATCGCGAGTTGAATACTAAAGACTTCAGGAGGATAAGGAACAACCAGTTGCCTTTGTTTTAGTTTCCGTTATAAGCATCGTACACATTCCAGAACCAGAAAATAGCAGGTATAATAAATGTCCACCACAGCAGGAAACTGGTTATACCACACACTACAAAGAAAAAGAGCGCACGGAATATATGGCCTTTAATGAGTTGGCCTAATCCCGGAATGAAGAATGATATAAGTGCTGGTACACCGTGCTTTTGTCGCATACAGTAAAAATAAGTAATCATTTCATTTTACCCAGATGGGTATGCTTAAAGCCTTCAAAATATTTCAGACCATAACCCATCATCCGGTCGAAAGAGGAATGCGCGAATAGTACTAACCCGGCAAATATTAGGTAATGGTTGCCTGTCATTAAACCAATAGCACCAACCACAATACCTACTGCTTTATGGTGAAAGAGATTGTAACCCATAGCACCTATACTGTTACCTGCCGAGTAGAACACCATACTGATATCAGGTGAAAGAAATAAAATAGGGTACAACCACCAGCTAAAATGGATATTGAGTAAAGACATCAGGTAAAATGAAATGGCCATCATGGCAAGCTCTTCAAGTTTCAGTAAGTTATTCATCGCTTTGTTTGTTTTGTTATCACAAAGGTGGGCAACATACTTACGCCTGCTCTTGATGTAGATCAAGAAATCAGCCAATGGCTTTCTTGCGTATACGGCTGAGTGTTTCAGGTGTCATGCCCAGCATAGAGGCAAGGTATTGCAACGGTACCTGGTTGAATAACTCGGGCTGAAAAGAATAGAAGCGCTGGTAACGTTCTTCAGCACTCATGGCCAGGTGGCTGAATACACGGTCTTCAATGGTTACAAAACATTTGGCAAGAAAAGCTTTCTCTATCTTATGCCAGTTGTTTATTACGTTGCCAAGATTTATATAGTCGCTTCTATCGATGGTGTACAGTTCGCAATCGCTTAGCGCCTGCATATTCCATCGGGCAGGTGTTTGGAAAATGAAAGAAGCGAGGTCGGTAAGAAAATAGCCTTTGTTCGATATCCATTGTGTTACTTCTTTATCATTCATCTGCACATATATACGCACCAGTCCTTCGCTAATAAAAGATAGCTGGTTACAAATACGGCCCGTCTTCAGCAGATAGTCTCCTTTACGTACTTGCTGTGGCTTAAAATAAGAAGCTATATCGGTGAGCTCTTGCTTTTCAGCCTCAAAATAGTTGCCTATATATTGTTCCAGTTCAGTCAAGAAGTATTTGTTTATATTAAGTAAAAGAGGTCCACAATGCAGACCTCCTTATTAAGATTACGCATTTTGATGTTATTGCTTTACAGCATCTGCGGTTTTCTTCCATGTCTTATCAACTTTAGCTAATTCATCTACTTTTTTCGATAAGTTAACAAGGAATTTAGGGCCAAAGTTTGAATTTCGTATTACTGCTTTTTTATGCTCAAACTGTATATCATAATTTAGTGGTGGTAGATCAGGTATCATATTGTCGTACTTGCCACAGGTATCTGCACGGTTGTTTTCAAATTCTTTGAATAGCGCTTTTACTTTATCTGCGCCTACATTCTTTTCGTATGTTCCTTCGTATTCAGTAAACATTTTGCTGGTATATACAACGCGGCCATCGCTGTAAAGGTCAACGGTATAAGACGGGCATTTGCCAAAGCATCCGCCGCGTGTCATGTTGAGCGATGTTATATGGCCGGCATCCATTGATATTGCATTGTTTTCTTTGGTTTGTGTGGTAGTACTACCGGTAGCATTGGTAGTAGCTTTTTTCTGTTGTGCACATGCTGTAAGTG
>CBFGNI010000307.1:0-2651 GCA_965650105.1 uncultured bacterium | reverse complement strand
CGGTACCAGTGTGGAAGTAGTAATAGCAACTGATATAGGCGGAACCTTCCATATCAATAAAACCGATGAAGGCTGGGTATTGCGACACAATACACGCCTTGAACCAAATGCCAAAATAGAGATAGACCCGGACACTGCCTGGAAGTTATTTTCTAAAGGTATAAAACCCCAGGAAGCGCTGGAAAAAGTAACCATAACTGGCAATGAAGAATTAGGTAAAGTAGCATTGGGAATGGTATCTGTTATGGCTTAATTTCACAGTAAGACCGTGGAATTTCAGGAGCAACTATACAAACTGGTACAGGCTACCCACCCTGTGAGCGATGAAGCATTCAGTGCTTTAGCTGCTTCATGGCAGCCCATTTCTGTAAAAAGGAAACAATTACTGACTAGGGTAGGAGAGACTGAAAAGTGGCTATACTTTGTACTGGATGGTGTACAGCGCGCCTACTTCGAACATAATGGCAAAGAGGCCACGCTTGTATTCTCTTATGCACCTTCTTTTTCAGGCATTCTTGATAGTTTCTTTACACAAGCACCTTCTAAATTTTACCTGGAAACACTAACTGCCAATAAACTGATGAGAATACATCATAATGATCTTATTCAGCTAATGGAAACACAACCTGAAATTGAGCGTTGGGTGAGGGTAGCGCTATCGCATGTATTGACGGGTACTTTAGAGCGGCAGGTTGAATTGCTTTCATTTTCGGCTAAAGAGAAGTTCAGGGCATTGCTGAAGCGCAGTCCGCATGTACTGAACCTGATACCACAGAAATACCTGGCTTCTTATATTGGTATCGACGAAACTACTTTTAGTAAAATGATCAGCTCAATAAGATTATAGCTTATGTGGACCTGCCCATATTGCAATACTGACTTTGTAAAAGATAACCAGAAGCATTCGTGCAACGAACGCACAATGGTTGACCATTTTAAAGGCAAATCAGCAACTACCATCGCCCTATATCAACATTTCATTGCTGAACTGAAAAAGATCGGCAAATTCCAGATACACCCTACCAAAACATTCATCATGTTCAGCGCTGGTAAAAACTTTGCGTGGGTGCACCGCCTGGGTAAGGACTATGTGGATATTACTTTCTTATATGATGAAGCACATGAAGACAATCTCTGTTTCTATAAAATAGCCCGTGTGCCGGGCAGTACCCAGCACAATCATTACTTCCGTATGATGGCGAATGAAGATGTAAACAAAGAAGTAAAGCGATTCATGAAACTGGCTATGGACAGGGTAGCATCATAAATCTTGGTTTTTACCAATATTTTCTAAACACAGTGAATATAGCTTTGCTTAAAATTTAGCACTATGTTAGTTTTCGATGCCAAATCCCTTATTGATACCCTTAGCAAGGAGGTACAACATACCATTCTGAAAGCAGAAGAATTAAGCAAGTACAATGAACAATTACTTAATAAGCAACCTGCTGTGGGTAAATGGAGTGTAGCACAAGTAATAGAACACCTAAATAGCTACAATCGCTATTACCTTCCCGAAATAAACAAAGCTTTACAAAATGGAAAGAATGCGCAGTTGCATTTCTCCGATCAATACAAGTCTGGTTGGTTTGGTGATTATTTTACTAAAATGATGACACCTAAAGAAAATGGTAAGATCACTAACAAAATGAACGCCCCCAAAGACCATCAACCAAACCACGAACTTGATGCGAAGAAAGTACTCAATGAATTTATTAATCGTCAAACTGACCTCTTAAACCATTTACAACAAGCCGGCCAAACCAATATGGGTAAGTTGCACGTATCAATAAGCATTAGTAAATTCATTAAACTAAAGCTAGGTGATACATTCCGCTTCCTGATAGCACACCAGCAACGGCATTTTGTGCAGATAAATAATACATTGCAAGCCATAGGGCAAAAGCCTGCCGCGGCAGTTTCTTAAAGTCTTAACAGTGGTTTTTGTATCTTAGTTGGTTGAAACTAAGTACAGATTTTAAATGGCACAATTGATAAGGAAGGAAGATGCATTGGAATACCATGCGAAAGGAAGACCGGGGAAGATAGAAGTAATACCAACTAAAGAAACAAAAACGCAGCGCGACCTTGCACTGGCATACTCGCCGGGGGTTGCAGAACCTTGTAAGGAAATAGAGAAAGACGTTGATAACGTTTATAAATATACCGCAAAAGGCAATCTTGTAGCGGTAATAAGTAATGGTACGGCTGTACTTGGCCTGGGTGATATAGGCCCTGAAGCATCGAAGCCGGTAATGGAAGGTAAAGGATTGCTTTTCAAAATATTTGCCGATATAGATGTTTTCGATATTGAAGTAACCCCTAAAACGGTTGATGAATTTGTACAGGTAGTAAAAGCGCTGGAGCCGACATTTGGTGGCATTAACCTGGAAGATATTGCAGCACCTGAATGTTTCGAAATAGAAAAACGCCTGAAGGCAGAAATGAATATCCCTATCATGCACGACGACCAGCATGGTACGGCTATCATATCCGGCGCAGCACTGCTGAATGCTTTGGAAATAGTGGGCAAAGATATTGGCAAAGTAAAAATTGTAATAAGTGGCGCCGGTGCGTCGGCAATTTCCTGCTGCAAAATATACCTTGCTTTAGGTGCCAATGTGAAGAACATGTATATGTTCGATAGCAAG
>CBFGNI010000306.1:0-2704 GCA_965650105.1 uncultured bacterium | reverse complement strand
CTTTCAATGGTGAAAACCTTTGTATATGCAGAATACAGGAATACAGCACCTGTTGCAATAGATAATAGGATGCAAAAGGCTGAAATTATTTTTTTGGACATGCCGAAAGACTATGAGAATATATTGACAAATATAACCAGCTAAAACATATTGCCACTAAATAATGCCTTTGTTTACAGGCAGTGTAATATAGAAGGTGGTGCCGTTGCCTTCTGTGCTATTGAAAGTTATTACGCCGCCGTGATCTTTTATTATTTTTTGTGAGATGGATAACCCAAGGCCATAAGACTTTTCACCGGCCGTGCCACTACGTTTGGCTTCGGTAAACATTTCAAATATTTTGTCTTTGTATTTTTCGGGTATGCCTATACCATTATCTTTTACTGCTATGGTAAGTGTATCTTTTTCCCTGCTAGCGGCAATTTCTATAGTATCGTGCTGATTGCTAAACTTAATGGCATTTACCACGAGGTTGTTTATAACCCGCCATATTTTTTCTTTGTCGGCGTATATGGTAATGGGTTCTTTGGGCAGCGTTAGCTTTAATTCTTGTTCTTTATCTGCAGCTTTAAAACGCAATAGCGAGATACTATTGGTAAGCAGTGTATTAATATCTATCCATTCTTTAGTGAGCAGGTCTGTTTCTTTTGAACTGGCAGCATCCAGTATTTCTTTAGTGAGCGTTAATGCATTATTACACGCTTCGCTGATAAGCGTAATGTATTCCTGTTGATCGGGGGTCAGGTTCGCTGCGTCAAGTTTCAAGAATTCGGATAGGGCCGATATTGCAGTTATAGGGTTACGTACATCGTGCGCTACTACACGCAGTATCCTGTCTTTTTCATTATTAGCATGTTCCAGCGTTTGTTTTTGTGCTTTGATATGATCATTAAGCTGGGTAAGTACTGTAATGTTTTTCTTCGATTTTCGCCAGTTGAGGTATAGCTGTATCAGGATAATAAAAACCAATATACCGGCCATTATAGACAGCATAAGATAACTGCGTGTAAGGTTGTTGTTCCTTTCAAGCAAAAGTAGCTCGTACTCTTTATCCATATTTTTAAAGCGTTCACTTACATCTGTTTGGATAAATGATTGCGTAAAGTTGGTTAAAGAGTCTTTTAAAGCGGTATACTTCTTTAAGTACGTAAAAGCTACAGCCGGTTCCTGGCGGGCTTCATAGTACTGCCACATTAAATTATTCCACTGCCTGTCTATATTAGCATCCCGATGTAGTTTCTGGTTTTGAATGGTGTCTACGTAATTAAGTACCAGCATGGCACGTTCCTTTTCACCTTTATCAAGGTAAAGCTTGGCCAGTTTGATGCGTGTGTATTGCGCATCCAAATTGTCGAAATACACGGAGCTGTTTATCCGGATGCTTTTCTTATACAGATGCTCTGCAGAATCTAATTGTCCTTTATCCCTATAAGCATCACCCATATTGCCATATATTACGCCAAGCGCAGCCAGGAAAACAGTAGGGCTTTTTTCAGGGTAATTGTTCTTGCCACCTTCTACATGTTTGATGGCTGACTGAAAGTAATACAATGCTGAATCGGGCTGCTTTAGCTTAACGTAGCAGATGCCAATATTATCAAGCAACTCTTGCCGTCGGTAGAAATAAAGAAATACATCACGACACACATCCGACTGGCTGTATGATTCTTTAAAAGATTTGGCAGCTTCAGCATAACGTACCTGCTTATACAGAATCATCCCAAGCCTGTAGTTATAGTCGCTGATACCGCAAGAGTCGAGATTGTGACGTACCTGTGTTTTAGCCAGGTAGGTGTAATAATAAGCTTCTTCATATTGAGACCGAGCAAAATATGCGTCCCCCTTGGCATAGTTGGCCTCGGCAAGCATTTTATTGTTATCTCTGCCCTTTTTATTAGCTTCAATAAGCATGCTGTCAGCATATTGCAGCGCCATTTTCTGGTTGCCTGAACGGTGGTAAGTAGTGAAGTAAAAGTTGTAGTAAAAGAACTTATCTACAACAGTCATTTTATCCTTATTAGCGTCAAATGCAGAATCGACATAATGAAAAGAGGCTTCGTTCCGGTTAGAGTCGCTAAACTGTACTGCGCGATCAAGTATAGTTTTGAAGACCGGGGCGGGGTCAAGTACTATTTCTTGTTCATTCTGTACTTGCTGGCACGACATGATGAGCACGCCGAAGAATAAGATAGCGATTATAGAAGTTTTTTTAAGCACTGTAAATATTGGTAAGCTGCCTAAAGATAATTATCTGCAAAAAAGGATGCAAGTAATTGGGGGAAAAACACCTATGGATGAGCAATAAAATAATATTCAGAATTTGTTTTATATATATTTTCAAATTCTTTCAAGGTAAGTGGCGCCTTATTACTAAGCCAGTGTTTCATAACCGATATATTCAAACCACAACTGTGCAATAAATCAAAAACCTTATCGGGTGTAGAGCCATACATATCAGATGCACCCAGCCCATGCTCGAATATAATAACAGGCTTGTGTTTTTTTATAGTTTGCTCAGCGCCTTGCAATACCAGCAATTCGCCCCCTTCTACATCAATTTTTATCAACCCCGGTATGTATATTTCGGGCAATGTATTATCCAGCAGGTCTGTTTTTACGGTTATACTGGTATCCTGCTCGTTATCGCGGTCGTATTTGCGTTTTACCAGGCCGCTATAAGACGGGTTGGATATTACATAGTTGA
>CBFGNI010000305.1:0-2711 GCA_965650105.1 uncultured bacterium | reverse complement strand
CAACGCCCCGCGGATGCGGGGCGTTGTTTATTAATATGATTATTATTGAACTCTTTATCTTACCAGTGTCACTTCACCTTTGTAGCTTTCCACATAGCCATCAGGGAAGCCGATGCGGATCTGGTAGCTGTAATTGCCCATATCCTGCGGTACGCCCTTCCAGGTGCCATCCCAGCCACTATTGCTGTTGTTGTTGTACACCTCCTGGCCCCAGCGGTTGAACACCCTGAACTCTATAACCCGCTGGAAGGTCAGGTTCGCTATGCGGAACAGGTCATTCTTACCATCTCCGTTCGGACTGAAACCTGAAGCGATAAACAGGTTATCACGGTTGTCTATCGATACATTCACCGTATCATAAGCCTTGCAGCCATTGCTGCCTATAGCGCCCAGTATGTATTGCGTTGATTCCAGCGGGGTAGCTATAGGATAGGATGTATTCGCATTGCTCAGCCCCGTTACCGGCATCCAGTTGTACATCCGCGCACCACTGGCCAGCAATTGTATGCTCTGGCCATATTTTATTACCGTATCATTGGTCAGGATATGTACATCTGGTAATGGCAACACCGTTACTGTTGCAGTTACTGTATCCTGGCAAAACACGCTATCATGTACAATTACTTTGTAAGTAGTGGTAGCTTTAGGTGTCAATATCACGTCCTTACATTGTACACAGCTTACACTATTGTGGGCATCCAGGAATTTACCATCCTTATACTCAAACCATGTAAATGTAAAGCCATCATTCACACTCATTACTGCTTGTTCGCCAAAGCATACCGTAGTATCACCCGTCAGCTTATAGTCATGCTCCGGTACGTATATGTTCACAGTGTCATATACTAAACATTTGTTCCTGCCAGCAGATTCAATAACATATCGAATTGATTTTGGCACATATGCTAATGGTTGCTGAAGAGTGGAATCAGACAGGAATATGCCAGGAGTCCATTTGAATTTTATTTCAGCGGGTGGAACTTCATAATATTTAAATTTCATTAATGGCCGGCTAAAGAAATCTGTAATGTCGTTGTTTACAGTAGTTGCACATGCATCTAAAACATCAGGATCAGGTATTCTGGTATTGAATGAAGCAGCTTTCTTAGGTATATATACAAGTCCTGATATATAACTGGTTGGAACGTACGTCAAAATATTCGCATTACACAATTCCGTATCCTGATTACTTCCATAACAGTATTCAATTATCAGGTTTTTGGTACTATCCCAGTTATAAGGTGTATCAAATTTAAATTCACGCCATCCTTTTTTAAAGGTTATAGGTACTGGCGCTGTATATACAGTTTGCATGCCTGTTTCAAAACCATCGGCTTTACTTAAGGATACTTTGTCTGTACACTTTAGCGATATGGTGAAATTACTATATTCCTGATCAGGTTTATTTGAAGTATCAACCAATAATGCAACATGAGTTAACGTTGATGATACAAGGCCGTATCTATTCATTTCATCTCGTGTAAACAAAAACTGTTGTTTAGAGGTCCGTACTAAATTTGAGAACGTTTGAGATGTGGCGCCTATAGTATCGTACGTTACTTTCTCCTTGAATGCAAAAGAACCGTAAAAGGTTACACTGTCAGGTTTTGTGTTGCGGATAACTGGGTTATTAATACCACATGATACGTTTGTAAGCGGAGGTTTACCTGTAAATATAGCATCCAGTTGTAAATAATCAGGGCGGCAAAGCACAACATTATTTTTCGCATCACCCGGGAATGCGGTTACTTTATTGAGTGTATCTACATACAGTCTTACTGTATCGCTAGATTTACACGTGCCTGTAAGATCAGGTGTACGTACTATAAAATCAGTAGTACCTGATGCACGTAAATAAGGTGCTATACTGGTTGGGCTATCTATGCTTGATGAAGAGCCACCATTTAATACACTCCAATTAACTCTTAATTTATATTCAGTACCTTTTACCAATACACGATAACCTTTAGGATTAAATTGACAAGTAGGTAAATCCGGCCCTGCATCAAGGCCTTTAATTACTCTTATTACATAGACTACAGGTGCCGGTAAAATAATCCGAAGATCTGTATCACAAGTAGAATCTTTCGCTATTATCGACAAGGTATGATCGCCTATATCGTTATTGGTAGGCGTCCATTCAAATTTAGATTTGATGGTATCTGCACCATTTATAACTTTTGTAAAAGTAGAGCCTTTGCAGCTTTGTGCATTATTTGATTCCCAATACACAAAATTCTTTTTAGTTGGATCATCATTATATGCCGTTAGATCAAAACTTAATTTGCTACCGGGACATACATAAATGGCCGAATCTGTTTTTGAAAATGATTTCCAGGTTGCATTTTTTAAATTTTGCGGCACACCATCATTTTCAAACACAGGTACGGGGCGTGTACATTCCAATACAGATACTTGCACATCTCGCATAGTATAAGCAATCAGCAAATCATCATTAGGATCACGTACATCATTCTCTGCATATTTATTAAGACGGAAACCTAATACAAATCTGCCTTTATTCCTTGCTGTAAATTTAGCAGTTCCGCTAACCGGGTTTACACTATAATCTCTCCCTGTACCAGAAATAGGATCGGACGGGCTATAACCTCCATTATATGAATAAGATGCCCCCGGACCGGAAAGAGGAACCTGAGATATTGTTCTTATATATTGGCCTAGGGTACTTGCATCAGGATCATAAGGTCCAT
>CBFGNI010000304.1:0-2718 GCA_965650105.1 uncultured bacterium | reverse complement strand
TAAGGGTTGCGTTTCTGGTAAGAGATGCCTACCCTTACTGCCTGTCCGGGCATAGGGTTATTGTCATGTATCAGCAATGCATCAGCTAATAGCGATAATCCTTGCTTGTCATTAGTGGTATCCCCCCCCTTAGCATCCAGTAGGGTTACATTAAGGTTCTTATAAAGCATGGTGATTTCTGCTTTCCCTTCATTCTCATTACCACTCACATGAAAATTAACCTTGCTGATCTTTACGCTATCAATACTCACGTTGCCCAGGGCTTTAGCTATTTCATTTAGTTGAGATGCGTCCAGGTTGGTATGTGTGCCCTTTACATCAAATGCACCTGCTTTATCAGTAAGGCTAAAATTGAACACCGCAGCCATGTCGCTTTTGTTCATAAATTTTCCTTTCAGGTCGGCAATACAACTTGTGCTTTTAGCCAGGTGCTGGGGCATATTGGTAGCATTGGTTACCGTACCATGCATTTGTTCTATATGGAAACTACCGGCCAACCGGGTCACATCACTTACCTCGGTATATTTAAAATGACCGGCACTTATGGTTACTTGCTTCAGGTAAAGAGGGAAAGGTAATTTCTGAATAAGCTGGTTAGGGTAATTGCCCATCTTGCTGGTTAAATCAGGTGGAGGCAACCTGCTGTGAAATATCTCCACAGAAGAATGATCAAGCTTTGCATTTTCAATAATTATGGCACCTTCATCAAGTATCTTATTTAATTCTAACCCTTCAATCTCAATACTAGGAAAGTGAACAGAATAAATATCTTTTTGGTGTCCTATTCGTTTATGAAATTCTTCATTGCTTAAGGCCGTATGTACCCTGAAGTTTTTAGCGTTAACAGTCTGGTCTTTGCTGGAAATATTTATATCTGCAGCTGTAATATCGTAAATGCCGTCTTTGGTTTTGAAATAAACAGTATCTATCTGCGAAGTGATGTATTCTGAATACAGGATATTACCTTTCTGCTTAGGTTGCTGCGGATCAAATACCCAGTTGTGTACATCAGTTCTGCCACCTTTTATATTGTAAGTAGCTACAACGCTGTCTTTCTTATTAATGAGTGTTATTTCAGGGTCTATAAACGCGATGTGACCGAAGCTGATCTTCTCTATCTTTTGTTTTGCTTCTTTCTTTGCAGTATCAGCCAGAGTATCCACATTGGCAGTTATTACCTGTAGTTTAGGCTTAAATATTTCAAGGCTATTACAATTGATCTCTTTCTCTGAAATGATCTGTGACCAATCTATACCGCTTGCTCTTATTTCAGCCACATTCAAAACAAATGTAGTTCCCATACCCGCATCGTAAATACGTTTCTTACCGGCTTTACTGCTATCGGGCCAAAATTGTGCGTTTTTTATGGTTACACTACGGGTAAACAAGCTGATATTAATATCCTCTACCGAAACATTATAAACACTGTCAGTTGCTTTAGCCACCCATACAGGCAGGCGCTTCTTGATCAGTTTTTCATAATTAGATGCAAAATACCAGGCAACGCAGCCTAAAACCAATATCAGGACACCTACAGATATAAGTATGATACGTAATGCTTTGTGTTTCTTTTGGGTAGCCATGTATCGTTAAGTCGTAAAATCCATGCCAATCGGTTAAATCACATTATCTTGCAGCCGTTTTCAAAGCAATTTTATATGTATCGTACACATACTTGCGGCGAGCTGCGCATGCAGCACGTTGGCAACGAGGTTAAACTGGCTGGCTGGGTGCAAACTATCCGCAAATTTGGTAGCATTACTTTCGTCGATCTGCGTGATCGCTACGGCATTACGCAATTATTTTTCAACGAATCGCTGAATAACAGCTTAGACGCAACTCCGCTTGGTCGTGAGTATGTAATACAAGTGCAGGGCAAAGTAATAGAGCGTAGTAATAAAAACGCCAAAATACCTACCGGCGATATAGAAATAGAAGTCACTGATTTTGCTATCATGAATATGGCATCGGTGCCTCCCTTTACTATTGAAGAAGATACCGATGGTGGTGACGAACTGCGTATGAAGTATCGCTACCTCGATCTTCGCCGTCCAACTTTGCGCCGCAATATGGAATTGCGTTATAAAGTAAACCGTGCAGTACGCAATTATATGGATGCCCAGGGCTTTTGGGATATTGAAACGCCTTTCCTCATTAAATCAACGCCGGAAGGCGCACGCGATTTCGTGGTTCCTTCACGTATGAACGAAGGCCAGTTTTATGCCCTGCCACAAAGCCCGCAAACCTTCAAACAATTGCTGATGGTAGCCGGGTACGACCGCTATTACCAAATAGTAAAATGCTTCCGTGATGAAGATCTTCGTGCCGATAGGCAACCTGAGTTTACACAGATAGATTGCGAAATGGCATTTGTGGAGCAGGAAGATATATTGCAAACATTTGAAGGCCTATTTAAGCATGTGTTCAGCGAAATAAAGGGCGTACATATACAGGAGGCCTTTCCTCGCATGAGTTGGGACGACGCAATGTGGCACTACGGTAATGACAAGCCTGATATCCGTTTTGAAATGAAACTGCAAAACCTGAAAGCAGAAGGTAAAGTATATGCCGATATACTGAACCAGGTGGAGTTCAAAGTATTCAGCGAAGCAGAAACAATACTTGCTATTGCGGTACCCGGCGCTGCTGAATATACCCGCAAACAACTGGATGAATTGACTGAATGGGTAAAACGCCCGCAGATAGGCATGAGTGGTG
>CBFGNI010000303.1:0-2719 GCA_965650105.1 uncultured bacterium | reverse complement strand
TATTTAGACATCGTTTCCAGAACATCATCGGTAATATCTTTAGGGTGAGATGTGCTGAAACGAACCCGTAACATGGGAGATATATTGGCCACCATTTCCAATAATTTGGCAAATGTGACCGCCTCGTTATCCTGCACCTGGTAGTGGTAGCTATCTACATTTTGCCCAAGCAAGGTCACCTCGCGGTAGCCATTTTCAAAAAGGTCTTTACATTCCTTTACTATGCTTTGCGCGTCGCGGCTGCGTTCGCGGCCCCGTGTGAAAGGCACTACGCAGAAGGTGCACATATTATTGCAACCACGCATAATACTTACAAAAGCACTCACGCCATTACTATCTAACCGCACAGGAGCAATATCAGCATAGGTTTCATCGCGGCTTAGCAACACATTTACCATTTTCTGGCCGCTTTGTGCTTCTTCTACAAGGCCAGGTAAGCTGCGGTAGGCGTCAGGGCCTACTACTATATCTACCAGCTTCTCTTCCTCCAGAAATTTAGACTTCAGACGTTCAGCCATGCAGCCTAATACGCCCACCAGCATACCGGGGTTGCGTTGTTTTACTTTTCTGAAAGCTTTCAGGCGTTCGCGAACCGTTTGTTCTGCCTTCTCGCGTATGGAGCAAGTATTGATGAGTATAAGGCTAGCCTCTTCAAAATTGCGGGTAGCGCCATAGCCACCTTCGTTAAGAATTGAAGCCACTATTTCGCTATCGCTGAAGTTCATCTGGCAGCCATAGCTTTCTATATAAAATTTCTTACTGTATTGATTAGGTTCGATTGTGAAAGGGGCAAACGCTTCCCCTTGCCTGTTTTCTTCAATCACTTTTTGCAGGGTCTCTGCCATAATTTCCGATTTCGATTTGCGCAAAGTTAAGAATAAAGACCCGCTTATGCACTGATAAAATTGATATTTAAGCTTGATGTAACTATAGATAATAAAATAAGCCGCGCCATCATGGCACGGCTTATAAGAATATGTAATATCTGACCCTGTTAATTAAATTCAGTGGCCGGGATACCTTTATTTATTTCTACAGTTTCCACGTTTACAGTAATAGGCATCGGGCCATTCTGCTTTAAAGTAAATGGTATTTTATAACCATTTGTACCTGCTACTTCCCGATAGTTGCTGTATTCGGTACTAATAGGCACCATATTACCTTGTCCATCGTCTTCATTTTTAGTTTCTTTTACCAGTAGGCCAGATTTAACATCATAGTATTCAACGGCTTTGGCGTTAGCGCCATCAACTACATCTATTACGTAAGCATCGGAACCATTTACTTGCTCTATACCTTTCAGGGTACGTTTAATATTATACTTTTCAGGGTGCAGATCGGCATAAATATCTGCTTCTTCCTTTGCGGACATTATTTCTTCGCCAGCCAAAGCAGCTTTTTGCCCTCCGGCTTCCTGGTATCCTTTTTCACCATCAAATACTTTTTTCTGCAATACCATACCCATGCCTTCTACTACCGATTTCATTTGTGCGGGTGCTTTTTTTAGTTCCGTAATAGTCAGTTCCATTTCACGATCGCCCATGCTTACTTTGCCTTTGCTGATTGTTTTTATATCCTTAATGCTCATGACGGCTTTTTCACCACCGATGGCAGCGATATATTTTTTCATCACATCGCCGGCACTAACATTTGATGGCACAGCAGCGGCTGTTTTAGCGGCTATAGGCTGACCGTAATTATCGTAGTAAGCTACTTCAGCCTTAGAGTATTTAGCCAGTGTTTTAGCTACCTCATCCTTGCTGCCTACCACTATTATATTAGCATTATCGGGGTGAATGTACTTTTTAGCAATGGCCTGTACATCTTCAGCAGTAACTGCATTTAGATTTTTAAGGTAGTTCTGGTAGTAATCTTTAGGCATGTGGTAACGCTCGATATTGATAGCGTATTGCGCTACCGTTTGCGGGCTTTCCAGGCTAATAGCAAAAGCACCTGACATATTAGTGAGATGATTTTGCAGTTCTTCAGCGCTTACTTTTTCATTTTGTATGTGGCGCATTTCGCTGATGATCTCACCAACCGAACTATCACTTACCGCGTTGCGGCATTTAGCGTATGCGCGGAAGTTACCTTTTAGCTCGTCTTGCATAATAGACGAGTATGAACCATAAGTCCAGCCGTGTTTTTCGCGCAGGTTAAGGAACAGACGGCCATTAGAACCACCACCCAATATGGAGTTGGCCACTTTAGCTTTAATAACATCGGGAGTGCCGTGCTGCAGATCGACAGGGTAGGTAACATTAATAACACTTTGTACAGCGGCATCGCGTGGTACAAAAGCTACTTTAGTAGTTGCAGGTGGAGTAGGGTTACTATATTTAGTAACAGGAACCTCCGCTTTTTGCCAGCTGCCAAAATACTTTTCTATCAATGGCTTTATTTCAGCGGCGGTTACATCGCCCACAATAGCCATATAAGCTACATTGGGGCGGAAGTATGTGTTGTAATACTTCTGTACGGCAGCTTGTGTAACGTTACTTACGGTTTTTTCTGTTGCTATTTCGCCATAAGGGTGCTGTGTGCCATAGTTGATAACCGCAGTTACGTTGGCCAACATAGCGTCAGGCTCGTTCTTTTCAGCCTCCAGGCCCGATAAAGTACGTTTCCTGATCTTATCCAGTTCACTTTGTTTAAAATCGGAATTCATGATAATGTCGCTCATCAATTCCAGTATTCTTTCCTGGTGTTTTTTTAAGCC
>CBFGNI010000302.1:0-2735 GCA_965650105.1 uncultured bacterium | reverse complement strand
GCGGTAAGCATAGTAACGTTTTTTAATTCCATTGTTACGGAGAACAATTGCACGTGCTTTAGATGGCTTGTCATTCACCATTCCTAAAATGCTTTCCATTTCGTCGTTCGATACAGGATCATTCGGGAAAAACTTGGAAAGACGGGTAATATAAACTGAATTCACTATCTGGGATCAATTATGGTTTGCAAATAACTAATTATAATGTTTTTACTGGGGCTGAAATTATATAAAATACTTCAATCAGGCTAAGTTTAGTACAAACATAATGCCTGAAAAGGTAAGGCACCACAGTTGTGGTGCCTTCGTTAATATTGAGATTTAAATCATTGTTCGTCAGATAGCCCTTCTGCATCATTAATACCATAGTAATACATTCCCTTCATGCCAGGGTAAAAACCGGCTATCTGTGCGCGGCCGCCACTACTGGCTATTATTTTTTGCAGGTCATCAGCACTAGCTACTTCCTTCTCATTAACACTGGTTATAATAAATCCTTTACGCATGTTTGTTTGGTTTGCTATGGCACCATCTGTTATCTCCGTAACAACCACACCGTTCGATATGCCATATTTACTTTTTTCTCCTCCGTTTACAGGCCTTAAAGTAGCACCCAATAACCGGCCTGTCATTGCATTGTTTTTTATAATACTAGTATTACCCTGCAGGTTTTTCATTTGTACTGTGGTAGTTTTTACTTCACCTTTATGCATATAGGTAACACTTATATTATCGCCTGGCTTAAAGCGTGCTACCTGTTCCTGCAACTGAGGTTCCGTATGCACATCTGCATCATTTATACGAATGATATAATCTCCCTTTTGCAGTCCCGCACTTGCTGCTCCGCTGCCCGGCATTATACCTGCTATATATACACCGTCATTTCTATCAATACCCAATTGCGCTAATTGTTGTGGCGAAAATGTTTTTCTGTCCAGGTATTCAATACCTATATAAGCGCGTTGTACCGACCCATATTGCATCAGGTCGTTCACTACTTTTTTCACAATGTTTGATGGTATGGCATAAGAATAACCGGCATAAGAGCCGGTAGGAGAGGCTATGGCAGAATTGATGCCTATCAGCTGGCCATTAGTGTTTACAAGCGCACCACCGCTATTGCCAGGGTTCACAGCAGCGTCGGTTTGTATAAATGCTTCAATAGCCGATGCAGATTGGGTACGGTTAATACCCAGTGAACGCCCCTTGGCGCTTACTATGCCTGCTGTCACTGTCGCATCCAGCGAAAGAGGGTAGCCTACGGCCAATACCCATTGCCCTAGTTTTACATCGTCCGAATTGCCAAATTCCATATATGGCAAATCTTTTTCATCCACTTTCAGTAATGCTATATCTGTCGATGCGTCAGTCGCCACCACTCTTGCGGTAGCTGTCAGGCGGTCGTTAAAGGTCACGGTCACCCTATCGGTTCCTGCTACTACGTGGTTATTAGTAGCAATATAACCATCGGGCGATACGATTACTCCTGAGCCGGAGCCCATTTGCGGGGGAATATAGTATTGCTGTCCAAAGCCAAATATATCCTGCGCAGTTACAGCGCGTGCCTTTGTTTGCGTTTTTACATGTACTACAGCCTTTACAGAAGCCTCTGCTGCAAGCTGGAAATCGATAGGCTGTCCACTGGCTACTGTAGTATTACCGGTAAAATGTGTATAGTTTACCGGCAATTGGTGGCTGCTCAGCGAGGTAAAAGGCAACTCATCATGGTATTTAGCTGCTATATAAAAAGTTGCCATCGAAGTGATTGCAGCTGTAAAAACAACGGGGAGCAATTTGAATTTCATAGCGTTTATATTCTCTGTTTTATTGTCTGTACATCAAATTTATCGCCTTTAGTTATTATGAAACTGTTAAATCATAACGAATAAAAAACGAATATAAAACTCCCGCCAATTCGAGCCCTTTACCCTTTGAAATATACCATTTCATATTTCCTGAATTCATATTAAATACGTACCTTCGCACCTCATTTTGAAAAATATTTAATTCTAATTCAATAATTGTAAACAATGGCAGACTTACGCTTACAGCGCAACTTTGGTATTGCAGCGCACATCGATGCCGGTAAAACCACTACTACTGAACGTATCCTTTATTACACAGGTGTAAATCACAAAATAGGTGAAGTACACGAGGGTGCAGCTACCATGGACTGGATGGCGCAGGAGCAAGAGCGTGGTATTACCATCACTTCGGCTGCTACTACCTGTTTCTGGAACTTCCCTATGGTACAGGGCAAGCCCACTCCAGATTCTAAAAAATACAAGTTCAACATTATCGATACTCCGGGCCACGTGGATTTTACCGTTGAGGTAGAACGTTCTATGCGTGTACTGGATGGTCTTGTTGCCCTGTTCTCTGCGGTTGATGGCGTTGAGCCTCAATCTGAAACAGTTTGGCGCCAGGCTAACCGTTACAAAGTTCCCCGTATTGGTTTCGTAAACAAAATGGACCGTATCGGTGCCGACTTCCTGATGGTGGTTCAGCAGGTACGCGATATGCTGGGTGCTAAATCTGTACCGCTTCAATTGCCTATCGGTGCTGAAGATAACTTCAAAGGCGTGGTAGATCTTATCCGTATGAAATCAGTAATATGGGATGACGCTACGCAAGGCATGACCCATACTGAAGGTGAAGTGCCTGCAGATATGATGGAAGAAGCTAACCACTGGCGTGCACAGCTTGTAGAAGCAGTAGCTGAATACGATGAGCAC
>CBFGNI010000301.1:0-2771 GCA_965650105.1 uncultured bacterium | reverse complement strand
CTTCCTGTATCAGGTCTTTCACAGTACCGGCTACATCTTCAATAGGTACGTTAGGATCAACACGGTGCTGGTAGAACAGGTCTATCACATCCGTCTTCAACCGCTTAAGCGATGCTTCAGCAACTTCCCTTATATGTTCGGGGCGGCTATCGAGGTCTGACCACCTGCCAGGCCCGGCTTCTTTAAAGCCAAACTTTGTAGCTATGACCACTTTATTGCGCAGTGGCGCCAGGGCTTCACCCAGCAGTTCTTCGTTTGTAAAGGGGCCATATACTTCAGCCGTATCAAAAAAGGTAACACCTTTTTCTACCGCTGCACGCAGCAGTGCTATCATTTCTTTTTTATCCTTAGGCTGCCCATAGGCAAAGCTCATGCCCATACAGCCCAGCCCTATGGCCGATACTTCTAAATTGCTTTTCCCCAGTGTTCTCTTTTTCATGTTTGTTTTGAGATGCTTACATACCTTGCCTGCGCAAAGCGGGTTCATTAATAATAGTACACAGCAAAGGTAGCCTTGCAGGTAACGTTGCTGCTAATAATTATCAAACCAATTGTTAAGAAAATCAAACAATCTAAGCCCTGAGTAGTTTTGGGGTAGTGCCTGTCATTCGTTTGAAATAATTGTTGAAATAGGTAGGATATTCAAAACCAAGAGAGTAGGCTATATCGGCCACGCTCCAGTCGGTATGTTGCAACAATGCCCTTGCTTCGGTAATTATCCGCTCCGATATATGGGCGGTAGTAGGTTTGCCTGTTACTTCCTTTACAGCACGGTTCAGGTGATTGACGTGTATGGAAAGGCTTTGTGCGAAATCCTGAGCGGTTTTTAATTGAAGCGGGTGTTCCGTGTTCTCAATGGGAAACTGGCGTTCCAGCAGATCGAAAAATACGGAGGTGATGCGCGAAGAGGCGTTCTTGTGTTGCGAGTAATTATCGGACGGCTGTATCTTCATCGCCTCGTGTATCAATACATTGATGTAATTGCGTATCAGGTCGTCTTTGTAGGTGTAGTTGGTTTCCTGCTCGGCAATCATTTTCCTGAACAGGGTGATGATAAAGGCAGTTTGGTCATTATCAAGATTGAGGATAGGTGTACCACCAATTTTAAATAATGGCGACTGTTGTAGGCTTTCCGAGCGCTCGCTCAGCTTCAGGAAATCGTCGGTAAAGAGGCAGGCAAAACCGCTGTAAGAGGAGGAAACTATCTCCCAGGAATAAGGTATGTGCGGGTTGCCAAAGAAAAGTATAGGCCCTTCGGTTTCGTAAGTTCTGTCGGCATAGTGAATAATATTAGTGCCAATATTCAGGCATATCTTATAGAAATCTTTACGGTTGTAGGTGCGCACAATATTGCTGGTGCAATCTACTTCGTACACTTTAAAGCCTTTAAGCTTTAGCTCTGCGCTAAAATCTGACCGTTGAATAAGCCTGCTATCCATATTGCAAAATTAAGGAAATCAAATACGTCTTATACCTGCGGGTTTAGCGAAGAACAGATTATGGCAGTAGCATAAAATGAATTTGCCATGGTTAGTTTATTATATACATTTGGCCATAGCAATCAGCTTTCACGGGTACTAATACCTCCTTTTTACTTGCATACATCTTTCGATGCCCTTTTGAACAGCTATATCGACAATAATGTGGGTATAGCAGATAACTTTTTGAGCCCTACGTTGTCCGATAACCTGAAAGCGAACCTCATGCGCATGCATAACGATAAGCTACTGTTACAGGCGGGCACTGGCAATAGCGCGGCAGTTGCATTCAATACGCTTTTAAGGGGTGACAGGATCTATTGGCTGGACAAGAAGCATAACGACCCCTTTGAAAATGAATTCTTCGGGCGAATGGACGCCTTTGTAGCGCATTTGAACAGTACCTGCTATACGGGTATTACCGGTTATGAATTTCATTATACCCTTTACGACACGGGCAGCTATTATAAGAAACATATCGACCAGTTTCGCAATAACAACAGCCGCAAATACTCCATGATCATTTACCTGAATGAGGGCTGGCAGCAGGGCGATGGCGGCGAACTATGCATACACCATGCGGATGGCGATGTTCAAAACATAGCGCCTGTAAATGGGAAAAGCGTGTTTTTTAAAAGCCAGGAACTGGCGCACGAAGTACTGCTGACCAACAAGCCGCGTATGAGCATAACAGGCTGGCTGAAAGTGGGTACGTAACCTGTGTTTTTATCACAGAATATATTTTAGCTTTGTATTCAGTAAAAACAACCATGAGCAAACTGAATAAAAAGACCCTCGTTATACTTTCGGTGGGCTTGCTTATAAGTGTAGCTGCACAGATCATTGGCCATTTTTATCCTGAACTGCCCGATACTTATAAAGGTGCAATGGTAGGTGTAGGTATAGGCATCATGCTGGTTGCTTTTATGAAACGTGGGTTAAAACGCAGCAACTGATGACACTGCCGCAACAAATGGCCAAACACTTTCGCGATGTACACTTCGGTGGCAACTGGACCTGCGTGAACCTGAAAGACACGCTTGCTGATGTAAGCCACGAGGAAGCCAATGCTAAGGTGCGCGACGTGAACAGCATACTTACCCTTACCTACCACATGTACTACTACCTGGATATTGTGCTGAAAGTGCTGCAGGGCGGGCCGCTGAACGGTAAAGATGAGTATAGCTTTCACCACCCTGAAATAAAAACACAACAGGCCTGGGAAGCATTGCTGAATAAATACTGGGCAGATGTGGAACAGTTTGCTACATTGCTGGAACAATTACCTGAAGA
>CBFGNI010000300.1:0-2772 GCA_965650105.1 uncultured bacterium | reverse complement strand
TTACCTGTTGGCCACTGGCGGTACTTTACCCAGCCCGAAGTAGATGAGATGATGCAAATGGTCTCCACATCAAGCAAGACACATACCGATGACCGCACAAAACCTGCTACTAATAAGAACTACATTCCTAAGGCCAAACCTAAAACACCAGCTACCCAATCAGCACCGCCTAAAGAACCTGATAGCAAAACAACCACAGGCAAAACAAAATCAAACAGTTATAAGGATTATCGCAGCGCCCGTAAAAAGTAACCTTCCATTCACACATTAATCATTTTCATCTTTATTGTTCAATTTTGTTGAAAAAATGAAAAAATAAAAAAAATTATTTTTCTGCCAGTAAAATCAACAATCCACTTAATTGATTGATTTCAAGCGAATTGAGATACAAATTGCAGCACCAATCCATAATCATTGTTGTTTCGTATATATCTCAAACTGAACAAATCTCAA
Source organism: uncultured bacterium (assembly GCA_965650105.1). Lineage (GTDB taxonomy): Bacteria > Bacteroidota > Bacteroidia > Chitinophagales > Chitinophagaceae > Polluticoccus. The sequence goes on along the minus strand of CBFGNI010000300.1, from coordinate 2,319 downwards.
CAACAAATTATGAAAAAACACATCTTAAGCCTTTCAGTCGTTGCAGCAATGACACTGGCTATGGTTTCCTGCGGCAATTCAGAAAGCACGACTGAAACTACCACTGATACTACCATGATGACCGAAACCGCACCACCTGCTGAAGAAGGTGTAATGGTAGGCGGCGCTATGATGGTTCCATCGAAAGACATAGTGGATAACGCTATGAATTCGAACGAACACACTACCCTTGTAGCTGCTGTAAAACAAGCCGACTTGGTGGAAACACTAAAAGGCGCAGGCCCCTTCACCGTTTTTGCCCCTACGAATGCAGCTTTCGATAAACTGCCCGCAGGCACTGTTGATAAAGTGATGATGGACGAAAACAAAGCGAAACTGAAAGATATCCTTACCTACCACGTAGTACCGGGTGCACTTAAAGCTGCCGACCTTCAGGATGGCCAAATGCTGAAAACAGTACAAGGCGAAGAACTGAAAGTAACCGTGAAAGACGGTAAAGTAATGATAAACAATGCGGAAGTAACTACTGCCGATGTTATATCGAGCAATGGCGTAACGCATGTTATCAATGAAGTGCTGATGCCAAAAAAATAAAGAACTTTTTCTTTTTGATAGATTGTTTAAAAGGTGCGGTTCAAAAGCCGCACCATTTTTTGTTGCCATCAATTCAATAACAAATATACAATAAATAATACAATTATTTCTTTTTGCCGGCTACAATAAGCCCAATACCGCCCAGCAATACAATACCGCCTACATATACCGGCCAGCCTACACTGTGCTCTTTTTCTTTATTGACCTCTAAAGGACCCAGATCGACCACTTTTTCTTTTGTTGTAAAATTGATGCTGCTGAACACCATCATTAATATACCTACAATGACCAGGATAATACCGAATGCTCTCATATAATACAGTTTTTTTGTAGTATGCCCTTAAAATTGATGCCAGACCAAGGCACAGTTATTAAAAAAACCTGGTATATCAACCTAATTATATGAACTGGATCACATTATCTGTATTCACAATAATACTGTACAGCATACACGATATTATACTGAAACAACTATCCACCTCTTCAAATGCGGTATTGAGCGGCTTTATCATCAACCTCAGCTCCGCTATTATATTGTTGGCGATACTCGGGTTTGGGTATTTGAAAAATAAAACCTCGTTGCAAGCTACAACAGGTAAAGACCTGCTATGGATGTGCGGGGCCGGTGCATCGCTGGGGTTAGCTACCATAACCTTTATGTACGCTTTTGCCAGTGGCGGCGATTTTTCGAAAGTGATGCCTCTAATGTACGTGGGCATCATAGCCATAAGTGTAGTTACCGGCTATTGGCTGTTCAAAGAGCAGATTAGTACAAAGCAACTGGTTGGTATTGCTTTGTCTTGTGTAGGGATTTATTTGATGGTGAGGAAGTAAGATAACCTTGAGTAAGTAGCAAAAAATCCTTCCTAGTACTAGCATTTCACCAAAAAGATTATATTTTGCGGGCTTAAAATCACACAACCCTTCCTTATGGACAGTCAAAAAGTTGACATGTATTTAATGTCGCACAGCAAATTTTTCGAAGGCTATCAAATAGGCATGGTAAAAGAAATGTTGAATCAGGCCGATGATTCAAAATTTCTGGCTCTCCAATCAGCTAATTTGAAAGACCCAACTATTATGCTTATCGTATCGCTTCTTGCTGGCAGCCTGGGTGTAGATCTCTTTATTCTACGAAAAAAAAAAAAAAAAATTGTTAAGTTACTTACCTGTGGTGGCCTGGGCATCTGGACCATTATCGATTGGTTCCTGATAATGGGTAAGACCAAAGAAATGAATATCCAGAAAGTGCAAATGGCTCTCACTTACTAATACTCAATATTTATAGCATTGTTATTGAATGCAACAAAAAGATTTTATCGTTTTGTTACAGTGCTGGTAATAGCGGGTTGGGTATGGGTTGGTATCAATGCCTTTAGAAAAGGTGTATATTATGACGTATGCATTTTTAAAAGAGTGTTGAAAATACCCTGCCCAGCATGTGGTACAACACATGCAATACAAGCTATACTAGATGGTAGATTTGTAGATGCATTCAGACTGAATAGCCTGGGGTATTTTGCGTTTATAGCATTGACCGCTTTGCCTATATGGCTTATGTATGATGCAATTAAAAAACGGAATTCATTATTCAAATACTACATTAACCTTGATGTTAAGATAAGGAAACACCCCGTATGGCTGGTGCTTACCTTGCTTTTAATAAGCGCTAACTGGATATGGATATTATGCCAATCATTATGAATGAGAACAACCCGATAAACA
>CBFGNI010000299.1:0-2816 GCA_965650105.1 uncultured bacterium | reverse complement strand
GGCGGAAAGTTGAGCGTAACGCTATCTTTCAACCTGTTTAGGTCAATATTATTATAAAACAGTACTGCACGCGCGGGTTTACCATCCCTGCCTGCGCGGCCCGATTCCTGGTAATAACCCTCCAGATGATCAGGGGCATCATAATGCACTACCAGGCGTACATCGGGTTTATCAATACCCATACCAAACGCGGTAGTAGCTACCATCACTACATCATTACCATTTGTCCATTCTTTCTGGTTGTCGGCACGCTTATCCCTGCCCATACCTGCATGGTAACTTAGCGCTTTTATATTGTGTTGTTGCAGATACTTAGTTGTAGTTTCCGTTTGCCTGCGGCTTCGGCAATAGACTATAGCTGTTCCTTTTGCTTCATATAGTTGTTGCAGCAGAGTGGCGTTCTTATTTTCGGTATAGGTTACCTGGTAAAAAATATTTTTGCGCTCATAGCTCTGGCTTACAACAACGGGCTGTTTTAAATGTAATTGCTCTACAATATCTCCCTGCACTTTTTGTGTAGCCGATGCCGTAAGGGCCAAAAATGGAACATCGTCAAATATGTTTCTTAGTGCTGCAATTTTCAGGTAGTCGGGCCTGAAATCATGCCCCCATTGAGATACACAGTGGGCTTCGTCAACAGCCACCATACTCAAATTAAGCGTAGGCAGGTAATCCTGGAACTGGTCTGATTGCAAACGCTCAGGCGATACATATAGCAATTTATATGGGCCATACTGCATATTCTCCAGCGTTCGCCTTACATCATTATAATGCATACCTGCATATATGGCAGCAGCCATTATGCCTTTATCGGTCAGTTGCTTTACCTGGTCCTGCATTAGCGAAATGAGTGGAGAGACAACCAGGCAAATACCGTCCTGCATTAGTGCAGGTACCTGGTAGCAAAGCGATTTACCGCCACCGGTAGGAAGCAAGGCTAATACATCTTTGCGTGCTATTACATTTTGTATAATTTCTTCCTGGCCGGGGCGAAAATGCCCATAGCCCCAATATTGTGTTAATATGTCTTGCGCGGTAGGCAAGGTTAAAATATACCTGTGCTTTTATCTACAAATACAGGCTTCAGGCCGTTCACCCAAAGTTGTTTTTTGGCCTCAGGTTGTTGTTCCAACTCCCCAAGCGATGGTGCAGCTATCCAAATACGTTCATCAAAATTGTTGGGGATAAACAAACGGAACATAGCGCTAACACCTAACTGTTGCGGGTGTACACCAAGTAATAGCACCGCTTTAGGCATGGCAGCATCTCTTAACTGGTGCCATGCAATATTATCATCTGCACCTATATGTGAAATATGGCATTGCCTTATATCCAGCATGCAGGCTTGCAGCATCTTATGCAATTGTGTTTCCTCCATGCTACCGGTTTCGTAGGGCCGTGTCAATACTAATACATCTGCTACTTGTTGTGGTAGTTCTTTTGCCTGCCAAAACATATCCCAATTACTGGTAACAACGGGTGTATTCAATATATCAGGAAGATCGCTCATAATGCTGATTATATGGGGCAAAAGGCCTTAATTTTTTTTTTTGTTTCTTTGCAGCGAAATTAATCGTTTTTAGGTTTTCTAATCAGGTAATTATGAGCGTTTCCACTTATGACATTGTTGTGAAAAAAACTGACAAGAGCAGGATCAGCCAACTTAACCCAGATAACATACAGTTTGGTAAGTTATATTCCGACCACATGTTAGTTTGTTACTATGAAAACGGCGAGTGGAAGCAACCGGAAATAATGCCATTCGATAAACTTCAGCTAAGCCCGGCCACCACTTTTATGCACTATGGCCAGGCTATATTCGAAGGTGTAAAGGCGTATAAAGACCAGGAAGGCAATGCAGTTATCTTCCGTCCGGTAGATAACTGGAAACGCATGAACCGTTCTGCTAACCGTATGGCTATGCCCGATGTACCTGAAGAATTGTTTGTGGAAGGTATGCGCCAGTTGGTTGAACTGGACAAAGCATGGATACCTACAGGTGAAAATACTTCATTATATATACGCCCGTTTATGTTGGCTATCGATGAATTTATCGGCGTAAAGCCCGCTGAAAAGTTCATGTTCATAATTATTACCAGCCCTGCAGGTCCATATTACTCCAAACCTGTATCCATTTTCGTTCAGGATAGGTATGTACGTGCATTCCCCGGCGGTATTGGTTTTACCAAAGCAGCGGGCAACTATGGCGCCAGCATGTACCCTACACAAGAGATCCGCAAAATGGGGTATGACCAAATACTATGGACAGATGGTTTCGACCATAAATATGTTCAGGAAATTGGCACGATGAACTTCTTCGTTGTTATTGGCGATAAAGTAATAACTCCTGCCCTTAGCGATACCATTTTGGCAGGTGTAACGCGCGACAGCGCCATCACTGTAATGCGTGAAAAAGGCATCACGGTTGAGGAACGCCAGATCAGTATCGACGAAATGGTTGAGGCTTACAATAAAGGTGAACTGAAAGAAGCCTTTGGTACAGGCACGGCGGCTTCAATATCTTTCATATCAGAGCTTACTTACCATGAAAACCACATGAAGTTGCCTGATGTTAACGAATGGAAAATTGCAAACTGGTTAAAACAGGAATTGAATGATATACGTTATGGTCGTAAAGAAGATACCCATAACTGGTTGGTGAAAGCCTAAAAAATTTATACGATATAAACAGGAAGCCCTGCAATTTACAGGGCTTTTTTATTTTATTGATTACTCTTTTGAAGTTCTTCCCAATATTCTGCAGCCCTGCGGGTATGTGGTATCACAATGGTACCACCTACTATATTGGCTACAGC
>CBFGNI010000298.1:0-2820 GCA_965650105.1 uncultured bacterium | reverse complement strand
CACGCGGCGCATCTTTATGCGAACGAAGGATACCAACTGGCTTGCCTGATTGAACCAATAAAGTTTCATCTTCATTGAGGTCTTTCAGTGAGCTTAAAATTTTATCGAAGCTCTCCCAATTGCGTGCGGCTTTACCTATACCACCATACACTACCAGGTCTTCAGGGCGTTCAGCCACTTCAGGATCCAGGTTGTTCTGTATCATGCGGTAGGCCGCTTCAGTTATCCAGTTTTTGCAATTCAGCTGGTTGCCTTTTGGCGCGCGGATTACCCTATGTTGTGTTGCAGTCAATGTCGTTACGAATTAAAATAAATGAACAATTTACAGTGTACCTATTGGCTGAGGTACCGGTGGCAGATGTTCCAGCTCTTTAGTAATCTTTGCAACTATCTCTTCTTCATTCACGTCTTCCTTTACAAAGGTCTTACCTGTTACATGTTCGTATAGCTCAATATAACGCTCAGAGATACGGTTCACTACATCATTAGTCATTTCCGGAATTTCCTGCCCCTCTTTACCCTGGAAACCATTTTCCATCAACCATTCGCGAACAAATTCTTTAGAAAGCTGTTTTTGAGGTTCACCCTTTTCCTGGCGTTCTTCAAAACCCTCCATATAGAAATAGCGTGAAGAATCGGGTGTATGTATCTCATCTATCAGGTAGATAGTATCGCCTATTTTACCAAATTCATATTTGGTATCTACAAGTATCAATCCGCGTTCTTTAGCTATTTCACGTCCACGCTCAAACAATGCACGTGTATATTTTTCCAGTTGTTCGTATTCCTTTTCAGGTATCAGGCCTTGCTTAATAATCTCTTCACGAGAAATATCCTCATCATGTCCTACATGTGCCTTAGTTGTTGGCGTAATAATAGGCTCAGCAAAAAAATCATTTTCTTTCAAACCCTCAGGCAATGGTACACCACATAATTCGCGCTTACCGCTTTTATAGGTACGCCATGCATGGCCGGTCATATTGCCACGTATAACCATTTCAATTGGGTAAGTTTCGCAATTGTAACCTATCGATACATTGGGAAGAGGTGATTTGATAACCCAGTTAGGAATTATGTCTTTTGTAGACTCCAGCGAAAGCGCTGCAATTTGGTTAAGCACTTGTCCCTTATACGGTATAGGCCTTGGTAGTACTACATCGAAAGCAGAGATACGGTCGCTTACCAGCATTACCAGATATTTATCGGCTATTGTATAAACGTCACGCACTTTTCCTTTGTAAAAATTAGTTTGGTTTGGAAGTTGTAACATGCTTTAAATTTTAAAATTTGGAAGTGCAAAGATAAGGCAATGGCCTGCATGATAAAAGTTTAGCGAACATATATAATAAAAAACCGGCCCATAAGGCCGGTTATATATTTTAAAAATTTAATACCGTTATTGTTTATTGAGGTAGATCGTGTTTAGGAACATAAAATTCCCCTTTTTTGATAACGATTGAGTCTTTGGCATTGGCTACAGGCCAGACCCTATACACTGTACCACTGAATGTACCCCTCAGATTGCCGCTTTCATTACCATTTAAAACAACTTCAAATTTATCTTTGGGAGCGTATTCTACCGTCACCATAGTATCAGCAAGAGTAGTGTCTTTAAACTGATATCTAAATTCGCTATTAAACTCCTTAATATTTTGAAAATTGAAAATACCTATGTTAATGGTATGTGCCGGAAATTTATCCTTACCACGGGTACCTGTAATAGCAAACTCATTTTCAATAGGGCTTACGTAGTATGCAGGGTAAAACTCAGTCATCGTACCATTGATAGAAGCCTTCATAGTACCCAGATACACAGTAACACCGCTTGATGGATCGAGCGGGTTCAATGCGGGGTTAGTAGTGCTTGGATCCATATCGTACGCACCATTGTTGCACGAAAATAATGCAAGACTGGTACCTGCTAATAATGTAGCTGCCAACAAAAATTTCTTCATATTCGGGTATTACTGGGTATAAAGATAACACACAGATTGATTTTTCAAAATACCTGGACGGGTTTCTGAAAAATCAATTTTCTACTCCTGTAACTTCAGTTTCAGTTCATCAAGCTGCTTGTCGTCGATAGCCGACGGTGCATCTAACATTACATCCCTGCCTGCATTGTTTTTAGGGAAGGCTATAAAATCGCGGATGCTCTCCTGGCCGCCTAATAGTGCGCAAAGCCTGTCGAAACCAAATGCGATACCGCCGTGTGGAGGTGCACCGTATTCGAAGGCGCCTAGCAGGAAGCCGAATTTCTCCTGTGCTTCTTCTTTATCCAGGCCCAAAGCCGCAAACATTTTCTCCTGAAGATCGCGCTGGAAGATACGGATAGAGCCACCGCCTATTTCTGTGCCATTCAGTACTATGTCATAAGCATTGGCTTTTATTTCTCCATACTTATCAGGGTTGCCTAATAAATCCAGTTGTTCGGGCTTTGGCGAAGTAAACGGATGGTGACGCGCTGCCCAGCTATTATTTTCCTCATCATATTCAAACAACGGAAAGTCGATAACCCAGAGCGGTTTGTATTCATCAGGATTGCGCAAGCCCAGGCGTTGTCCCATTTCCAGGCGCAACTCACTTGCTGCTTTACGGGTACGGCTTTCTTTACCGGCAAGAATCAGTATCAGGTCGCCGGCATTAGCACCGCAGAAGCCTGCAAGGTCTTTTAGTTGTGTTTCGTTGAAGGATTTATCAACGCTACTCTTGTATGTACCATCCGCATTGCATTTCACATTTACTACACCACTCATACCTATCTGCGGGCGTTTTACCCATTCAGTCAATTCATCCAGTTGCTTGCGGGTGTATTCTGAT
>CBFGNI010000297.1:0-2847 GCA_965650105.1 uncultured bacterium | reverse complement strand
GTCGCTTGCCATACCTGTGCGCTCCACAAAAAAACTTTCCGGCTCTTCTATCTTCCAGATGGCCGAAAGGCTATACACATCACTTTTCCATTCTTTATATAAAGGCATAAATGGCAAATTTATCTTTTTTAAGATTTGCTACCATACCTTTAAGCTCTTCTATTGGTTAGAAGATTCAAAAACTTATCAAACATAAAAAAACAACATGAAGCATTTTATCCTGTGTGCAGCATTGCTGGCATCCACTATCACACTACGTGCGCAAGAAGATAACAAAGATGAAGAATATGAACTAAGGGGAACTGAAAAATACGGCTACATAATTACCGAAAAAGGAGAAAAAGTAGAAGGTATTGTAAGGCTGATGGGTACAACTGAAACCCCCTGGGTAAACCAAAAGAAGGTAAAGTTCATTGCCAAAAGCGATATTAACCCCGATAAGAAAAGGCAAAAACTAAAAGTATGGGATACCGATGATCTGAAAGAGTATGTAGCAATTGAAGACGGAGCCGAGCATCATTTCAGATTGATAAAATATGCTAATATAAGAGAGGGTATGGGTAGTGATAACCACGGCGCCGGTGGCACGTTCAAAACAATCAAAAACTTATCGAGCACCAGGCATATGGCTGAGGTATTAGTAAATGGCAAGATCAGCGTATTTCGCTTGTATGGCTACCCCGCAGCTTTTGCAGTTGGCAAGGGCGATGTGGAACGTATGGAGAAAGAAACAAAAGAACTACTGGAAAACCCAACACTGATAGTACAAAAGGAAGACGAGAGAGCTAAAGAGCTGAAAGTATCTGATGTAAAGGACCTGACCAGCGATTGCAAAATGGTAAAAGGAAAACTGGAATCGGGTAGCTATGCTTCTTACGACCCTGCGAAAGAAGAAAAGAAGAGAAGCGGTATAAACAAGCTGGTAAAAGAGCAAGCGGTTGACCGCTCGGGTAATAAACTGATAGTAATGAGTACTGAAGTATTTAGCGATTATAACGCTAACTGCAAATAGCTATTCCGTCTCTCATTTAAATGAAATGCCGCTGTTTTCATAGCGGCATTTTTGTTAAATAAGGCATTATTCACAGATTACAAACATTGCCGTACCAATACTGGTACATAGCCCAATACCTATTATATTTGCTGCATGATCCTCTCAGATAAGCGCATACTGGAAGAAATGGAAAAAGGAACTATCAAAATAGCTCCTTACGACAGGGATGCCCTAGGCAGTAATAGTTACGATGTACGCCTGGGCTCAACACTTGCTACTTACAAAGAACATATACTGGATGCTAAAAAGCACAACCAGATAGAAACTTTCGAGATACCGGACGAGGGATTTGTACTGTACCCGCATATATTTTACCTGGGTGTTACCCTTGAGTACACTGAAACGCATGCGCACGTACCTTTCCTGGAAGGAAAATCGAGCACAGGGCGCCTGGGTATAGATATACATGCCACAGCAGGTAAAGGCGATGTAGGTTTTTGCGGTAACTGGACACTGGAAATATCAGTTAAACAACCGGTAAAAGTATATAAGGGTATGCCTATTGGCCAGCTTATCTACTTCCCGGTAGACGGAGAAATAGAAACCAAATACAACCAAAAGAAAAACGCCAAGTACAGTGACCAGCCTAATAAGCCAATTGAAAGTATGATGTGGAAAAACGAGTTTTAATACACGTTATTTAAAGTCAACTACATCTAGTTGCTGCTTACCCTCGTAATTGATGGGGATGTTTAAGAATACTCTTTTACCGGCTTTCACATGCCCCTTCAGCTTTACAGTTACCAACCTGTTGGAAAGAATAGAGTATGTATTAGAAAACAAGCTCTTAAGGTCGGCCTTCAAAACTACCGGCAAAAGAAAAGTATCAGCGCCCGGCACATCGTAGCTACGCTGTAGCCTGCCGGTGCCTATCATTTTATCATTGATAAATACATTTATGTCAGCTTCTTTCATTGTAACGCCAAAAGTATTGGGGTTGTAAAATTGTATATCCATACCAATATCCGGCTGCAGGCTAAGGTTCAGTATGCGGAAATTCTTTACATCCTGGTAAACTAAGTTTTGTGGATTGGCGCAGGCTGTAAATAGTATGCAGATGGCAATAAAGCCAATAATGTTTTTTACCCTCATATATGTTTTGCTAAGCATTAAGCTTTTCAAAACACAAAATCCATACCATATAGGTATCAGGCTTATTGCTATGTAAAAACAACAAAAATTAGCTGGCCTTTGCAGGTATCTTCAGGGCTTCGCTCTTAGAGACAATCTCTTTAATAACATCGTCGAGACTGGCTGAAGACATTTTCAAGCCTTCCATTACCATATCCTTATCTTTTTCCGATAAGTGGTTTTCATTCAGTATATCTACAAGACCCATGATAGTGGCAAGCGGGCCACGTACTTTATGCGATTGTATCCACGCAATATCTTTCAGCTGTTCGTTCTGTGCTTCTATATACCTGAGATTGGTATATTGCTCTGTTACATCTTGTATGGTGCAAATAAACCGACTTACTTCATTTTGAAAATTGAAGATAACCTCACCGTTTATTTTAATGTGCTTTATACGATTTCCGGGTAAAATGATACGATAGTTGATGGTTTCGAACTTGCTGCCTGCCTGTATCTTTTGAATGATGCGGTTTATATTCGCTTTATCGTCGGGGTGTATATAGGCAAGAAAGTCGCGTGAATTAAGTCTGGTTTTATTAGGCAATTCATAGATAATATAACCAAAATCGGTCATTACAATTGTATCGCTGAATGGATCCCATTCGCCATAGCATATTTTGCCAATTTTTTCAGCTTCCTGCAGTTGTCTATTCTTTTTT
>CBFGNI010000296.1:0-2852 GCA_965650105.1 uncultured bacterium | reverse complement strand
TTTGCCTATAAACGAACCTACCAGGTAAGCCATAGTATCGTTCATCCATATCATTAACACCAAAGCCAAAGGAATACAAAGGCTCTGCAAACGCAACATATACAGTAACATGACCGGTACGGCAATATAAAAGATACCACCAAACGCCTGTAAAATGCCATTCAGAGTGGTTCGCTTACCCAGCACCGCTACCAGTAACATAAGCATTGGCATACATAATAGTGCCGGCCACAATAATTTATCTGTCAATGCCGGCGTTAGCAGTATGAGGCATAACATACTGGCAACCTGTGTTAGTGCAATTAACCACTGGGGTATGAATCCCTCTTTATCAATGCTCTTTATAAGCCTGAAATAATCGCGCAGGCAAAGCGTGAGTATCAATACAGACAGAACCAGGAAAGCCCATTCATTCCATAGCAAGCCTACCATCATAATGGCTGAAAAAACTATCGCGCTGCCTAAACGTGTAAAGAATGTGGGCCAATGTAAAGCCATGAATAATTATCGTATTAAGCCTGCGTAAAGTTATCCTCTCTTTCTTCCCCTGCAAAGTCGTCTGACCAATTATCGGGCAATGGCGTACGGTTCTTCCAAAGCAAATAAAAAGATGATGCAAATAAAACAGCGCCGCCTATTATTATTTGCCAGGGTAAGTTATCACCATCAATAAACGCTTTTAAGGCTTTATTTTGCCCACCCATATATATCAAAATAATCTGCAACCCATTATTCAGCAGGTGTGCCAGAATACTTAGCCATAAAGAACCTGTCAGATAATAAATACCACCTAACAATATTGCGGCACAGAAAATTGCTACTAACCCCGCGGGATCGTAATGCACTATAGCAAATATTAAAGACGATACGGCAATAGCAATACCTATCCTATGGCTGCGCTTATGTACCAGTCGCATCAATATACCCCTGAAAATCATCTCCTCGCTTATAGCAGGCAATATAGCCATTATAGCAAAGGCTTTAATAAAGTCGCCCGTTGTTTGCATATTCAAGAAGGCTTTAACCATGCTATCATGCTTATCCTGCATGTCCTTTGCACTACTGCCTAAATTTATGCTTTGAAACAGTTCATTAATAAAAAGGAAGAGAACGATAGCCCCCACCATAATCAATGGTACTAATACCCACTGAATGGGTCTGCCGGGTTTTCTCAAGCCCAGGTATTGCATTGGTTTAGGGTGTGTCAGATAAGTAAAAAGTATGGCAGGCAATAAAAACATACCCGAAGCTGTCAGTGCCTGGAACAATAGAGCTGCGTTGATAAATGCCCTGGGGCTGTTTTCAGTAATATTTTGCAGATCTGCTATTTCTATGCTGGTTAACCTAGGTATTAATAGCTGGGCAATGGCAATAACGAAAGATGTGAATGAGAACATCATTAACAACAACAGCACCACTTGCAGAAATAAGGGGTACTCTCTCCAATACCTGTTTTTGAACATTTAGGGAATATTTCGCCCGCAAAGGTACAGGCTTAAGCTTATTTGGCAGCATAATTGATATTATGTATTGCCTGGGGCCAGTGTATAGTGGTGCTGAACGAAGAAATAGAGGTATCCACGCAATATTTTTGTTATTTTTGAACGATTTTTCAACCCGGTAAGTGAATGGAAGAAATAGCCGCAGGACCGCTACTTAGCCAGATCGATACTCCTGATGATCTGAAAAAACTGAGTAAAAGCCAGCTACAGCAAGTTTGCAACGAATTAAGGCAGTTCATAATAGACTGTGTAAGTATACACGGCGGGCATTTTGGTGCCAGCCTGGGTGTTGTTGAACTTACCGTTGCCCTGCACTATGTAATGAATACACCCGACGACCAGCTTGTATGGGATGTAGGTCACCAGGCTTACGGGCATAAAATACTTACCGGCCGCCGCAAGGTTTTTCATACCAACCGCAAATATGGTGGTATCAGCGGTTTCCCCAAGCGCAGCGAAAGCGTTTACGATACTTTTGGTGTAGGACACTCTTCTACGTCCATTTCTGCTGCATTGGGTATGGCGATCGCCTCTAAATATAAAGGTGAAGACAGCCGCCAGCACATAGCTATTATTGGTGATGGGGCCATGACCGCAGGCCTGCCATTCGAAGCGCTGAACCATGCAGGTGTAAGCAACAGCAATGTGCTTATTATCCTGAACGACAATAATATGTCGATTGACCCGAATGTGGGTGCATTGAAAGAATACCTGACAGATATTACTACTTCCCATACTTACAATAAGCTGCGCGATGATGTTTGGAAACTATTGGGCAAGCTGCCTTTTGGTGAATTCCAGCAAGATCTGGCATCGAAAGTAGAAGCAGGATTGAAAGGTGTGCTATCCAAATCAAGCAATTTATTCGAAGCATTGGGACTGCGTTACTTCGGTCCTATAGATGGCCATAATGTATTGAAGCTGGTAGAGACACTGAAAGACCTAAAAGATATTCCCGGTCCTAAATTGCTGCATATAAAGACTGTAAAAGGTAAAGGCTATGACCTGGCTGAAAAAGATCAAACCCTTTGGCATGCTCCCGGCACTTTCGATAAGATAACCGGTGTCATCAATAAAAAGGTTATTACGGTACCTGAGCCGCCTAAGTACCAGGATGTATTTGGGTACACTATCATAGAGCTGGCGAAAGCTAATCCGAAAATAATGGGCATAACCCCCGCCATGCCTTCGGGTTGCTCATTGAAATATATGATGGCAGAAATGCCTGACCGTGCTTTTGACGTCGGCATTGCTGAACAACATGCTGTAACCCTAAGCGCAGGTTTAGCTACGCAAGGCATGAGGTTTTTCTGTAACATATACAGTTCGTTTATGCAACGCGCATACGAT
>CBFGNI010000295.1:0-2858 GCA_965650105.1 uncultured bacterium | reverse complement strand
CGGAATAATGTGATCAAAGCATTCGCTACTTTTTTACGCAGCGAGCTGTATGCCAGCTCCAGTAGCTGGCGTTCACGCTCGGTTACATTATTAGCCAGCAGCTGTACAAATTTCTGCAATACATCCCGGTTATTATTCAGCATGCCTTTAAAGTTGGCCGCAGGTATTAGCGACAGTTCGGTATCCTCCATGGCTTCGGCAGTTTCCTTATACACGTCTTCCTCTATCAGTGCATTGTAGCCAATAAACTCTCCGTCGGTACTTATGTTAGTTACCAGCTCTTTCCCATCATCATTCGTTTTGTACAATTTTACCTTACCGCTTTTTACATAATACAAATACGCAGGCAATGCACCTTCGGTATATATCAGTTGTTTTTTCTTGAACCTGAGGCTATCGTTATCCTTATAACGATCCAGTAACTCTTGCCCTTGCATGGTTTGCATGAGGTCGTTCATGCCATCCATACCTGTGCGTATATCTTGTTTTAGCCTTTCATTTTTTCTCAGCCGGCTTTCTATAGCGCTTACCAGCTCATCACCGCTCACCAATGGCTTGGTAATATAGTCATCGGCACCCAGGTCCATGCCCTTACGCACATCCATCCTGTCTGCCAGTGCTGTCATAAAAATAAATGGTATGCCTTGTGTTTCAGGGCGTTTGTGCAGTTCCCCTATCACGGCATACCCATCCATATCAGGCATCATTATGTCGCACACAATAAGGTCAGGCTTGCTTTCTATAGCTTTTTTTATTCCTTCTGCCCCGCCTTCAGCTATCATTGCTTTGTAACCTGCTTCCACCAAAACTTCTTCCATCACCATTCTTACATCAGCATTATCTTCTATTAATAGTATCTTCTTCATGGCCATTATTATAATAATCCTGCTACAATCTTATGTTTAACATTACCGTATAAATATAATACCCTAAGCTTTACCTGCACAAGTTTTCAGCCATTTTTCATTATTAAAATTCCATAAATCACTAACCAGTAAACACTTCCGTCAACAAAAAAAATGGTTATAAAAAAATGCTTCTTTCCATACACGTATGTGGTGGGTTATTAGGTTTTTCATTAGGTTTACACCCTTAAATAATTAATATGCAGCAATCTGTATTTGATCACATGCAGCAAATGGGCCACGAACAGCTTGTTTTCTGCCACGATCCCCATTCAGGCCTCAATGCCATCATTGCTATACATAACACCACACTGGGCCCTGCTTTAGGCGGCACCCGTTTGTGGAATTACAATACACATGAAGAAGGCATTATCGATGCCCTGCGCCTTAGCCGCGGCATGACCTATAAAGCGGCTATCAGCGGCCTTAACCTGGGCGGTGGTAAAGCGGTAATTATTGGCGATGCAACTAAAATAAAATCGGAAGGGTTATGGCGCCGTTACGGCAAATTTGTCAATAGCCTGAATGGTAAATATATAACTGCCGAAGATGTAAATACTTCTGCGCGCGATATGGAATACATTTCGCTGGAAACTGATTTTGTAACAGGTGTACCTGAATATATGGGCGGCAGCGGCGATCCTTCTCCTTTCACCGCTTATGGTGTATTCATGGGCATGAAGGCTTCTGCTAAAAAAGCATGGGGCAACGATAGCCTGAGCGGTAAAAAAGTATTGGTGCAGGGTGTAGGCCACGTAGGCCAGTACCTTGTAGGCCACCTGATAGAGGAAGGCGCTAAGGTTTATATATCTGATATCAACCAGGAAAAAGTAAAACAAACGGTTGATAAATTCCGCTCGGTTGAAGTAGTGAATAACGACGAGATTTTCAATAAAGAATTCGACATATACGCGCCATGCGCGCTGGGTGCTACGGTAAATACCGAAAGCATCAACAAAATGAAATGCCCTATAATTGCAGGTGCTGCCAACAACCAGCTGGCCGATGAGAATGTGCATGGCCCTATGCTGATAGAAAAGGGCATACTCTATGCTCCTGACTTCCTGATAAATGCAGGTGGCCTGATAAACGTAGCTGCCGAACTGGATGGCTATAACCGCGAACGCGTTATGGGCAATGTAAATAAGATATACGACCGCACTTTAGAGATTTATAACCTCTCTGAAACCGAAAAGATACATACACAGGCTGCAGCTATGAAGCTGGCCGAAAAACGCCTGGACGATATTGCCAATGTAAAAGCAAGATTATAATCGTTTAAAAATCTTTGTTCCAAGCCCTGCATACACATGCGGGGCTTTTATATATTTGATATAAGTAGTTATTTAGCATAATGCAGCAACGCGTAAATACAGCTTCCGGTAACTTATACCCTATTTCTAATATTGAAAAAGAGCACTTGTTATACATCTACAAAACACGTTTGAGGAATTTTGTACTTGCATATATTATACTTATACCATGTGCCTTTATATTTAGTTTCAGGCTCGAGCATAGGTCCCAATTTTCAAATAAAACTATAAAATGGACTGAAAAAGAAGCTGATTACCTTGTCAATCGCAATGGGCAAATACTTCTTAATCTTATGTTTATGGAAGTACCATTAATATTCTTTGGCATTCGCATTTTAAGGAAGAGAATTATTTGCTTCAAGAAAGATGCTGAATCTGGCAAGAAGGAACGGATCACTAAAATAATTACTCGCAAAAGTCATTTCCCTCTTACAGGTCAATATTTTATTAGTTTCGATGATCCTGACTATATGCACCATGAAGTAGATGCTGAGTTTTATACCAGTTGCTACGAGGGAGGGGAAGCCTATTTATACCGCGCACCGTGGTCAAAATACATCTTTAATAAAGATGGGGTATTCTCTCTTCTTTAGTTTTTGATATCTTTCGACAGCACTACATCCATCGGGATAACCTGGCC
>CBFGNI010000294.1:0-2888 GCA_965650105.1 uncultured bacterium | reverse complement strand
CATTATATTCAATGGCATCATATAGGCTAGATGAAAGGTACATGCCGAGGTTAGTAGTAGTCAGATAAAAGCCTTTAGCCTCTTTCTGACATTGGCTGCCATCCCATTTGTATATATGGTTGCTATCGGTTGTTGTATTGTATGGCATAGCATACAAGTCGGTACCGATAGATTCTAGCCTATGTACCCATTCGGTAAAACTATTGCCTGCGGGTTGCCATTGTGCTCCGTCCCACTTAGCTACGCTATGAACGGTTGTACCTCCGATCTTGGTAATAGAGCCGCATGCATATATATCATTATTGTACCGGGTGAAATCCATAATATACCCATCCGTCTGGCCGGTGGTAAAGGTGCTCCACTGTGCAGAAGCTTGTATTGCTATGGTGCCCAGAGCTAATAGGCATAAGAAATGTTTAGTTACTGACATAGGTAAGTGGTTTAGATGGTAAAAATAAATTATCTGTTATCGGTAGCGGTCATTGCTGCGTCACTTTACAGCTAAGAATAAACCGGCTACCTGCTATGCCTTTAGCTTAGTTTTTATTACCTTTGCGCTAATTTTTTAATAATCTTTTCTGAAGCATGTTGCAAGAGGCGCCCATAAAGGCTAAAAAGCAAATATTATTGCTGGCACGTTTCAAAGACTATGCCCAGTTGTTGAAGCCTAACCTTAGCTTCATGGTTGTTTTCTCGAGCGTAGTAGGCTATTTGCTGGCACCGGGAATTGCTTTTGAATGGGACAAGGTGATCACACTGTTTATTGGTGGCATATTGGTAACAGGTGGCGCTAATACTATTAACCAGATACTGGAACGCGAAGGTGACAAACTGATGCAACGCACTATGTACAGGCCTATACCCGATGGCCGCCTGAGCGTAGCCGAAGGTTGGGTAGTGGCAATAGTGGCGGGGCTTACGGGTGTACTAATGCTGGGTTATATCTTCAACCCACTTACGGGCTTCCTAAGTTTAATTTCATTATTATTATACGGTTTTGCCTACACCCCAATGAAAAGGGTGCACCCAATAGCGGTGCTTATTGGCGCTATACCGGGCGCAATGCCCCCTTTGCTAGGTTGGGTAGCTGCAACAGGCAGCCTTGGCCTGGGTGGGTGGATATTATTCCTGTTCCAGTTTTTCTGGCAGTTTCCACACTATTGGGCTATAGGTTGGGTTGGGTACGATGAGTACAAGAAGGCCGGTATCAGTATGTTGCCTTCACAAGAGCGTACTTCACGATTTACAGGCATGCAGTGCATGTTCTATAGCATTATTTTGGTACCCATGGGTTTGATACCCGGTATAGTGCGTATGACCGGCAATATAGGTGTATGG
Organism: uncultured bacterium; assembly: GCA_965650105.1. Lineage (GTDB taxonomy): Bacteria > Bacteroidota > Bacteroidia > Chitinophagales > Chitinophagaceae > Polluticoccus. The sequence continues at coordinate 1,550 of CBFGNI010000294.1, read as the reverse complement.
ATATGTATTGCCTGTGGCTTGCTCTATTTTGCAGCTTCAGTAGCTTTTTATATAAAGAACGATTATAAATCAGCAAAAAGAGTGATGTTCGCATCGTTCATATACCTGCCCGTAGTATTATTAGCTTTGTTGTTCGATAAAATATAATATTCAATAAAATGGAAGGGACGATAGAAAATAAAGCACAGAGAAAGAGGATACACCCACATAAATTTAGCATGTGGCTGGCTATGGGTAGCATCACTATGATGTTTGCGGGGTTGACGAGTGCATATATTGTACGTCACGCACAGGGCAACTGGGTTTATTACAAACTTCCGCAAATATTCTGGGTATCCACAATAGCTATTATCTTAAGCAGCATTACAATTATACTAGGAGTAAGGGCCTTCAAGCGCAGGGAAATGCCTAAGTACAGGTTACTTATTTCATCGACTTTGGTACTCGGTATCGCTTTTATGGTGCTTCAATGGGTGGGTTTCAAGCAATTATATGCAAGTAATATACGTGTGGACGGCAACCCGAGCGAATCGTTCCTGTTTATTATTGCCGGCCTGCACTTATTGCACATTGCAGGTGGTATAGTTGCACTTTTAATTGTATTTTTCCGTGCTTTTAGAACTAAAGTAAAGATATATTCTGCTACAGGTTTAGAGGTAGTTGCCAGCTATTGGCACTTCGTTGATATATTGTGGATTTATTTATTTTTGTTCTTTCTGGCAAATCAATAAAATTCTTTCGAAATTCGCACGCGTATTCACAACTAACCGAAATATTATAAACTAATTATGGCACAAGCTGCAGCTACAACAGCCGAGACTAAAGTATGGGGAGGTGGACGCTCACCGTTTAACGTGAGCTATGGTAAGATGATGATGTGGTTTTTCCTTCTTTCGGATGCATTCACATTCGGCGCATTTCTTATCTCATACGGTACCACCCGCTTCTTTAGCGCTGTGTGGCCCGATGCGAACCACGTATTCCATGCATTCCCGTTTATGGGGCACATGAACCTACCATTATTATTCGTGAGCTTGATGACGTTTATCCTGATCATGAGTTCGGTAACAATGGTACTTGCAGTACATGCCGGCCATTATGGTGATAAAAACGGTGTCATCAAATGGTTGCTTTGGACAATTATTGGTGGTATTGCCTTCTTATCTTGCCAGGCATGGGAATGGACACACTTACACCATCAGGGTGCGTGGTGGGGTTCTTTTACCGATGCTAACACGCCGCTGGATGCCATAAAGGGCTTCTTCAACATGAGCAAACCCGAAATTGCAGCTGCATTGCCGGCACATGGAGCACAGGCTACACACGATTTCTATAACTATTTCTTTACCATTACGGGCTTCCATGGTGCGCACGTTACCAGTGGTGTTATCTTCAATATACTTGTGCTGATAAACACTGTAAACGGTACTTACGAACGCCGTGGCCACTACGAGATGGTAGAAAAAGTGGGCCTTTACTGGCACTTTGTAGATCTGGTTTGGGTATTCGTATTCACTTGCTTCTACCTGCTGTAAGCAGCAAAGGAACCT
>CBFGNI010000293.1:0-2893 GCA_965650105.1 uncultured bacterium | reverse complement strand
TTTCGATGTAATTTTATCATAGCAAATATACGTCAAAAACAATTAAACATTAAAACATTTGTTGCTGATTTATGGAGCGTATTGCATAATAGAAGAAATAATATTATTTTTATTTCACAATAAACTCTATTAATAATGAAAAAAGCACTCTTAGCAGTGATTGCATTCTTTGCAATCACTTGCACACATGCACAGGAATTAAAAAACAACCTGTATTACTACAAAGGCAAACAAGTACCTCTTAGTATCAATTACAAGACATTTTACATAGCAGCCAGCAGCAATGTAAATCTGAACACTGTATTTGGTAATTATGGGTACACCATCGATTCGGTTTACGGTGGTACGGTAACGGATTCAGGGTATGCGACACAATATTGGAAGGTAGTACGCATCAATAATGCAAATCCTACTTTATCCGGTTACAACACACTCAGAAGTAATCTTAAAAATAATGATAACTTAATAGTGGGTGCATCAGTTGGTACCGATACGCCTACTACTGAGCTATCACATTATTTCTATGTAAAATTAAAAGATGCTGATGATGAAGGTATATTGGAAGATTATGCAAGCAGCACACATACAATATTATTGGGCCATCTATCAGAGATGCCTTTGTGGTATAAACTAAAAGTGGATGAAAATTCTGATGGCAACTCACTGGAAATGTCCAACTATTTTTACGAAACAGGAGCATTTGCTGACATTGACCCTGGCTTTATATTACATTTCAAGCTTGCATCTTGCAGCGGCATAAACGATCCATATCATGGAAGTCAGTGGGGATTAGATAAAACCAACACTACGCTAACTCCTCCTGTGTATGGCATCAACGCTTGTGATGCATGGTCAAATTCAACATATGGCACATTGGGCGATGCCTCTATCAAAGTTGCAATTGTCGACGCAGGTATTCCTGTAGACATAGATCATAGCATGGGAAGAGGGTTAGAATATCCAGAGAATATTGATTATTACGATGCGAAAACCGGCATACATAATCCTACTCCTCAGCAGGTTGTTTTTAATGGTGATCACGGAGAATATACTTCTTCAATTATTATCGCACCTCATAATAATATATATCAGGGAAATTATGTTGGCATGGCTGGAATAGCGCCTAATTCCAGCCTTATGAATGTTGTGCATGATATGCAATATCAAAATGACATAAATAGCGGAGCGAATATTGGCAATGGTATATCTTGGGCTGTTAACAATGGGGCTGATATTTTTAATTGCTCATGGGGTGCCCAAAATCAATCTACATCAGTTAATTTACCAAGCCCTATTTTAGATGATGCATTATTTAATGCAATGAATAATGGTAGAAATGGCAAGGGCTGTGTTGTAGTATTTTGTGCAGGAAATGATGGAAATTCAATGGATTACCCACAGAATGTTAGCAGTCTATCTCAAATGCTAACTGTTGGTAGCATCAAATCCGATGGGATGCGCGATGCTGGTAAATCTTCGTATGGGCCTGAGTTAGACATTGTAGCCCCCGGGCATGATGTACTAGTTGGGTCTGTAGCAAATATTTTCGGGTATGAAAGTGGAACTTCTTACGCTGCGCCTCAAGCCGCAGGTGTTGCGGCATTAATACTTGCAAAAAACCCTAACCTTTCGGGAGATGATGTAAGAACTATTATCGAAAATACCACGCAAAAAATTCGCGCAAACAACCCATATGTTTATTCCAGAACCCCTCAAAGGCCATGCGGTTCATGGACTGAAGAGCTTGGGTATGGGTTACTGGATGCAGGTGCTGCACTAGAATTAGCAACAACGCCAAGCTTAAACAAACCAAACAAAGACCTCTATATAAAAGACAATGTCGGCGATCTTGGAGAAGAGCCCAATCCAGCTACTAGATCAGGAAGCTACTTCTGGTTAAGCGAAGACATATGGATCAGGAATAATAGCGATGGCCTTACTACTCATCAAAGCCCAGTTTATAATCCTAGCGGATCTAATAATGTTACAGTATATGTACGGGTTAGAAACAAAGGGGGTGCACCTTCTTTGGGTAATGAAACTCTTGAATTATATTGGTCAAAAGCCAGTACTTCATTGACATGGACTGGCGATTGGACGAGTACAAGTGGTAGTCCACAACTTGGTGGAAGTATTGCCACAATTCCCATTCCAATACCTGTAATACAACCGGGCTGTGAAGTAATACTTAGCCATAGCTGGACGTTACCTAACCCTGCAAATTATGTAGGTCTTACAGGTCGTTTTAGTGGTGTAGCTGCTTGGCATTTTTGCCTATTAGGGCGTATAACGCCAGATGGAACTGACCCATTGTATTCCCTTTCGGGGTCAAATATTTTTGTTCCTTGGAATAATAACATAGCTATGAAAAATATAACCATCATGAGCTATGGTGGTGCTTTTGCTGTAGGCATTGCTCCTCCCCCGTTACCTCATAGCCCGCTGGTCAGGTTGAAATTAAGCTCTTCAGCATCAGAAGCTTTATATAACAAAGCAGAGGTGAGTTTTTCACTAGATAGCCCTACATGGGCTAAATGGCAGGCTGGCGGCGCGTTGGGTAGTGGGTTCCGCATCAAGAAAAATGCAGTTAGAACACTTTTAGCAACCGGTCCGGATATAGTACTGCAAAACCTGACATTAGATAACGCACAGACCTATTTAACAGCCGTGCAGGTAAACTTTTTAACGGAAGCACCAGCTACCACACAAACTGAATTTAACCTTGACCTTATAGAAACAGATAGTACAGGAGATACTATAATTGGTGGCGAACGGTTTATAGTTGAGAAGCCTGAACGCAGCGATATGTTTAGTGCAGACGCCAGCTATACTGAGCCATCAGGAAGCGATGGAACCACATTTGTTTTGCATTCTACTACGTTCAGTGAACCTG
>CBFGNI010000292.1:0-2907 GCA_965650105.1 uncultured bacterium | reverse complement strand
AATAAGACCCAATCCACCGGCATTACTTACAGCAGCAGCTAACTTCCAGCCAGATGCCCATATCATACCCGCTTGTATAACAGGGTAATCGATATTGAAAAGCTGAGTAATACGGTTGTCGAATTTGTTGTCTTTTATCTGGCCTTGAAAGAGCATTATTCCTGAGATTTCTTTTTATAGAAGAGTGTATTGCAATTTTCTTTTTCAAAGATAGTTGTCGCAGTTTTTTGTAACGATTCGGTTGTTACTGCCTGGTAATGATCCCATTCCTGGTTCATCATTTCTGCGTCGCCCAGCAACTCGTAAAAAGCAAGGTTATTAGCACGGGACAATAAGGTCATGTCTTCGAAGGTAATCATCGCTTCTATCTTATTCTTTGCTTTCTGTAATTCATCTTCCGTTACTCCTTTTTCCAAGAGTAATTCTAACTGAGTGTTGATAGCGGCATCAGCCTCTTCCAGCGTTTTTCCTTCAACAACTTTTCCTTCAATCACCAACAGGCCCGGATCCAGGCTGCCTGTATGGTAACAACTTATACTGCTGAATATTTGTTCTTCTTTTACCAGTTTTTGATAGAGGCGCGACGAATAGCCATTACCTAGTATTTCGGTGATAAGATCGGATGCATAATATGGCTGAGATAAACGGCCGGCCATGTGCCATGCCTTATATATTGCGTTTAAGGGAACGTCAGCAGCAACGGTCTTTGTTCTTGCAGCTTTTTGTGCAGGCTCCTGTGGTAAGTGGCGTGTATATCTTTCTCCTTGGGGAATAGGCTCAAACCAGGTTTCTGCCAATTTTTGCACCTCATCTTTACTTATATCCCCTGCAACACAAAGAATGGCATTCTGTGGGGTGTAGTGCTTATAAAAAAAGGCTTTTACATCAGCCAGCTGTGCCTCTTCAATATGCTTTAACTCTTTGCCTATAGTCATCCACTGATATGGGTGTGTAGTATATGCTAACGCTCTTAAATGCTCCCATGCATCACCATAAGGTTTATTGAGATAGTGTTCTTTAAATTCCTCGCTTACCACTTTACGCTGCACATCGAGGCTTTTTTCACTGAATGCCAAAGATTTCATCCGGTCGCTTTCCAGCCAAAAAGCTGTTTCCATATTTTGCTTTGGCAGCTGTATGTAGTAGTTAGTGATATCGTTGGTAGTGTAGGCATTGTTTTCACCACCCGCCATTTGCAGTGGTTCATCGTAAGAAGGTATGTTTTCTGAACCACCAAACATCAGGTGTTCAAAAAGGTGGGCAAATCCAGTTCGGTTTGCATCTTCATCGCGCGCACCTACATCATACAATACATTTACTGCCACCATAGGTGTTGTATTGTCATGATGCACTAAAACTCGTAATCCATTCTTAAGGGTAAATCTTTCAAACTGAAGCATAGGCTCAAAGATAGGGCGTTTGGCCAAATACCTTAATCACCCTCAATATCTTCCCATATTATTTGTGTTAGTCCTTTTGTGGCAGGGCCTGTCAGTAGTGCGCCGTTGGGAGCATACCGTCCACCATGACAAGGGCAATCCCAACTTTTTTCAGCGCTGTTCCAATCTACAATGCATTTTGCGTGTGGGCATACAGGGTCTAACGCATGTACTTTACCATTATCATCTTTATAAAGGGCAACTTTTTTACCGTCCCAATCAGCCAGGGTCGCATCGCCGGGGGCTAATTCTACTAGCGATTTGACTTTCTCATAGCTGAAACGTTTGCCGATAAACTGGCTGACCACATCAGCATTCTCTTTTATAAAATCAGCAAAACCGGCTATCGGCTTTATCCTAGAAGGTGAGAAGACATGCTCATATTTACTTTCTTTATTAGTAACCAGCTCGCATATAATCTTTCCCGTAAGCGATCCAAATATCATTCCGTTGCCACCAAAGCCCGTACCCGTATAAATATTTTCATGGCCCGGCAGCAAACCAATATAAGGTAAGCCATCGGTAGAATTATAGTATTGCGATGACCATTTGTAGGCTATTTCCTGTATGTCAAATTGTTTACTGGCGTACGCTTGTAACTCTCTGAAACATTCCTCCGTATTTTTTTTATGCCCTGTTTTATGATCAAATCCACCTGCAATTACATAGTCGATGCCGTTAATGTTATGACTTCTGAAGTAGTTATATGGATCTTTCATATCATAAACCAGCCCAGTAGGGTAGTTGCCGCTTTTAAGTGTAAATGCCATAGCATAACTGCGGTATGGCGCACAACGGAAATGAAGTAAATTAATACCCGGAGGTATATGGGTGGCATAAACAGCGCGATCTGCTTTAATGCTTCCCAGCGCAGTTTCGGCTATAATAGTATTATTGCTGCTACTTATTTTATCAACAATGCATTGCTGTAAAATAACACCTCCTTCTTTTTCAAAGGCTTTTGCAAGGGCATAAATATATTTGGTTGCATGCATTTGTGCCTGCATATCAAAGCGGCATATTTTCTTGAAAGAGAAGGATATGGGTAAACTATCGGAGCAACTGGTAGCAACACCTGCCTTTACTGCTGCTTTTTCTATTTTATCCAGCTCTTCAACTTCTTTATCATTTTCTGCATACAGGTAAGCGGGCTGGTATGAAAAATCGCATTCAATTTCATATTTATTTATCAGGCCCTCTATCAAATCAATAGCTTCCCGTGATGCACCTGCGACTAAACGTGTAGTTTCTTCACCAAAATTCTTTGCTATTACATTGTAGGGCGTATCTAGTATGGTATTTAAGTGCGCCGTAGTACCACCTGTTGTACCAAAGCCAATATTATAGGCTTCAGCAAGGATGCATTTTTTACCTTCAGATTGTAATAGTAAGGCTGTTGTGAGCCCGGTGATGCCACCGCCGACAATAAGTATGTCGTAAATTTCGTCTTTATTCCAGCTATTTGTTG
>CBFGNI010000291.1:0-2923 GCA_965650105.1 uncultured bacterium | reverse complement strand
GCATCATATTTCAAAATATATTGTCCGGGACTGCTAATTGTCAGGCTATTGTTGAAAAGGCCGTCACCTAGTTGACATAACCAGTATGTGTTGCCGTTATCATCCACGTCCATAGCCAATGTTCCATTGTTTGACACAGCAGTTTGACCTACGGTATCCGCTTCCGGCATCTTATACCATTGGTACACACCTGCTGTATCATATTTAACCAACAAGAGTGATTTATAGCTTGTCGGTAAGGAAACATCAGTGCTAATGTTAGCTCCATATCGGGTGTCCAGGTAGCCTACAATATAAACCCCATCCTTCGCATCGGTTTGCAAGCCTTTAGGATAGTCATCTCTGCCGCCACCTATTACCTTCGCCCAGCGGAATGTACCGTCCGGCCTAAAGCTGGAAAGGACGATATCGCAATAGCCATAAGAAGGCAGCGGATTGCCCGCTACGTTGCGACCTGCCGTTAAAGAAGGAGCCAATATATACACATTGCCGTTACGGTCGGTTGCTATATCGGTTACCGTTTCATCGTCCGCGCCCTGGCTGGGGTCAGAACTGCCGCCGCTGCGGCCCCATAAGAAATTCTGGGCTGTAGCTGAAAATGAAAAGTGCAGCAGAACGAAGATCGTTAGGCTAAGCTTACCAATGCATAAAATAATTTTATCTCTGTTGTTCAATTTTGTTGAATTTGGAAGAAAATAAAAAAAATTCAGCGCGGCAATTGAGCGCTCTATTCCTTTGTGGGTAAAGGTTTCAGCAATGAATTGCCGCATTTCGGTTGTAGCAAAACTGAACATCACATACAATTCATTTTAATGCAAAAAATGAATAAATACCATAGCAAATATACGCCAAAACGGTGTGCCGGGAAATTTTAATTTCCTACTAACCCTTTACTATCTTTCTGATCACATTCCCCCCGTTCTTATCTATCAAACGGATGATATAGCTGCCTGTTGGATATGCTGACACATCTATCTTTTCCTGGTTGGAATGAAGCAGTTGGGTTTGTAAAACCCGGCCTGCCATATCACTAAGTTGCAGCGTTGTACCCACACCTGCATTACTAATATTAACTTTATCATACGCAGGATTAGGATAGATAATCACGTCTTTATCCGATACAAATACATTGACATTGGCAGGCCACATATCGCCGTATTTAATAACGAACCAGTCAGTTTGCCCGCCTGTTGAGGTAAGGTTGTAGAGTGAATTTACATTCATATCGGCAGCAAATTCACCGCCTATGTACACATTACCACGTCCATCGCTTGCCATGCAGGTAGAGAACTCATTGTAACCAAACGTACTGCCTACCTTATCTATACCCAATACCGCACCGTTACCTGCATCAAAACGGGTGATGAACATATCGTAGCCTTCATTTACTGGCTTATTATAACCCGTGCCGCTATAGCCCGGCCATTCCAAAAGTCGGGGAAATACACCTGACATTACGACCTCATTATTTCGCAGTGCAATACCTGTAGCTCCGCTTGCTGCATTCACCACAGCGTCGGCCCCCCAGATATTAGTCCCATTCTTATCCATTTTTATGATAAAAGGTGTTCCGCTTCCACCTCCGTGTGTTACTTCATAGCCATTAAAATTATCATTCGGAACCCCATTTAAAGTTGCGTTTGACGCACCGCACAAATAAATATTACTACTAGCATCAATTACGGCCCTTCCAGAAAAACCACTACCTATCCTACTATTCTCTCGTTTCCAGTTAAAAGTTCCATCAAGGTTGAAGCAACCAATATACATGCTATTGGTGATAACATTACCACCCATAGTAATCGTACCCCCCGACCGATATCCTGACAAATAAAATCTTCCATCAACGTCATCTATTTTCATATTCATATTCGGAAATGCCTGCATGTCTGCCTCAATATCCGGCTTTATATAAGAAAAATTTCCACCAGCATCATATTTTAAAATGTAAAGTCCTAATGCTGGTACCGTAAGACTGCCTTCATAAACACCATCGTATAAAGACATCAGCCAGTAAACATTACCGGCATCATCTACATCCATCGCTACCGATCTTGTATAATTCCAGGAATTGCCATCTGGTAAAGTGCTGGCCTCTGGCTGCCGGTGCCACTGATAATTACCGGCAGTATCGTACTTCACCAATAAAAAGAACTGATAATTTTGTGCCAGAGTCGCATCCGCATCTATATGCCCCGGGCTACTGTTACTGCTTACCGCGGCACAGATATATACGCCATCTTTCGCATCGGTCTGTAAACCCTTGGGCAAATCATCATCGCTACCGCCTATTACCTTCGCCCAGCGGAAGGTACCATCGGGCCGGAAGCTGGAAAGGACGATATCGCAATAGCCATAAGAAGGCAGCGGATTGCCCGCTACGTTGCGACCTGCCGTTAAAGAAGGAGCCAATATATACACATTGCCGTTACGGTCGGTTGCTATATCGGTTACGGTCTCATCGTCCGCGCCCTGGCTGGGGTCAGAACTGCCGCCACTGCGGCCCCATAAGAAATTCTGCGCTGTAGCTGAAAATGAAAAGTGCAGAACGCACCATGCAAAAAGTAGCATTATTTTTTTCACGCTGAAGTGTTTTTTAGAAGTGAACCGCAGCAGGTTTTACTGCGGTTCACACAATTTACAAAAAAATGATTGACCCCCTGTTAGCGGGTTATACTCAGTGTAGCTTGTTGTAATAGTAAGCCACCCTGGCGCATTACCACCTTATAAACACCCGGCGTAAAATTGCTGAGGTCAATATCGAACACCCCATTATTGCCATTCAGCGGGGTACTATATACCGCCTTGCCCACCATATCGTATATCTGCAAGTAACATGCCGAATTGCCCAGGTAACTGTACGTAACGCGTGTGCTGTTGGCGGCAGGGTTAGGCGCCAGGAACATACCCGCAGCGGCCGCAT
>CBFGNI010000290.1:0-2969 GCA_965650105.1 uncultured bacterium | reverse complement strand
TACTAACCCTACGCTGAAAATATCGGACATAGAAGCCATTGCAGCAATAGCTAAACAACAAAGCATATTGCTGTGTGTTGACAATACTTTTGCTTCGCCTGCATTGCAACAACCTATTAAACTAGGTGCAGATATTGTAGTGCACAGCGCTACCAAATATTTGGGTGGTCACAGTGACCTGATAGCAGGGCTGGTAGTAACTGCAACACAAGAATTAGGCGACCAGATAAAATTCATACAAAATGCAAGCGGAGCTATTCTTGCCCCGCACGATAGCTGGCTGGTGATACGTGGTATTGAGACCTTGCATCTACGCGTGCAGCAGCATAATATAAATGCACAAGCAGTAGCTGAATTTTTAGTGCAGCATCCCGCTGTAGATAAGGTTTACTATCCGGGGTTGAAGACACATCATAACTACGATATAGCGGTAAAACAACAATCGGGCTTTGGTGGTATTGTAACTTTTACGCTGAAAGAAGATACTGAACTGGCTGCTAAGAATGTTGTTTGTGGTACACGATACTTCAAACTGGCAGAAAGCCTTGGTGGCGTGAAAAGTTTATTGTGTCACCCTGCAACAATGACCCATAAATCGATACCTGTCGCACAAAGACAAGCTGCAGGTGTTGCTGACAGCCTGATAAGATTGAGCGTTGGTTTAGAAGATGTACAAGACCTGATTAACGATATAGACCAGGCACTGAATAAAATTTATGTGCATCAACCTGCCGAAACGATCGCTGCATTTCAATAACTAATACAATTTTCAAATAACTGTTTAACAAGAAATAATAATTACAATGTCTATTCAACAAAAGAAATTAACCATCGGCTTGTTTGGCTTTGGTGTAGTAGGTAGCGGACTTTATAAAGTATTGCAACAAACTGCATCACTAAATGCACAGATACAAAAAGTATGTATCAAACACCCGGAAAAGAAGCGCGATGCACCGGAAGAATTATTTACTACAGATGCAGAACTATTGCTAAATGATAATACCATCAATGTAATAGTTGAGCTGATAGATGATGCTGACGCTGCTTTCAAAATTGTAAGTATTGCTTTAAAGTCTGGCAAGGCTGTAGTAAGCGCTAATAAGAAGATGATAGCTGAACACCTGCCTGAATTATTAAAACTACAGGACGAGTACAATGTTCCTTTCTTGTATGAATCTGCCTGCTGTGCCAGTATACCGGTTATCCGCAACCTGGAAGAATACTACGACAATGATTTGTTGCAAAGCATTAGTGGCATAGTGAATGGCTCAACCAACTATATACTTACAAAAGTGGCAGAAGATAAAATAGATTTTCAGCAAGCATTATTACAAGCACAAATAGAAGGTTTTGCAGAAAGCGACCCGACACTGGATATTGAAGGTATTGATGCGGTGAATAAGCTTTCTATATTGCTGAATCATGCTTATGGCATAGTTGCAAACCCTAAAGAGATAATACATGCAGGTATAACACAATTGCAAACACACGATGCTGTTTTTGCTAAAGAAAAAGGGTATGCTATAAAGCTGGTAGCGCAAGCTAAAAAATTAGACAATGGTAAAGTAGCGGCATTTGTACTGCCCCAGTTTGTAGATAGTGAAAGCCAGCTCTTCAATGTAAAGAATGAATACAATGGTGTAGTAATAGAAAGCGGGCTGGCAGATAAACAGTTCTTTTATGGAAAAGGTGCTGGTAGCTTTCCTACAGCATCTGCTGTATTGAGCGACCTATCGGCACTTCGCTACGACTATCGCTATGAATATAAAAAACTAAAACACGGCGAAAAGACTGAACTAAGTAATGATTTCTTATTGCGTGTATATATCAGCTTCGAAGGATTATTCCAGGTACCACATGAACGTTTTGAACGCATTGAAGAATGGAGCAGTAATGATAAACGTTGCTATGTGATAGGTGTGATACGTTTCTCAAGATTGGTGAACAGCGATTGGTGGCGAAAGAAAAATGCATCGTTGATAGTTTGCCCTGATGCTTTTGTAAGCAAGGAATTATTAAAGGAAGAAACTATAAGCGATAGTGAGTTGATCATTGCTTAGAAACGCTCTTCAGCACCAAGCCCAAACAATGCATAATCATATACTGCGGGGTCATCGGGGTTTAGCTGACGTAGTTGTTCTGTAAGTGCTAAAGCATTTTGCCAATCAGACTTATTATTGGGTAATAATTGAAGACGTTCCGCAACATGTGCTACATGCACATCGAGCGGGCACACTAACTGGCGTGGACCTATTTTCTCCCACAAACCCAGGTCCACGCCGTTAGTATCTTTTCTTACCATCCACCTGAGGTACATATTTATACGTTTGCAGGCCGACCTACGTGCTGGTGTTGCAATATGTTTACGCGTTCTATCAGGGTGTTCTATTGAAAAGAAATAATCGTGAAAATGTATCAGTGCACGCTCTACAGTATCATCAGCATAAATGCTCTCTTTTACAAATGCATCTTCTAATGACTCATACGCACCATAGTGATATCTTAGAAAGTGAACAAAATAAAGCAGATCGGTTGCATTGAAGGTACGATGCACAAATGTGAGGAAACGTTTCATATCTGTTTCCTCATGGTGTAGTATGAAATCGTGCGGACTATTATCCATCCATTCCATCAATTTGCGGCTATTATTGATAATGGTAGTACGGTTGCCCCAGGCTAAAACTGCTGCAAACAGGCCCGATATCTCTTTATCCTGCTTTTTGCTAAAACTGTGAGGTATGCATACAGGATCGCCCTTAATAAAAGAAGGCTGATTATACAGCCTTACTTTTTCATCCAGTAAATTTTTCAGGGTTTGTATCCTGTCTCTTTTCATTAAAATATGCCTAGTACTTTTTTCTTCTTCAGCCTTACTTTTATCATACGTATGTCTTTATCAGGCCTGTCAGCACTATTTCTTGGCTCTTCAGCTATTTTTTTAACTATATCCATCCCTTCTTCTACAATGC
>CBFGNI010000289.1:0-2977 GCA_965650105.1 uncultured bacterium | reverse complement strand
AGTAATATTTGTGCTACCACTTCCTGGGTTATACTATCATCCTCATACGCTACCATTACCGAATTGGCATTGCAAAAATGTTTCAGCAAATATGCATTACCATTCATCACTATGATGGTATTTGGCCTTGTTTGCATCTGTTGCAGAAAAGATACCTGTTGTACATCCAGCCCATGGTTGCGGCTGCTGCCGGGGTAGAAGGCCAGGTTATGCACTGCCACTATCAGCGCATCGGTATTTTGCATGGCATCCAATGCGCGTTGGGTTACCACGTCACTTGCGCCTTTAGGTACCCATGCCGTTTTCATATCGGGCAGTTGCCTCAGCAGGGCATCGCTCAATACGGTATTGCCGCTGGCGTTTACACCTATATAGCCGATCTGTGCATCTTTTGCCTGTAGTTTATTCAATAGCTTACTTCTGTCTCTTACCAATGTTACCGCAGCTTCAGCAATAGCTTCGCGGATGGCAGGTGTATTTTTGTTTACATCGTTCGTTACGTTGAAAATATCTACCGGCTTCCATTTGTTCAGGCCCAGGTCATATTTAGCCGACAATACTTTTTTCACTCTTGCTTCCAGTGCCGCACGTGTTATAACTCCCGAATCCAAAGCCGTCATCATTTTATGTATCGAGGTAGGTACATCCTGCGAGAACAGCAGCATATCGTTACCTGCTAAAAATGCACGCAGGTCAATATCGCCGGGTGAAAAGCGTTTAGCTATGCCATCCATATTCAGCGCATCGGTAAATACCAGGCCGTTAAAATGCATTTTGTCTTTCAGTACATTGGTAATGGTGTTGTAAGAAAGCGTGGTTGGTATTCCCGGCGTAGATTCTAATGCGGGCACTTCCAGGTGCGCTACCATTACCCCTTTCACGCCTGCGTTTATCAATGCCTTAAAGGGATACAGTTCCAGCGTATCCAGTTGTTTCAACGATTTGCTGATGGTGGGCAGGTCTTTATGCGAATCTGTTTCCGTATCCCCATGACCGGGAAAGTGTTTGGCGCAAGCCATCACACCGTTATCCTGCATACCTTTCATATACGCTATGCCCAGCCTTGCCACCCATCTTTTATCTTCTCCAAAAGAGCGTGCGTTAATGATGGGGTTGTTGGGATTATTATTTACATCTACCACTGGTGCAAAATTGATGTGCACGCCCAACCTTTTTAGTTGTGCCGCAACAGCTACACCCATTTTATAAGCCAGTACACTATCGTGGGTAGCGCCTATCATCATAGCGCGGGGCAGGTCTTTAGCACCTGTCAGGCGCATGCCCAATCCCCATTCGGCATCCATGCCTATCATCAGGGGCACATTAGCCATTTGCTGGTAGGCATTGTTCTGCACAGCCTGCGCTTCCGGTGTGCCCTGCATGAATATTAAACCACCCAGTCGGCGGTCGGTAAGTAATTGTCTTATTTTTTCTTCGTTATAATCTTTACCACCCGAATACGCTGCCACCATAAATAGCTGCCCCAGTCGTTCGGTATCGCTCATATTAGCATATATACTATCTACCCAATGTGCCCTTGCCCTAAAATCCTGCATCGATATCGCCTTAGGTTCTCCACTTACTTTTAATTTCGATACCTGGTTGCGCTGTGCGTATACATTGTTCACACAAAATGCAAGAAAAAATAATATAATGGTAGTAAACTGACTACGAGAAATCATACAAACAAATATAGCTTTATTGATGCGGACACCCTAAACCATGGCAAACCTTTAACTTTGCAATCTAATTTCGTGTTTGTGCCCGACGTAATAAATTTATTATCAGATCATATAGCCAACCAGATAGCCGCCGGCGAGGTGATTCAACGCCCCGCATCGGCCGTAAAAGAGATGCTGGAAAATGCTGTAGATGCAGGCGCAACTGAGATACAGCTGGTAATAAAAGACGCGGGCAAGGAACTGATACAGGTGATAGACGATGGCAGCGGTATGAGTGCTACTGATGCACGCATGAGCTTCGAGCGCCATGCTACTTCCAAGATAAAAGACATCAACGATCTGTTCTCTATCCGCACTATGGGTTTCCGTGGCGAGGCGCTGGCTTCAGTGGCTGCGGTAGCGCAGGTGGAAATGAAAACCCGCAAGGCCGATAGCGAGATAGGCAGCCGTATAGTAATAGAAGCTACCGAAGTAAAACAGCAGGAGCCTTGCGCCACGCAAGTGGGTACCAACCTGGCAGTGAAAAACCTGTTTTACAACGTGCCTGCACGCCGCCATTTCTTAAAAAGCAACACAACAGAATTCCGCCATATAGTCGATGAGTTTACGAGGGTGGCATTGGCACATCCCGGCATTGGTTTCCGTTTATTTCATAATGGTGCTGAGCAGTACCATTTGGAAAAAGGCAAACTGAAGTCGCGCATTATGGGCCTGCTGGGTAATTCTTACGAGAAGAACCTGGTACCTGTTGAAGAGCATACCGAGTTCCTGAACATCAGTGGTTTTATTGGTAAGCCCGAAGCTGCTACGCGTACACGTGGTATGCAGTTCTTCTTTATCAATAACCGTTTTATACGCAGCGCTTACCTGCACCACGCATTGGTACAGGCTTACGAAGGGCTGATAGAAAAAGATGCGTTCCCGTTCTATGTATTGTTTTTGGAGATAGACCCTGCGCGTGTAGATGTGAACGTACACCCTACCAAGCAGGAAGTAAAGTTCGAGGACGACCGCATGATGTATGCTTACCTGAATGCTGCTGTAAAGCATGCACTGGCGCGCTACAACATTGCCCCTTCGCTCGATTTTACTTTGAACCCCGATATACAGCACCTCTCATCGGTACAGCATACCGATAACAGTACCGAGAAGAAAGGTGAAGTAGAACGGGGCTATTTATTCAATACTTTCAAGGGTGGCAACCAGGCGCATTTTATCGATAAAAAAGATGGACTGCAACACTGGAAGAGCCTGTACGAAATAGCACAGACCGTTCCATCGCAACCGGCTAACGA
>CBFGNI010000288.1:0-3025 GCA_965650105.1 uncultured bacterium | reverse complement strand
CAAAAGATGATGACTTATGACTAATAAGAAAAAAGTAGTGATCTTAGGCGCGGGTTTTGCCGGCCTTCAACTGGCCCGCAGAATAAAGAACAGTGAGTACGATATAACAATCCTCGACCAATATAATTTCCACCAGTTTCAGCCATTATTTTACCAGGTGGCTACAGCACGTTTAGAACCTAGCTCTATATCTTTCCCCCTGCGTAAAGTTTTTCAACGCAAACAAAATGTACACGTACGTGTGGAGAAGATAGAAAAGGTAGATACCGCTAATAACTTGGTGATAACTGAAAATGAACAATTCAGTTATGACTACCTGGTAATAGCTACAGGATGCACCAGTAATTTCTTTGGGAATAAGAATATTGAAAAATATGCTTACCCGATGAAATCGACGCCGGAAGCAATAACCTTGCGCAACCGCATACTGCTGAACTTTGAAGACGCGCTGGACCCTACCAGCAACCTTGAAGAGATAATGAATATAGTGATAGTGGGAGGTGGCCCTACAGGTGTTGAACTGGCAGGCTCGCTTGCCGAGATGAAAAAAAATGTTTTACCGCGCGACTATCCCGATATGGATTTCAGCAAGCTGAATATCCACCTGCTGGAAGGTGGCCCCGCAACACTGGCGGCTATGAGTAAACCCTCGCAGGAAAAATCGCAGCAGTACCTTGAACGCATGGGCGTGCAAGTGTGGTTAAATACCATAGTGGAAGATTACGATGGCAGGCAGGTAAAACTGAAAGATGGCCGTATCATACAATCGCGCAACCTGATATGGGCCGCAGGCGTGACGGGCAATGTGCCCGCAGGCATCGATAAAGAGTTATTAGTAAGAGGCAACCGGATAAAAGTGGATGAGTACCATAAAGTAACTGGCCTTAATAACGTGTATGCGCTGGGCGATATAGCCTATATGGAAACACCTGAATGGCCTAAAGGCCATGCGCAACTGGCCAATGTAGCCATAAACCAGGCCAAGAACCTGGCGCATAATATGAGGCAATTGCTGAATGGCAAAAACCTCAAGAAGTTTACCTACAAAAATCCGGGCACTATGGCCACTGTTGGTAAACGTAAAGCAGTGGTCGATCTGCCATTCATTAGCTTTCAGGGTGTGTTTGCATGGCTGGTATGGATGTTCCTGCACCTGATGCTGATAGTAAGTGTAAAGAACAGGCTGATCATTTTTATTAACTGGGCAATCAGCTATTTCACCAACGATACAACACTAAGGCTGATATTATTACCTACGCGGAAGCAGGTAGAGCTGGCAAAAGAGCATAATGAATATGACGATGAAAACATTGCTGTTTAAGCAATGCCAATATGCTGTACCAGCATGCGTTTAGCAACCGGCAACAGTGTTTCGTTAAGCGGTAATGCTAATGGCGACTCTACGCTATACACAGCCGGTGTAGGTAAATCGCGGTTCAGGCGTACTATATCTCGCTTTATTTGTTCGTAAGTATTAGCAGTGGTTTTGTTCCAGCTATCGATGTACTGAACATGCAGACCTCTAAAGCGTGCGGACTGGTGTTCGAACAAAGTAATAGTATAAGCATAGGCACGCACTTCTGTATATTTACCATACCGCAACAGCATATAGCCTTCGTTTTTATAAAGGGGCATAATGCCCACGGGTTCTATGCGCATCTGTTTTTCTATAAGGTCGTATAGTTCTGCGCCATTGCTTATCGTGCCTTTCATTTGGCCCACGCCAAAATCAACAATTTGTTGCAGCTCCTGCATCAGGTCATCATCGTCTATCATTTTTTTATACACAAGTTCCAGTTCCTGTAGCTTTATATGGTCAAGCTGTTTGGGGAAACTATTTTCCATTAGTTTCTTGTTGTCGCGAAAACTTACCAGGTTGTTGTAATGAAAAACGATATCGGAAAGCTGCGGGTATAGTTTGCTTTCGTTGAAGTATTGGTTTACCTCTTTAAGGTAAGCCAGCAAGCGGTATTTCTGCAATTCAAAATCTATATAACCTTCTATGAACCATGTGTCACTTAATACCATAACCTAAAGTATTATATCCTAATTTACACAAACAAATGCAGTGCCACAAGTAGTAATGAAAAAGTAAAAATTTCAGAAATAACTATTACTATGCTAAGGTTGTTTCAACTGCAATAGGGTTAGTCAGTATTTCGTGTATAGGGCATTTATTGGCCATGTATAATAAACGTTCTGTCTGTTCCTGGTCCAGTTCGCCCTCCAGTTTTATTTTCCGGGTCATGGTGGTTTTTTTAGCTTCTTTATCCCTGTCGATGGTAACTGTAGTTTCTATTGTTCGCAGCCTCCAACCTTTCCTGTTGGCATACATGCGTAGTGTGATACAAGTACACGAGCCTAGGGATGCGGCCAGTATTTCTTCAGGTGTCATGCCCTTATTTTCGCCGCCGTCCGATATGGGTTCGTCTATAAAAAGTGTGTGATGGTCGGATGTTATTACTGTAATATATGTATCGATGCCAATAGTGGCTGTAATGGTCTTCATAATAATGAATGTACTGAATTTGTTACAGGTGCAGATCTAAAAAATAAAAGCCGGTATCCCACTTGTCCTTATCATTAGTTGTCTGCTGATATTCTTTATGTACTACATCGCCTTTTATAATGGGAATAGTATTTTTAAAGTAAGGTGCATTATATACAAAAGTGTGGAACTCCCCATACTCACCACAGGGATCCACATTTGCAGGCAGTTCATTCAAAAGGTTTCTGTCTATTTTTCTTCCCAGCATTTCTTTACCTAAAAATTTCTGGTTCACGCATACTATCATCGCTTCAATACCTGTGTCTTCAAGCATACCTACCAGTTCTTTAGTGTCTTTCTTCCATAGCGGGAATGCTGCCTGTATGTCAGCAATACTCAATTGCTGCTCACGGTACGTTCTCAGGTCTTCTAGAAAAATATCTCCAAATGCAGCGCCTTCAATTCCTTCTTGTTTCATTTGTGTAAGTGTTTGCAACATTTCAGCTTTATACGTTTCATCGTCCGGCGCTTCGGGCA
>CBFGNI010000287.1:0-3060 GCA_965650105.1 uncultured bacterium | reverse complement strand
GCAACCGCGACTGGGGCTGGACAAACGATGTCTTACTGCGCAGCGATGTAAGCGCTGTGCTCAATAATATCAAAGCTAATTTTGTACCGCATGATATATGTTGGATCGCGGATAATGATTACTCAGACCCCGCCAATAATGGCTGGCTTATTTTTCCTGCCGATACAAATTATGTGGAAGATATAACTGTACAATTCCCATCCGAAGAAAAGCGTCTGATGATCTACTTTAAATACTGGAATATTCTCAACTACTTTAATCCATACAAATACGTTCTCGATAAGCCATGGAATACTTCTTTTTATAACATTGCACCTTTAGTGTCTGATGCCACAAATGAGTATCAGTTTAAAGCTGCATTAGTAAAGCTGAATAAAGAGCTAAATGACGCACATGTTGAAATAAGTAATCCAAATATCACTTGGCTTAATGGTACTAATTCACCAAAATTCTCTATTCGCTATGCATCAGGCAAATATATAGCTGTTGCTCCCTTCCTAACAATAAATAGAGGAGATGAAATAACCCACATCAATGGATTAACCACTACACAATGGGAAGATAGTTTACGCAATTATATTTCAGCGGGAAACGAAACTGTATTTCGCAGGTTTGTAAGAAGTTATATGATAACAGGTAAAAAGGAACCATGCAGCATAACATATAAGGATAGTAACGGCGTAAGTGACATCTGCAATACAAACAGGATTTACGGACCCAATACTTATGAAATGTTTTATGCAAACGATAGCATGAAAGCAAGAGCTAAAATTGGTTACTTCCCTTGTGGTATTGCATACATTAATCCATCCAACATAAAAATTGATCAGTTAGAAGATTACTATTATAATGTAAGTTCATCATCTACTTTGATCATAGATATACGTAGCTATGTAGAATTTGAAAACCTCCAGAAGTTATGCGCCCTTATGTACCCCAATAAAACGACCGTGGCTATGTTTACTGTAGCTGATGTGAAATATCCCGGTACTTATAAAAAAGCCTATGCTACTATAGGGGAAGAAAATAATGATCCATATACCGGCAAAGTAATATTACTTACATACGAAACAAATCAGAGTTATGCCGAGTTTACAGCAATGCACCTGCAACAGTTGCCAAATGTCATTACTGTGGGTACGCAAACTGCGGGAGCAGATGGCAATATTACCTTTGCACCAAATATATTTAAAGGTGCAAGATTTTGTTTCACCTCGTTAGGGGTGTACTATCCCAATGGAGATAGTACACAACGTATAGGAGTTGGCCCACGTAAGCCCGGCGATGTATTGGTACAGCTTACACAAGATGGCATACGCCATAAACGCGATGAGATACTGGAAGCAGCACTTAACGCAGCAGGTTGTGCACTAACTACAGAAGAAATAAAACAGGTAATGAATGATGAGTTAATTTATCCCAACCCTGCTACCAATACATTTAGTGTAAAGAGTAGCGGTGCTACTGTAAAAGTGCTTTCCCTCACAGGCCAGCTAATGCTGCAAACAAAAGAAACAGAAAACATCAATATCGCACAATTGCCAGCTGGTATCTATATGGTACAGATAACAAACAACGGGAAAACAACAGTTGAAAAACTCATAAAGGAATAGCACCGTATACCTATCAATAATAAAGGGAGCAATAATTGCTCCCTTTATTATTAGTAAAAATTAAAACCTGTCCCAGAATGGTGGTGGTTCAATTCCTAAAGAACGCAGGTAAACATATCCCTGGCCACGGTGGTGGTTCTCATTATCTATCAGGTAGCTGATAAAACCAAAACCCGGCATATTGTATTGGCCAAATCCGTTCACCATTTCGCTAAAGCGCTCAATAGGCAATTGGGGCCATGCTGCATTCAGTCGTGCGGTTGATTCATCCCATTGTTGCAGCAAAGCTTCTTTCGTAGTTGCTTTTGCATCACCATTATGGTAGTCCAGCTCTTCTATACCTTTCCAGTCGCCAGTCAGCATACCTTCTACGCCGTTTGCTGCCAATGCCATCATCTCTCTTGTCAAATCGGCAAAACTGCGCATGCCGCCTATAGAGTAGTTGAATAATTTATCTTCCGGGAAAGCATCTATTACCCTGCGGGTAAGGCCGCGATGCCCGTTCCAAAGATAGATCAACGCCTCTGGCGTAATAAATACCGGCGCTGCTGTTTGTGCGTCTTGGTTCATAATTATCAGTTTAAAATTGGTTGTTCGATTTCTTGATACAAAGGAACCGCCACCCACTGACAACCCTATGGCAGTCATAAAACCGCGTTCAAAAATATTTTTACAATTATCTTAGTACTATGAGGTACTTCTTATATATACTGATGTTAATCTGCACTCAAGCATTAGCCCAGTCTGCACCTGTCAGTATCTCTATAGATGGCGCTACCACCTGCAAGCATTACGATCACCTCATACTACTGCAAAACACCTACATCAATAACACCCCCGATACCCTCTACCTCGTCAGACTCAAAACCGAAAAAGCCACATTCGCATACAGCAGCCCGGAAGGTGCAGGTCTGCAACACCAGAGGGACAACATCATCATAGTTGATAGTGTGCACACCCGCTTGCTCAATACTTATCCTTATATCGATACACGCAGCAGCAACACCATCCCCGAAATACTGGAATGTTACGCCATTGTTGAAACAGCTAATAAAAAAGCACCTGTAAAAACCATAGCTGGCCGCCCCTGCTTCGTACTTGCGCCACACGCCAGCCTGCACCTCAATACTTCCATAAGAACCCTGGAAGAAGACAACGTAGCCTTCAAGAACTTCACCGATGACGACCGCGCCAAAGCATATATCACCGTCAAATACAACCTCGCCTGGTACACCCAATCACAAACCTTCACCGAAACAAGCATCACCCCAACCTACAGCCCCCAACTAGCCACCGAGATACGTAAACAAATGAAATGGCATTAGCAATATTTTTATTGATTATTTAGTTTATTTATAGTATTTTTGCTATTTATAAACACCTATCATGAACACCACAGAAAACACCCTCACCGCCCTCACACAAGAAGAAAAACGCCACTTCCTCC
>CBFGNI010000286.1:0-3067 GCA_965650105.1 uncultured bacterium | reverse complement strand
ATGGATTGAGCACAGTAACGATATCGGTAGTTACACCTTCTTCTATCGTTATATTGTCCTGGTAAGTTTCAAAGCCTACGTGCGTTATAGTAATATTGTACTTCCCTTCAGGTATGCCTTTTAGGAAATAAACACCAAAAACATCGGTTACAGCGCTTACGTTTATTTCTTTAATAAAAATGCTGGCGCCTTCTACGGGCTTGTTGCCATCACCTTTCACAATACCTTTTACACTGCCGTTATGGGCCAGTGCGGTTATTGAAGTAACAATAAGTAAAGTAAGCAGAAAGGTAAGTCGCGTAAAGATTGCTTTCATATGCGCATATGTGTAGCATTATGTACGACGTACATTGCATACCAGTTTGCCAAATGTGAAAGAAATTGCAATGCTTATTTAAGCGAAGAATATCCGCTCAATAGTCCAGTAGGAAGCCACAAGCGCAATAATAATAGAAGATGGTATAACTATGTTTTTGCGGTACCAAACTTTGTGCGAAAACATTTTTGCTACCAGGAAATACATAGCCAATATAATAGTTATCTGGCCTAGCTCTACACCTACATTAAAACTGATAAGCGCCGTAGCAAATGCATATTGCGGCATACCTAAACCCGAAAGTGCACCAGCAAAGCCCATGCCATGTACTAGTCCAAATAAGAAAACCATGACCATGCGCCATGGCTTTACTTTGGTTGAGTATATGTTTTCAATAGCAAGAAAGACTATAGAAATTGCAATAAGCGGTTCAATAATATTAGCAGGCGGATTGATAAGGCCGTACATGGCTAACCCTAATGTTATAGAGTGCGCCAGTGTAAACATTGAGGCCTGTAGTATGATCTGCTTAATATTCGTATTGAGGAAAAATACGCATAGTATGAAAAGTATATGGTCGAAACCCAAGGGTATGATATGCTCATACCCTATCAGCATATACTTCCAGAAAACCTCGCCCTTGCTTATCCTGTCCAGTTCATAATTTATTACGTGTGCATCGGCAGATACACAGATAACTATAAACAGTAAAAGCAGTAACCATTTTTTCATCAACAGGTTTTATTTTGCTGCCAACAATACTTTAGGATCTATATACTTATTCACACTTTGTGCTTTCTGCATCATAGCAGCGCCTTTAGTAGCATCGCCTGCATTTTTGTAAATAAGACCCGCTTTATAAAGCGTATTTGCATTCTGGGTATTTGTAGCCAGCATTTTATCAGCATGTGCTTTAGCGTTGGTGTAGTCGCCTTTCAGGTAATAGATCCAGGCTACCAATTCATTCGCATCAATATTGTTGGGTCGAAGCTTCAGGTCATTTTGTGCGTATTGCAATGCTTTATCAAGATCTTTCTTGGCAAGGTAGGCCTGCGACAATTCCCTGTTGCCATTATGTGGCATTACACTTCCTTTCAATTGGTTCTTCTCACCATCTTCTAAAAGGTTCACTACGTCGCTTCTTATCTCCTCTGCCTTCTTGCTATCACCTTTCAATTCATATAAGTCGCCAAGGAAAGCAACGTACGGTGCTTCGCTAATAGTACGTATCGCATTTTCAGTATGTTTGATTGCGCTATCATAATTCTTACGTGCTTTCTCTACTTTAGCTAAACCCATTTCTGCATTTGTATAATCGGGACGCAGGTTTAGTGAGCTTCTGTACAGCATTTCTGCTGTATCCAAATTACCCGTGTTCAGGTAAAGATCACCTAATGTTACACGTGCCCATTCACCGCTTTCAGAACCGGAGCCGCCTGCCTGCATAGCTAAGGTCATTGCTTCTATTGCACCTTTATAATCGCCAAAAATCTCGCGCAAGTAAGATGCCCTTGAATACGATTCTAATGATGGCTTCAATGTTTGCATGGTGTCAGACATAGCAATGGCCTCCTGGTAATTGCCTAATTCTACATCTGCATCTAAAAGCACACCATATACATAAGCATTGTTTGGGTTCAATGTTTTTGCTTTTTCAGCCAGTTGCTTTGCGTCTTCAAACCTGTGCAGCGACATAGCTACCGATGCTTTGTAAGTATATGCTTCAAAATTATTCGGGTCAATAGAAAGCACACCGTCCAGTATTTTAATAGTTGCCTGGTAGTAGTATGGATTACCAGTCACCCTTGCCTCCGACATATAGATAACCGCCAGCTGCAACCTGGGCTTCGTATCCTGCGGGTTCTGGCTAATACGTCCTTTTAGTTCAGCAACTTTATCCTTTGTCTTTTGCCATTCGGCTGCATTAGCAAGATTACCCTTACGCTCCAGCAGTGCTGGTATGCCTGATGTGTCGTTCAACGCTGTTTCTTCTTCATTATTGCCAATGTTGCTGCAAGAAGATAATAAGATAGGGCCCGCACAAAACAATGCAATAGCAAAAACAGGTATTAGGTTACGAATAAAGCATGCAAAACGCATAAGACTAATTTTTAGTGTGGATGATTGTGTGTATAATACAATGTACGATACATTGCGCTGTACGGATTAAAAAAATTGGGGAGCAAAATATGCTCCCCAATTTCAAACCACCAATTACTATGAGAATTTATTGATCAATTTTAACCAACTTAACAGTATTCAATTGTTTACTGTTTACCGATAGCTGTGCAAAATAATTACCTGCAGGCAGGTTTTTGCCATTCCATAGTGTATTGTATTCACCAGCTTGTTTAGCCGGTTGGTTGATGACCATAACAGTTTTACCCGTTACATCTACAATTTGAATACGTACATCACCACTCATGCTCATACGGTATCTGAAAGTAATATCACCATTGAATGGATTAGGATAAGCAGTCATGATAGCTACAGGCGCTGAATAACCAATTTGCGCTACTGCATTAGGACCTTCATATTGCGAGCCCCTGAAACCACTCCAAGGGTTTTGCAGGTAAGGGAAACATGCCCTGAACGTAGTATCGTTATGCGTAACACCTGCATTAAAACCTAAAACGCTCAACAAGTTTGGTGTTACAGGACTACCCGTACCAGGATAGTCATCATACCAAAGACCAACTGCTGCCAGTGCTACACCCGATACCGCCTGCAATTCAATAGTAGTTACATCAT
>CBFGNI010000285.1:0-3098 GCA_965650105.1 uncultured bacterium | reverse complement strand
TGCAGCCGCTTGTTATTGGCGTTCTTATAGTTCAGCTCGCTTTCGTTGACTGCGTTGAGGGCAGACAGAATGAACGACGGCGGCGCCTGGTTAGCCTTTTCGTAATAGATAGGCTTATGGTCGTTAGGCACATCGAGGAGCCTGGCCATACGCTGGTCTTTACACAGCAGCAGGTTGCGCATGTGTTCGGAGAGGCCTTCCAGTATCACATTGCCCTCAAAGCCTTTTTCCAGCGTTTGGTCGAGCAGGAGGAGCGTGCCGCTGATATCCTGGCTCAGGAGGTGGTCGGTTAGTTTGAAGTAAAAGTCGGCATCGAGCAGGTTGAGGTGCTCCATTGTGCTCTGGTAGGTGAGCATACCATTGGTAAAGCTCACAATACGGTCGAGCATACTCAGGGCATCGCGCATGGCGCCTTCGCTTTTCTGGGCTATGACGTGCAGGGCGGCTTCCTGAGCTATGACGCCTTCTTTGGTGGCTATGCTATGCAGGTGAGCCACTATATCGTGCGTAGTGATACGCTTGAAATCGAATATCTGGCAACGGCTGAGGATGGTAGGCAGTATCTTATGCTTCTCGGTAGTGGCCAGTATGAAGATGGCATAGGGTGGCGGCTCTTCCAGCGTCTTCAGGAATGCGTTGAAGGCGGCTGCGCTGAGCATGTGCACCTCATCTATGATGTATATCTTGTACTTGCCCTGCTGGGGTGCAAAGCGTACCTGGTCTATCAGGTTGCGGATGTCATCGACAGAGTTGTTGCTGGCAGCATCCAGCTCAAATACGTTGAAGGAAGTATTATCCTTAAAGCTCTGGCAGGTGGTGCATACGCCGCAGGCCTCCATATCGGGGGTAGGGCTCTCGCAGTTGATGGTACGCGCCAATATACGGGCACAGGTGGTTTTACCCACCCCACGCGGACCGCAAAACAGGTATGCATGCGCCAAATGCTGGTGGCGGATGGCATTCTTCAGCGTGGTGGTTATGTGCTCTTGCCCTACAACCGTATCGAAGGTTTGGGGGCGGTATTTACGGGCGGATACTATATAATTCTCTGACATTGCTTGTAAGCCAAAATTAAAAATTAAAAAGGCAAATTTGGAAAGAAGTTTTGCTCTTTCAATCCCCATTTTACCCTTCTTTCTTTCACTTCGAAAGAAAGAAGCAAAGAAAGGAAGCATCGATCCAATTGCTCCGCGGGATCGATGAGGCCGGGCGCTGTGGCGATGCGTATTGCGTACCTGATTTTCTGCCGACGCTGCACAACTGCGTTGTGGAAGGCGCCGATAAAACGTTGCAAGTAGTATAAGAGCCGTTTCTTCCCCGTCATTGCGAGCGAATTGTTGTGTTTTGTTGCACTTTGGGCGAAAAACGCTGTTTCGCAACAAATATGGCTGAAAACCGCATTGCTATTGATTGACGCCTGAACAAAGCCGCAACAAAAATGTTCCAAAATGTTCCGGTTTTGGGGGTGGGTGTTTCGTATGTTCCACCGGAGGGCGGGGAAAAGATAGGGAGGCAGCCTGCCAGCAGCCGGTTATGGCCCACCGGGCGGGGTTGTGGGCTACCTCCCCGCCGCTACGCAATAATACTGTACCAACCCCAGCCGGGCATAAAAAAGCAGGCAGTAGTTATCTCCATCCCGGTACGGCCATGCACCCAATGTCTTTAACTAACCGCCTGCCGCTAGCTAATAAGAAAAATACATGCCAAAACCTCTTAATGAAATGTTTATGCCAATAGGTTTTATTTATAGTTGCCTGAAAACGATATGGTTGCCATATCAATACCTCAAAGAGCTTAAATAGCGGAGCTATTTATTATAGCAAATATACGTTAATTCTGTGAATAAATAAATATTCGTTAACGAGTTAATAACAAGTGCCACCGTTAAAACACGCTTGTATAGTTTTCTATCGGAGGGTACATTTAGATATGATTATTGCTATAGTTTTTAGTATATTATTGTTGATAATATTTTATATGATAAATAGGCATATGAAATCAATAATTAAAACACATGTTTATGAAAAGTATATTAGGCCAACATTCATAAAACGAAACAAATGGCTACTGCTTACAGTAGTAATAGGTCTAATTCTAATGAATCTAATTTTTTTATTTAAGCAATATAGAAATAGTTTAGACTGGACTGCAGCAACAATTGGTCAACTTGGTGATTTTGTAGGTGGTTATATAGGAACCTTATTTGCTGTAATCAGTGTAGCTTTTTTATATGTAACATTCGAGAATCAAGTAGCGTCTGGGAAAATTGAAAGTTTTGAAAACAAATACTTTCAACTTATTCAACTTCATCGTGATAATGTATCCGAAGTGGGCATAGGTAGAGACTTTGGCAGAAAAATATTTGTTATTCTTATTCGCGAATTTCGTTCAATTCATGAAAAGATTATTGTTTTAGCTGAATTGCATAATATTAAATTATCGCAAAAGGATTTCATGAAACTATCATATGTAATATTGTTTTTTGGAGTTGGCCCAAACTCTTCTAGGATATTAAAAGCAGCACTATTATCTAATGGACAATCTAAGGAGTTTGCAGAAACCATTAATGAAACTTTTAATGATAAAAAATTCAAGCGTAAAGTGCAATCTGATAAAAGATTTCGATTTACGCCATTCGAAGGACATCAATCTAGGTTAGGGCATTATTACAGACACTTATATCAAACAATATGTTATGTTGATGAGAAAATTTTGGATATTGATAAGTATGATTTCGTAAAAACAATAAGAGCCCAATTGTCAACTCATGAGCAAGCATTATTATATTTAAATTCTTTAACTGATATGGGCAAACCTTGGTGGGACAAAGATTTAATAATCAGATATAAATTGGTACAAAATATACCTAAAGATTTTTTTAATCCTATTAAGGAAATCGATATTACAGGAGATTTCCCTTCTGATTATTTTGAATGGCAACATTAATATTTTTTTATGTCAAAACCCTTTGTGTTCGTTTTAATGCCTTTCAACTCTGATTTTGACGATGTTTATAAACTTGGTATCAAACAAGCTGTAATAGACGCAGGTGGTTATTGTGAACGTGTAGATGAACAGTATTATGAAGAAAGAATGCT
>CBFGNI010000284.1:0-3116 GCA_965650105.1 uncultured bacterium | reverse complement strand
TAAAATGGTTATTTTAAGTAACTTTGCACTTTCTTAAATTAATATTCTTGCCATGCGTCGCATATATTTCGATAATGCAGCTACAACCTCGCTAGACCCTGATGTTCTTGAGGCTATGATGCCTTATTTAACTGAAAAGTTTGGCAACCCGTCGTCCATCTATTCTTATGGTCGTGAAACAAAAATGGCCATTGAATCGGCGCGCAAAACGGTAGCCCGCATATTGAATTGTACTCCTGGTGAAATATTTTTTACTTCAGGTGGCACAGAAAGTAGCAATACAGCAATAAATGCCTCTGTACGCGATCTTGGTTGCAAACACATTATTACTTCTCCAATAGAGCATCATGCTACTCTTCATACTGTTGAGAACATGGAAAAGTTTGGGTTGGCCAGGGTTAGTTTTGTAAAACTTGATAGCAAGGGGCATGTTGACCTAAACCATCTTGAAGAACTACTGGCAGCAAGCAAAGAAAAAACGTTGATAACCCTGATGCATGCCAACAATGAAATTGGTAACCTGCTAAAGGTAAAAGCTGTTGGCGAACTTGCTGCAAAATACGATGCGGTTTTCCATAGCGATATGGTGCAAACAATAGGTCACTACCCTATCGATCTTAAAGCAATTAATGTACAGTTTGTAAGTGCCGCAGGTCATAAGTTTCATGGCCCTAAGGGTGTAGGTATGCTATACGTAAACGAAAATATCCGTATCAACCCTTTACTTTCCGGTGGCTCGCAAGAACGTAATATGCGTGCAGGTACTGAGAATATGTATGGTATTGTAGGTTTTGCCAAAGCACTTGAGTTAGCGACTGAGCGGTATGAGCAAGACAGCAACCATATAAAGGAATTAAAAAACTACATGGCCGAGAAGCTAAAACAGGCTTTCCCTTCAACATTGCTGAACGGAGATAGTGAGGGTAGCTGTTTGTATACGGTTTTAAATGTTGCTTTTCCGCGCAACGATAAGTCAGATATGTTACTTTTCAACCTTGATATGGCTGGTATATGTGTAAGTGGCGGTAGTGCCTGCAGCAGCGGGGCCAGTTCGGTAAGCCATGTTATTAAAGCACTGTATAATGGCCAAAGCCAAAACCTGGTGCCTATACGCTTCTCTTTTTCAAGGCATAACACTAAAGAAGAGGTAGATATGGTAATAGAAAAGCTAAAAGAGCTGGTGTAACACAGCATCTATCAATTAATAAAAGAATAAGCCTCCTGAATGGAGGCTTTTATTATTTTTAGTGGTGGTAGCTTGCTTCAAATTTACCTGATAGCTTAAATAGGTCTGATACATCGTTTTTAAAAGAAGCATTCACGTCATAGCCTTGTTTATTCTTCTCCCACGATATATTTATAATCGGGCTGATATCGGGCGTTA
Organism: uncultured bacterium; assembly: GCA_965650105.1. Taxonomy (GTDB): domain Bacteria; phylum Bacteroidota; class Bacteroidia; order Chitinophagales; family Chitinophagaceae; genus Polluticoccus. Next base: position 1,732 of record CBFGNI010000284.1, on the reverse strand, counting down.
TCAATTGCAGGAACTTTACATTACCGGCATCGCGAAGCCATAAAGGCTCGTCCGTTTGTTGTTCTAACAGTTCTTTTACCATTTCCATCATGCATACGCCCGGTACCACGGGCTGGGCTGGGAAGTGGCCTTTAAAAATATCGTGCTGCATATTGAAAGAAACCTTGCAGGAAACGCTATTGGGGTCTCTTTGTATATACTCTATTTTATAAAAATCATTCATTAACATCTTGCTCTATTTTATCAAGTTGGATGGTGAAATTAGCTTTATGGTGATCTATCAGTATTTTCTCAGGCATCGACATCTTGTTGTCTTTACCCGATATATTAATGGTTATTATCTTACTTTTCTTCCCAGCGTTTTCTATCCTTATAAGTTCTTCATTCCTGGTTATATAGTAAACAGTTGCATTGTCTCCTGTATTAAGACGATAAAGCTGCTCTTTACCCCTATTCACAAACATTATTTCTTTTTGCCAGTTCAGGTTTTTCATCAGCAGGAGCTCCATATCCTTTCTTAATGTTTTAATGAGCGCCGGCTTGTTTAATTGTGCTATTATCCTGTTTAGCTGAAAAGAATCATTTTTACTCCATTCGAAATCGAAGAAAGTAAGACCCATTTCATTTTGATATATAGCACGTACCGTGCCATTCTCTAACTTCTTGAATATCAATAAGCCACTAATGTGATAGCTTTTAAATAAAAACCTTCCGTTTACCGTACATCGGTATAATGCACGTTCAAAAACCGGTTTATATTGGCTTGCGGAAGTATTGTTAGTGGTAAGCTGTAGGTTTTTATAAGGATTGCCACACGATGTAACAAAAATGACAGTGATTATACTACTTAACCTTAAAAATCTGGTCATTGAGGATGGCATTATGTCGTGTATTGGTAAAAACCATAGTAGTATTGTCCCCACCTTGCTCGGTCATCACCAATTGGGTTACATTCAGCGTTTTTTTATCAAGATATACTTCTATATCGCTGAACATTTTTTTTATGGCTGCGCTAATAGGAGATAATTGCATCAAGTAAGTTGTAGTGTTTTCTAAGGCTGTAACTTTAAAATCCGGGTTTTGAAACATAGTGCCGCGCATACAGTCTATCATTACCCTGTTCACCGACTGCATCATTTTGCTATTACCTGTATTTATTTTGCTGGTTTTTTGCTCGTCTTTTATCAGCATCTGGCTGCCATTCATTATCATCAGGTAGCTGTAAGGCTGAGTATATTCAATACGTACTTTATCATCCTTCTTGAAATAGAACTTGCCTTTTGATTTTATTTTCTCTTTCAGCAGGGCCATGTTCTTTACCTGTGTAAAATCACTGCTTACTGTTTGAACCGTTGTATTCGATTTTGACAATGCTTCTTTCAGTGCATAGGTATTTTTAACTGTATTGAATCCGGCCGGCTGCGCTAATGCCGGTAGTATATTTATCAACAGCAATAGTGCAAAAAGGTTAAGGCTTTTTATATGGCTCAATTTCAAGTAGTTCATTTACGGGCACAAAGGTATAGCCCATTTGTTTTGCCTGCTGTATTAGGGGCGTTAAAATTTTTGTTGTTACTGCCATAGAGTCATGCAGTAATATTATATCTCCTCCCTTTAGTTTGTTAAATATGTGTTTCAGTAATTTATCAGGGTCGGTTATTTTGGTATCAAAAGAGCGCAATGTCCACCCGATAGAGAGCATATTAGTTGTAGCAACTGCTCTTTTAAGGTT
>CBFGNI010000283.1:0-3118 GCA_965650105.1 uncultured bacterium | reverse complement strand
GGCGCCTTTAGCTATATCAGGTTTATAGGTAGTGTCTCCCAAAACCAGTTTATTACTTTTCAGGATCATCTCCGCACTTCTGAACGATAGGTTCAGCAGGTTGGGCATGGGTATGCTTGGCGCCTGTGTTTTGTTGATGGTAAGAAAAATGGTACGTCCTCTTTTTACTACCGAATTGAAATCGGGTATTTGCGATAAGACCACAAACGGTTTGTGCTTGGGGTCGTAGGCCGAATCTACATCTACTTCAAAACCCATGGTTTCCAGTTGCTGTGCAGCCTGGCCTATAGTTTTACCTGTAACACCGGGCACCCTGGCTTCACTGCCGTGCCTGGTTATCACACCAAGGCCGGCAAAAAACAGTATATATAGCCCCGCACATAGGGCCAATACAATTATCAGGTTAAAAGCGAACGATCTTTTGCGCATATCTCTTAAAAACGTACAATACTAAAATTAGGCAGTTTGCTGGTTCAACGTATCTTCTATCAGCGAGCCATAAAAATCTTTCAGGCTGATACCCGCAGCGTGTACTTGTTGCGGTACAATACTGTTTTCGCTTTGCCCCGGCATGGTATTCACCTCAAGGAAGTATAGTTTATCCGTTCCCTTTTGCAGTATAAAATCCATACGCACTATACCCCTGCAGTTCAAATACCTGTATATGTTCGATGCCTTTGTTTCCAATTGCTCCCTGATGCTGTCCTTTATAGGTGCCGGTGTTATTTCGCTGGTTACACCAGGTGTATATTTTGCTTCGTAGTCGAAAAACTCGTTTTTGCTCACTATCTCGGTAGCAGGCAGGGTGTGTAGTTTCCCGTTTACTTTATATACGCCTATGGTCAGCTCCCTCCCCTCAATAAATTCTTCCACCAGTACCTGCTTATCTTCTTTAAAAGCTTTCAGTATAGCCGGCAAAAGATCTTCCACCGATTTTACTTTGCTCACCCCCAGGCTCGATCCGCTTTCGTTGGGCTTTACGAACATAGGCAGCTTCAGTTGCTCCAGTATAGCGCCTACCGAATACGGCTCGCCATATATCAGGTGTGCCGAGTTGGATATGTTTACCAGGTTCATATCCTTCACTACTTTATTGCAGTAGCTCTTGTTGAAGGTAAGTGCCGATACAATTGCGTTACAGGTATTATACGGTACTTCCAGCATATCCAGGTATCCCTGTATTCTGCCGTCTTCCCCCGGCGTGCCGTGTATGGCTATAAAAGCAGCATCAAACTTTATCTTTTCACCTCCTATTGTAAGCGAAAAATCATTTTTGTCAACATTTATTCTTCCTTCTGCAGTTTCATACCACCAGCCTTCGCGGGTTATTATTATTTTATAAATATTATAAAGTTCCTTGTCCAGGTTCTTTTCTATTGTTTCCGCTGTTTGTATAGATATTACATACTCTCCGGAATACCCGCCCGCCAATAAGGCTATATTTTTTTTCATGAAAACGCTACAAATATTGTTGCCAAAGGTAATGGAAACCCCTCAAGATTAGAAGCCGCCAAACAAAAACCTTTGGGCTGCAAAATGCCGTTAAACTTGTGTTAATCGGCCATAAAAAACAAATGCGGAATATATTTTGCTATCCAACCTGCAAGCCCGTCTTTATATGATCCATTTCCTGCGCCAGTTGCTTACGTTTGGCTATAAGCAAGCTTTATGTTGTGTGTTCCCAGTTATCATATTTGCATCGCTGGCCCTAACTAAATGGCTGCATGTACCTTACCGGTACGATGTGATATTGATAATCTGTATTGCGGCGCAGGTTTTAATGGTTTATTTCAAGCTGGAAACTATTGATGAGGTAAAGGTCATTTCGCTGTTCCATATCATCGGCCTGATGCTGGAACTGTTTAAAGTGAATCATGGCTCCTGGGCATATCCTGAATTTGCCTACACCAAAATTGGCGGTGTACCTTTATATAGCGGCTTTATGTACGCAAGTGTCGCCAGCTATATTTGCCAGGCATGGCGGCGCTTCAACCTCAGTTTTCACAACTGGCCGCCCAAATACATTACTTTCAGTATAGCTGCAGTTATCTATCTCAATTTCTTTGTGCATCACTATTTTATCGATCTGCGTTGGTATATCATCGCATCGTTGTTTATCTTCTTCAGGCGCTCTTATGTTACTTTTTATGTAAATGAAAAGCTGTATAAGATGAATATCATCACATCTTTTTTGCTGATAGGTTTTTTTATCTGGATAGCTGAGAATGTATCTACCTTTTTTGGTGCCTGGCAGTATCCCAATCAAAAGCACCACTGGCGTTTGGTAGGCTTAGGCAAATTGACCTCCTGGTTCCTGCTGGTCATTATCAGCATTATCATTGTGGCCAACCTGAAACATATAAAGGCAAAACTGGTATCTGAGCCTACTCTACTCACTGACTAATGACTATGTTCTCGTTTATCAAAACCAACCAGGTACATTTCTCCATCTATAAGTGTATGTTTCAATCTAACATCGCGGTATATTCCTTCAATAGTGCCATTATATGTATAGATATCCTGAAGCAATACACTTATGCTTCTGTAATACGTTTTATGAGGCACAATATTCAATAGCTCCTTTGCAATACTTGTGGAAAACTGGATTATACTGCTATCAGGTTGTATAGCAACATTGTGCGTACTGTCTTTTAGTTCCTTCCCTTTCGCTATCCAATCAATGAATACATAAATGGTACTATCTTCAGTTTCAGGATCTATAGCTTTGGAATCATGCCTTATCCTAACATCGCAATTATACTTATTTTCCAATCGTTCTACCATCTTCCGCTCAGCATCAGATAACCTTTCACCTTTCGTTAATGAGTTTCCCAGAAGAAGCATACCTCCAAAGTATATTCCTCCATATAAAACTCCACATATTAATAATATGACTAACAATCTGGTTACAGTCATAAAAAAACTATTTCAGAAAATAGTTGATAAAATAAGTCAATACAGGTAGGTTAGCTTGTTCTATAGGGTGTTGTGTAGCAGGCAGCATCGCCATTTCGGCAACAGGTAGCTTCTTATAAACTGCTACGGTTTCTTCCAGGCCCACCATTTTATCTTTATCGCCCAGCATTATCAATGTTGGGGTTTGTATGCTAGCATAATC
>CBFGNI010000282.1:0-3154 GCA_965650105.1 uncultured bacterium | reverse complement strand
ATTGTATGCTCTGGCCATATTTTATTACCGTATCATTGGTCAGGATATGTACATCAGGCAGTGGAAGTACCGTTACTGTTGCAGTTACTGTATCCTGGCACCATACACTATCGTACACTACTACTTTATATGTTGTAGTTGCCTTAGGTGTCAATATTACATCTTTACACTGCACGCAGTTCACACTGTTGCTCGCATCCAGGAATTTACCATCCTTGTACTCATGCCATGTAAACGCAAAACCCTGATTTACACTCTGTAAGGCTTGTTCACCAAAACATACCGTAGTATCACCTGTCAGCTTATAGTCATGCTCAGGTACGTAGATCTTTATGGTATCGTATAAAATACAACCATTTCGTGCCTTAGTGCTTACTACATAAGATGTACTCTTTTGTATATATGCAAGCGGCTGTTGTATAGTTGAGTCTGATAGGAATTGGCCAGGCGACCAATGGAACGGCGGCGCATCGGCCGATCCACTTGCTTGCGCATCTTCTAAAATGCTAGGAGCTTCATTATAAAATAACCTTACTAAAGGACGGCTAAATTTCTCCGAAATTTCAGCATTGGTAGTAGTAGGACATACATCTAATGCGTCAGGGTCAGGTATCCTGTTATTATTCACATCGTTTTTCTGAGGATAATAAGAAAGACCCGCAACATATTCTGTAGGTACATACCTGATAACATTAGTATCCGGTCCATTGTTAGGATCGCAAACTTCAACGGTAGCGTTGTTATTATAGCAAAATTCAATTATCAGATTTTTAGTACTATCCCAATTGTATGGCTTATCTAATTTGAACTTATTCCATCCTTCGGGGAATGTCAAAGGAGTGGCTGCCAGGTATACTACTTGCATACCCGTTTCAAAACCATCATTTTTATTTAATACCGTTTTATCGGTACATTTTATAGAAATAGAGAAATTGCTATATTCATGATCACGAGCTGTATTCCGCGATTCGAAGAATGCAAGGTCGGTAATGGTAGATGGCACAAAACCATAGCGAGCCATTTCTGTCCGGTTCAGCAAAAATTGTTGTTTTTGAGTACGTACCATCGTTGGGAAACCAAATGAATTGTTACCTAGTGTATCATACTTTGAATTAGTTACAAAAGCGAAAGAACCATATATTAATACACTATCTGCTTTCTTTTTATCAAGGATTGGATCCACTATACCGCAACCTCTTCCCGGTTCACCAAAAGGATTTGTAAGCGGGCTCTTTCCGCCGAATACAGCGTCTAATTGCAAATAATCGGGGCGACACAATACAAAATTGTTTTGGGCATCACCCGGGAAAATCTGTAGCGAATTGTCCGGATCAACTTTAAATTCAACAGTATCCCTTACTTTACAAGTACCTCCTAAATCCGGTGTGAATACAACAAATTTAGTTCCGCCGGCTGCAGTAATAAATGGTGTAATGCTATTGGGAGAATCAATTGTGGCATTTGGATCACCACCTGATAAGACAGACCATTGAACACGTAGTTTATAATCCGTACCTCTAACAAGTACTTTATATCCCTTAGGGTTATTTTGGCAGGTTACTAGATCGGGGCCGGCATCTAGCCCTTTAGTAACACGTATCACATATACCATTGGTTCAGGCAATGCGAATGGAAGATCCGGATCGCAGCTTGAGTCGATTGCAGTTATAGTCAACCGGTAGTCTTGCCCTGCTTGGGCCAAAGTTGGTGTCCAGCTAAATTTAGCTTTAATAGTGTCCTTGCCATTAGTAATTTTCGTAAAGATAGAGCCAGGGCAGCTTGATAGATTATTAGATGCCCAACGCAGGTCATTTATTCTGGCAGTATTACCATTACGGGCCTCCAGATTGAACTCTAATTTACTACCCGGACATACATATATAGCAGAATCCTGATCAGTTAGTGATTTGAATGTAGCACCACTAAGGTTTGTTGGCGCACCATTAGCTTGAGTTATTATAGATGGCGGTGGTTCTGAACAAGGAAATACCGCTACCTGTATATCGCGTTGTGTATATGCTATACGAGAATCATCATTCGGGTTTTTTATATCATTCTCGGCATATTTATCCAATTGAAACGCGAGCGCATACACACCGGCATTGGGCACCAGAAATTCCGCAGTACCACTTATTGGATTTACTCTATAACCTGTAGGTGATTGAACAGGATTGCTCAATGAATAACCAGGTTCGTAAGGAACGAGTGTTACGGGGTTAGGACCACCATTAGCAGGGTTCTTATTCGTAACTCTTAGGTATTGGCCTGTGTTTGTCTTATCATTATCTATGGGACCATTCAAGTATTTAAACGGACGGCCAGCGCATATATAAGGTAAAGGGAATGTAGTGAATGCGGGCGTACTTACATCATATCTCGCTACGTTGTTAATACCGGCTTCTATGTAAAAACCCTGACCATACGGCATGTTAATTACATTCATATTACGGCAGCAGCTTTGATACCAGAATTTCCAGTCTGTTTGCGGAGAAGGTAATTTTACTTCTCCTCTATACTCCCATATTTTATATCCATAATATTTCCCACCAGGATAGCAAGTGCTTTGGTTAGCAAACGCAGGACAAAGGCTTGATATTATAGTACCTGTATAATTGGGTGGTACAGGGTTGCCATTTGCATCAACGCAAGGGAGATTAACATTTTTAGTACCACTACCCTCATTAACAGATTCATAGCTAATACTACTACTCAACGGCATTAGTATACCCGTACAGTCGGTATATACCTTCATAATTATCTCATATGTGTAATCAGGCTTAATGTTACACGGATCAACCACTCCTTTATACTGGATAGTGATATCTGCCGCCGCAAAGTGATCTGCTATTGCTTTGTTTACACCCGTAAAACAGCATAAAAACACAAGCATAGCAGCTAAAAAGGCCCTCTTTTTCGAGATAAGGTAATTTTTCTCCATTTTAAAATAAACTATTAGGAATAAATATACAAATCAATTGTTATTAAGCAAACGCATTGTTAAAATTCAAAACGATTTTAAGCCTGCTTTAATTAAGACATTGTCTGAATTAAATTGGTTGGAAATATTACCACAATTTGTTTTTTAAGTGTTAAAATAAACAACGCCCCGCGGATGCGGGGCGTTGTTTATTAATATGATTATTATTGAACTCTT
>CBFGNI010000281.1:0-3232 GCA_965650105.1 uncultured bacterium | reverse complement strand
TAAGTTTGTATTGTGAAGATGTTGCGCACAGTTTACAAAATCAAATAGATATGAAACTGAAAATATTAGTGTTTTTATTCCTGATAAATTCAGTTGCAACATTTGGGCAAAAAAACAACAATACTCAAAATATTAAAACGAAAAATAGAATGAATACGGAGAAAATGAAAGTTGAAATATGGAGCGATGTGATGTGCCCCTTCTGCTACATAGGTAAGCGCAATTATGAAAAAGGTTTGCAGCAATTTTCAGATAGTAATGATATAGAAATTGTTTGGAAGAGTTTTCAGTTGGATCCTACACTACCGGTAGCCTCACCTGAAAATTCGGATGTGTATGAATACTTGTCTACCCGTAAAGGTATCAGTAAAGAGCAGGTTGTAAAGATGCATGCGCAAGTAAGCCAAATGGCTGAAGACGCAGGGTTGGATTATAAGCTGGATAAAACGGTTATGGTCAATTCTTTTAAAGCACACAGGCTGATACAGCTGGCTAAAGAAAAGGGATTGGGCGATGCTGTTGAAGAGCGCTTGTTTTACGCCAATTTTACTGAAGGCAAAGATTTTGGTGATACAGCCGTATTGATAGCACTAGGCAAAGATATCGGACTAACTGAGGCTGATGTGACTGAAGCGCTTACCAATGAGAAATATGCAATGCAGGTAAATGAGGATATACAGGAAGCAAGAGCAATAGGTGTAAATGGTGTACCATTTTTTGTTTTCAATCGCAAATATGCAGTGTCGGGAGCACAGCCGCCGGAGGCCTTCTTGCAAACACTTGAAAAATCGTTTAGCGAATGGCGTGAAGCTAATCCTAAGTCGACATTAGAGATCAATAATGGCCCATCTTGTACACCCGATGGCCAGTGTAATTAATTGAAATCCTATCTAATACTAAAGTAAAAGCTGCTCAAATTGAGTGGCTTTATTTTTATGCGTATCTTAATACATTATGAAAAGGCAAACGGTTATTATTGCGGGCGGAGGTATATGTGCCCTATATACAGCTCTATTGCTATCGGAGCATTGCGATGTTACAATACTGGAGGCGAGCGATAGGATTGGTGGCAGAATATGGGATGTGAGCGGACACGGCTTTGATACAATTGTAAAAAGAGGCGCTGAATTTATACATGGCGAAGCCAAACTAACATTTGCGCTGCTAAATGAGGCTGGTATAGCTTATAAGAAGACTGAAGGTAAAATGTATAATGTGGTAGCGGGAAAAATAAATGAAACTGAGTTTTTTATAGAAGGGTGGGATGAGCTGATGCAGAAGATGAAAGATATAAAGCTGGACATGACCCTACATGAATTCCTGGTACATTACTTTAAAGAGGATAGTTATGCGGCACTAAAAAGGCAGGCTATGAGATACGCGGAAGGTTATGACATAGCAGACCCCGATAAAGTGAGTGTGATGGCCTTATACAAAGAATGGGCAGAAGAGGAGGAGAGCTACCACATAAGTAAAGGATATGGCGCGTTGGTTGAATATCTTGCAGGGCAATGCAGGATAAAAGGTGTGCAGATATTGACAGAAAATATAGTGAAGCATATAGATTGGCACAACGGCCATGCTGTAGTTTGCACTGAGGATAAAAACACATATAAAGCACATAAAGTGGTTGTGACAGTGCCGTTAGGGGTATTGCAGCGACGAAATGAACGGGCTTCTATAACCTTTTCTCCAACACTGGATACGCATGTAGCAGCCGCACAGAAGATAGGGTTTGGTAGTGTAGTGAAAGTGGTAGTGGCATTTAAGCAGCCATTCTGGAAGCATGATACTGCATTTATATTCGGCGACCAGCTCTTCCAAACCTGGTGGACGCAGCTACCCTATGCATGTAATACGCTAACCGGATGGGCGGGTGGTAATAAGGCAAAAGAATTATCCATGTTTTCGGAAGAAGAGCTTGAAGCTGCAGCCCTGGCATCTTTAGCAGAAATATTCAATATCCCTTTAAGTGAAATGCGTGAAAAGGTGTCGGCAATAATGGTAACCAACTGGCAAAAGTATGAGGAGTTTGGCGGTGCTTACAGTTACCCCACTCCTACCACTAAGGAAGCACGTGAGGTATTGAATACGCCAGCGGATGATACTATTTATTTTGCAGGCGAAGCATTGTATGATGGTACTTTTTCCGGTACGGTAGAGGCGGCTTTATTGACCGCTAAAAGCACATCTGAGCTTATAATAAATGGATTGTGATTAAGTTAGGTACAGTTTTGGTATGGTGAGTATTACCTTAACTTATTGTTCCACTTTTTAAAAGATATTATGAGTAATATGCCACTTACCGTGCGCAGATCGATAGAAGTGCTTGGGCTATGTGCCCTGGGTGCTATTATCATCTTAGGCCAGAGCGTCATTATGCCATTGTTGATGGCATTTTTCATATCCATAGTTTTATTGCCGCCATTTAGGTGGTTAATGAGGCATAAGGTGCCTGAGTCGCTATCCATAGTATTCTGCATCATTGGGTTTATAATGCTGATAGCCGCAGTTGCTTTTTTTCTTTCCTGGCAAATAGGCGGTTTTGTAAGCGATATCGATACCATAAAGAAGAATCTGAGTATACATTGGGATAACCTGAGTAAGTGGATAAGCAGTAAAACGCATTATTCGGTAGAACAGCAATTGGGCATTATCAAGCAGCAAAGCTCAAAGCTAGGGTCTAATATAACCGGGCAAATACAAGGTGCGCTGGCATCATTATCTGGTATATTCATTTTCCTGGGTCTTTTGCCTATTTATATTTTCCTTATCATGTTTTACCGCAACCTGCTGTTGCGTTTTGTATATATGTGGTTTGCTGAAGATCATCACAGCAAAGTGGAGGAAGCGCTGCGTGAAACAGAAGTGATGGTAAAGTTTTACCTGGTAGGCCTGGCTATACAGATAGCGTACCTGACTGTTTTGCTAAGTGTTATACTTATGCTGTTTGGCATTAAGCATGCAATACTCATAGGTGTTACATTCGCTATACTTAATTTGATACCGTATTTAGGAGCCCTGATAGGTAATCTTATCGGCGTGATCCTGACCTTAACTACATCGCAGGAAATGTGGCAGATATGGGCAGTTTTAGGTACCATAGCATTTGTACAGTTCTTAGATAATAATATCCTGATGCCACGTATAGTAGGTTCAAAAGTAAAAGTAAATGCGCTTGCCAGTATAGTGGGTATTGTGATAGGTGGTACTATGGCAGGTATATCGGGCA
>CBFGNI010000280.1:0-3245 GCA_965650105.1 uncultured bacterium | reverse complement strand
ATATCGCAGATACGTCTTCAGGTTATAGCATAGGCCTTATTAACATTATCCTAAAGGGTTATCATAAGTTATCCCTATCAACAAATGAATCATTACCTTTTAATGTTGCTTTTAAAACGGGCAACAAAAATATTTATAGCATTCTCATAGGTTCTTTCGATACAAGACCAGGTAAGAAATTGGCAGGAATGGGTTATGGTATCGGTACTGATATTACACTGTATAAGCGATTCTCTCTTTGCCCCGAGCTTAGTGGTGAATACTTATATCTTGGTGACTGGCATAATACGCATGTACTATCGAAGTTGCAACTAAATTTCACTTATAAAGCAAATAAATACTTGGCTTTTTATGTTGCACCTTCATTCAATGTTTACAATATTGAAATAGCAAACCCTGTAACTGATTTCAGAAACAACATCTTTCCAGCCTATAACACAAACCGAATGATGAATAATTTATATAGCTGGTTTGGCTGGAGCATCGGTGTAGATATTTTCTAGCTTTTTTATACAGTAAAATAGGGGTATTATATCCCTGCGTTGTCATAATGCAAATCAGCATTTTTATGACAACGAAACGTACATTTTTCTCAACAATACTCTTTGCGTTATATGCATTAAGTGTTTCTGCACAAGATAAACATGCACCTATACACATAGGGCTTATCTATCCTTTAAGTACTAATGGAATACACGCAGGTGAATATAGCAACACTATTTCCTTGCATGCTATAACAGGCGTAAGCGCTTCGGAAGAAGCAATGGCAGCTGCGGGACTTGCCAATATCATAAAACACAATGCAACAGGTGTAATAGCTGCAGGCTTCTTCAATCAGGTTGGCGGAAATGCAGAAGGCCTGGTAGCCAGTGGTTTTTTAAGCAATGTGAAAGAAGAAGTAAAAGGCGCGCAGATCTCGGGTTTCGGCAATATATCGGGCAGTGTACACGGTTTACAATCTGCCGGCTTCTTCAACATCAACCGCAATAATTTATCGGGCGCGCAAATGGCGGGTTTCTTCAACCTATCGAAAAATACCGACGCGCAATTTGCAGGTTTCATAAATATTGCCAATGATGTGCCTTACACACAAATAGCAGGGTTTATAAATAAAGCAGACGATGCAACCGTACAGCTGGCAGGTTTTATAAATATTGCTAAATGCGCTAAAGTGCAAATGGCGGGCTTCATAAATATTGCAGATAGTTGCGATTATCCTATTGGCTTTATCAACATCGTTAAAAAAGGAGAAAAAATAATAGGCTTGAGTGTAGATGAATCGGCAACTGTATTGGCTTCATTTCGTTCAGGTGGCAGAATATTGTATGGCATTGTTGGTGTAGGTTATAATCTCAATACCGTTGACTTGATGTATGCATTTGAAGCAGGTATTGGCGCACACCTTCCAATTAGCAAAATCTTCCGTATCAATTTTGAAGCCGCTACTACAGGCCTGGTAAATTTTGATACTGATGGTAATTATAAGTTTGCAGTAAGGGCATTGCCTTCAGTAAAACTGGGCGATAAATGGGAACTTTTTGCCGGACCTACTGTTAGCTTTCTGAATATGAACATAGGTGGTAACGACCAGTTTGAAGGCTATTCTTTATGGACAGGCGGCGATTGGGACAGGGATTATGGCCTGAGCCTGGGTGCTATCGGGGGCATACAACTACACTTATAAAAATATTTTCTTGCCGCGTAGGGGTAATTACCACTTCTTCTGTCTTAATAGTACAAGCAACAAAACACATAATACCAAAACACAAAACAACACTACTTAATACAAAAATTATGAAAAACGCATTACTTTTTGCATTCGCAGCAGCTACATTATTCGCAGCATCTTGCAACAAACACAGGCTCAGGGGCGAAGGCGACAGTAGCTCTGAAACAAGAACACCGGGCAGCTTTACAAGTGTAATAGCTGATGGTTCAACACCTGTAGATGTATATCCTTCAACTGAAGACCGCGTAGTAGTAACGGGCTATAACAACCTGATAGGTGTTTACGAAACCAGTGTAAGCGGTGGCACTTTAAGATTGAAATTCAAAGATGATTATATAAATATCCGGAACAACAATCTTAGTGTAGCGGTATACACAAAAGACATGAACAGCATTAAAATAAATGGATCGGGTGATGTGCATTTACACCCCGGGCTTACCAGCAATGCTATGGTAACTGAAATAAACGGATCTGGTAATATCCGCATCGATGAAAATCATTTTAATAATATGAGCTGCAGTGTAAATGGTTCAGGCGATATTTTGGCACAGCCATGCGTAGCTCAAAATGTTATTGCGAAAATATCAGGCTCAGGCAACATCCGTATAACAGCGGAAAAAACCCTTAGCGTACGTATTTCAGGGTCAGGAAATGTTGACTACTGGGGCAACCCACAAATAACTGAAGTAAATATATCAGGCTCAGGTAAAATCATCAAGCATTAGTCATCATACAGTTATGTTGAAAGCCGGCAATTACCTGCCGGCTTTCCTTATTTTTGCTGTGTGAAACGAAAGAGTATTTTTTTATTGATACTGGCGATAGTATTTATAATTGGCGGATGGTGGATGGTACATTCAAATTGCAGCGCTAACCGGCACCCACCTACTACAACATTTGAACGGATGATGGATAAGGGCAACCTCCATTCTATCGATTCGGGCATCCATATGCTGAAAACAGGCGATGTAGTGGTACGTACCGGCAATGATATTACCAGCTATATGTTATGCAAAGTGAACTGGAGAGATAAAACCTATTCACACTGCGGGCTGGTAGTGGTGGAAGATGGTTATCCCTTTGTATATCATAGCATTGGCGGTGAAGACAATCCTGATGCGCTACTGAGGCGCGACTCTGCAAGTTTCTGGTTTTCACCTGAAAACAATCTTGGGTATGGAATAGTGCGACTGGATTTACCTTGCGATAAGGAAGAAACCCTGGTAAAACAGATAAAACAATTTTACATACAGAAGAAGAAATTTGATATGGATTTTGACCTGGCTACTGATGATCGCTTTTATTGTGCCGAATTTGTTTCTAAAACTATCGGGCTGGCTACCGGCGATAGCAACTATTTTATGCCTACATCAATATTGAGCTATAGGTATATGGGCATTGATGATATATTTCTTAGCAAGCATGCTAACTTCATTTGCCAAATACGATATAAGTGATAACTTTGCGCCATTGTAAACTAACATTATATATGAAAAAATTATTGTTTTCTTTAGCT
>CBFGNI010000279.1:0-3290 GCA_965650105.1 uncultured bacterium | reverse complement strand
CATAAACGCGAATACCGTTGTTTTCATTTGTCAGGTAATTGATGAGTGCCGGTAGAGTAGGTGCTATATCATGCAACCATTGTTCATCGCCTTCGCGTACGAATGCCTGGCTCATAGTTTTATTGTTTTAGTTTAATGTACTACAAACCACTTGCCATCATCGCTGTAGGCATAAGAAAGGCCGTTGCTCAGAGCCGAAACTTCCGTTCTTAGGGTAGGGTGTGTGTAGCTTTTTATTTCGTAAACAGGAATGCCGTTGTTTTTTGTAGTAAGATATTCCAGTAAATGGTCGAATGTTGGTAGTGTTTCGTGAATGATCTGTTTATTTTCTCTTGTTAAAATAGTTTGTGTCATTTTATCTATCTGTTAGCTATGGTTCGAGCGCATATTGTAAAATATCGTGCCTGAATGGGTTACAAAGAAAATAGCCGGTCAATTACCGGCTATTTTGATAATTATTTAACGTTCGCGGTTGTTATCTCATATCTACCACTTCCACCCCCGGATACTTTTTAGGGTCGAAGGTGAAAACATTATCAGCTACGGGTGCATTTGCAGTGAAGCCACTTACTTCATATTGGTATTTGTTTCCATTCTTTTCCCATACGTTGCCGCCAACAATAGTATTGTTGGCTTTATCGACAGCCAATTCTATTTTGCTGAATTGTTTGCTTTTATTGGTCGGTGTCATTTCTACTATATCGCAGTTTTTGCCGCTTACTTTGCGCGTGCCTGCATATTTGTACGTGTATTCCTTATCGTAAAAATTAGTGAAAAGCTTAGCAGGGGAGATAGTTTGTTCGTTAGGGTTATAATTGTTTACCTGTACTTCGTTATTGTCTTTCATATAAGTCCATACAGTTTTATTATCGCAGATTATTTCCTGTCCCGCAAGAGTGACACGATATTTCTGCCCCTTCATTACAAAGCTGCCCTTTTTAGTGTCGTTCACCTTGCCATTGGCACCACTGAGATGTAGCGCAAAATTTGCTTTCAAAGATTTTATACCGTTTACTTTTTTGCTTACGGCATCCAATATCGTTTTGGCCCTGGCATCTTGCGCATACACTGCCTGAAAAGTCAATCCTAATGCTAATACCGTTAATGTCAGAAATTTTCTCATCTTAAAATATGTAATTAAAAATAATGCACGTCTTCTTAGACGGGGCTGCAAAGTAAAGGTTTAATTCAATTCAGTTAAAAACTGTTCTAATTCCATTTCTGTTTTGAAGAGCACATCGCGCGGCTTACTACCCATAGAAGGCCCTACAATACCCGCACTTTCCAATTGGTCCATTATTCTGCCCGCGCGATTGTAGCCTAAATTATAACGTCTTTGTAACATAGATGTGGAGCCCGACTGTGTTTGCACCACGGTACGTGCACAATCTTCAAATAGTTTATCGCGGTTGGTAAGGTCCACTATTTTATCGTTCTCATTTTCGTCACCTTCGTATTCCGGAAGCTCGAAAGCAGAAGGGTAGCCGCGCTGGCGGCCAATAAAGTCTACGATATTTTCTACCTCAGGCGTATCCACAAAAGCACATTGCAGGCGCAATAGCTCGCTACCATGCGATACCAGCATATCACCACGACCTATCAGTTGCTCGGCACCGCCGGCATCTAATATGGTGCGTGAATCGACCTTAGCTGATACCTTAAAAGCTATACGGCCCGGGAAGTTGGCCTTGATGGTACCTGTGATAACGTTAACCGAAGGGCGCTGTGTTGCGATGATAAGATGTATACCTATGGCACGTGCCAACTGTGCAAGGCGCGCTATCGGCATTTCTACTTCTTTACCGGCAGTCATTATCAGGTCGGCAAACTCATCTATCACCAATACTATAAATGGCAGGTATTTATGACCACGTTGCGGGTTCAGCCTGCGGTTAATGAATTTTTCATTGTACTCTTTTATGTTACGCGCACCTGCTTCTTTCAGCAATTCATAACGGTTATCCATTTCAATACACAGTGCATTCAATGTATAAATAACCTTTTTGGTGTCGGTAATGATCGCCTCTTCCTCGTTAGGTAGTTTAGCAAGGAAGTGTTTCTCTATCGTTCTATATATAGAGAGCTCCACCTTCTTAGGGTCGATCATTACAAACTTCAACTGCGACGGGTGCTTCTTATATAATAGCGACACAAGGATGGCATTGATACCAACCGACTTACCCTGGCCGGTAGCACCCGCCATTAGTAAGTGGGGCATGGTAGCCAGGTCAACTACATAGTTCTCGTTATCTATCTTCTTACCAAGCGCTATTGGTAAACTCATTTTTGAGTTCACAAATTTTTCACTGGTGAGCAATGAACGCATCGATACTATCTGTTTGTTAGTGTTGGGTACTTCAATGCCAATAGTACCGCGGCCCGGTATGGGAGCTATGATACGTATGCCTAATGCTGCAAGGCTAAGGGCAATATCATCTTCGAGGTTGCGGATCTTAGATATACGCACTCCCTCCGCCGGTACTATTTCATACAGGGTTACCGTAGGGCCTACTGTCGCACTGATACGTTGTATCTCGATACCGAAACTGCGAAGCGTGCTGATGATCTGGTTCTTATTCTTCTCCAGTTCTTCTTTATCCAGCTGTATAGTTTCCTGCGAACGGTCTTCTAACAGATCAAGCGTAGGGAATTTGTAGTCAGGCAGGTCGAGCTCCGGTGCATAAGGCTCGTGGTCTTGTATGCTAATGTGCGCGCCGTGTTTTATAGCAACCGGCTCGTCTTCCTGTTTTATAACCTCAAAACTCAGCTCCACATCTTCTTTAGGTTCTTCCGGTTGTGTCAAAACCATTTCAGGTATCTCTTCTTCCTCATCTTCGCTTTCTTCTTCGTATGCTTTCTCATCTGCAAGGTCCTGCTCGTAGTTACCTGCTACAGCAATGGGTGCAGCCGCAGCTTTATCGGCAACGGTCATATCCCAGTTCTTTATCTCGCCTGTTTCCTCATCTACATTCAGTGCATCGTAATTAATAGGTTGAATGGTTTTATCTTCTTCCTGTTCGGCCATAACAGCCTCAGCTGTTGGTGCAACAACCGGTGTAGGCTTTAAGGTAGCTGCAATATCTCTAGCTGTTCGCCTAGCACGGCGCAGCATAGGGCGTATGTCTAATGCAAATACTACGAAAATGAAGAATGCAGCAATAGCAATAAGTACCATACCTGTGCCTGCTTTACCCAGGAAGCCATTCATATAGGCTATTGCTTCGTTACCCCATGCACCCCCGTAAGGAAACGCAGCATCGGGTGCTATAAACGCAGCAACAGGCGCAGAT
>CBFGNI010000278.1:0-3368 GCA_965650105.1 uncultured bacterium | reverse complement strand
CGAACTTCCTTCATTACGGTAATGTATATGCAAAAAGCGCTCCTACATTTCAAAAAACAAGATCGGCATTTATTGCCGCGCCTGCCATATTTCCTGCAGCTACGGCTGCCGCTACAGCACGCATCATTGTAGTATTATCGCCTGCAGCGTAAATACCATCAATAGTTGTTTTCTGCTTAATATCTACCTGTATAAAGCCTTGTTCATTAATTGCACAACCCATTTTTTGTGGTATAAGGCAATGTTGCCTGAATGGCGGTTTGCTGTAAATAGCGCTTATGGCCATGTTGCTGCCATCTGTAAAACCTATGCACTGTATTTGTCCGTTCTTATGTATTAGCTCACTAATACCTGTTTCTATTATTGAGACATTTCTTTTTTTCAGTTCGTCGGTTTGTTCTTTAGTTAGTGTACTTGCACCATTTGTAGTAAGTACCAGGTCTTTCGTCCAATTGGTAATGAGCATGCCTATATGATACGCTATATCGCCATTAGCAATAATCGCCGTTTTCTGGCCGCGGACTTCATAGCCATGGCAGTATGGGCAATGGAGTACAGATATGCCCCAGCATTCTGCAAAACCAGGTATATCGGGCATTATATCATATACGCCTGTAGCAAATAGCAGTTTTGGGGCAGTGAAATTTTGGGCATCATCAGTTTCAACTACAAATTGTTCATGTTGTTTTTCAGCAGCTACCACTGTTGCGTTATGAAAATGTATAGTATCATATAGCATTACCTGCTGCCTGGCCTTCGCTGCAATATTAGAAGGCGTTTCGCCGTCTTGTGTAATAAAGTTGTGTGAGTGCGGGGTTTGCCTGTTGCAAGGCTTGCCGCTATCTATTACCAATACTTTTCTCAATGCGCGGCCTAATGACATGGCTGCTGACAGGCCCGCATAGCTTCCCCCTATTATTATAACATCGTAAGTTGATTTTGTACCCATTTTGTCTGCTTTTATTTGGCTAAGGTAAATGAAATGTTTATTATTGCAACATTGTTGCAATAATAATTCCGCTTTATGAAAAGAAGAAATACAGCTGCCAAGCAAATGGTATTGGACATACTCAGGGATGCCAATACGGCGCTTAGTCAGGATAGCATAGAGAAGAAGGTGGCGGGTGAAATGGACAGGGTGACCATATACCGTGTGCTGAATAGTTTTTGTGAAGATGGCATTACGCACCGTATCACTTCTGATGAAGGCAAGTATTATTTTGCTATTTGTAAAGGGTGCACAGGTAAACATGCCCATAATCATATACACTTCAGGTGTAATAGCTGCGATAAGGTGGAATGTATTGGAGATGATTTGCCTGTAGTATTACCTAAAGGGTATGTTGCAGAAAGCTTTAATTGCTGGATATCGGGCTACTGCAGTAGCTGTAAAGCATAAAAAAAGGGTAACATTTGTTACCCTTTTTTTATCTGGAATGAATGAATTTAAGCTTGTTGTACGCTTTTTACTGATGAGCGTTGTGCCAGGAAATAAACACCGAAAAACAATACGCTGCCAATAAGATCGCCGGCAATTGTTTTTTCGTAGAAAGGCAATGCCATAGTGTATGTAGTTACCAAACCTTTAAAACCAGTACCCCACATACCGCTAAGAAAGGAGCCAAAGTTTGATATTACGAAAAACAGGAAAGAACCTGTAAGGGTAAAACCTGCTACTTTAACAGCATTTATCTTGCCCATAAATGTACCTAACACTGTAACCAGGGCTATCGCACCATATACAAACCATTGTTCGGCGCCATAGAAGCCCGGTATTGATGTGAAAAACTGGAAAAACAGGTCGCCCAATACCATAGCTATAAGTGGCGTAGCTAAGGAAATACGCTTGTCTTTAATGATAGCGCCGCTAAACAATGCCAAAGCGCCTATCGGTGCAATATTGAATAAGTGCATTTCGCGGCTAACAATACGGATGATGGCTACAAATACTATCAGTATGCTTGCTAAAAGAATATTCTTCTGGTTCTGTTTCATATACTTGGTTGGAAAGGCCAAAATTAACGAGTAAAAGCCAAAAAGTAAAATGGAAAGAGAGATACTCCCTTTCCATTTATACATATCTGTGGATAATAATAATTATAGTCCTTTTCCGTGGCAGCTTTTGTATTTTTTACCACTGCCGCAAGGGCAAGGGTCGTTGCGTCCTATTTTAGGGCCTGCCTGTACCGGGGTACGTTTTACAGCGGTATCCTGCGGCTCATCATAATAATCGTTTTCATTAGCGGCATAATCTTGTCCTGCCGCATCTATTTCACGTTTGTTATTATGCATCTGGCTCATGTCGGTACGCTGCTCGGGCATTTGTGCTGCCTGTGGCGGGGTATCCTGCATAGGTATGCCCGCACGCATCAGGAACGAAACAATAGCCTGGTTGATCTCCCTCATCATTTGCTTATACAATTCAAATGCTTCGAATTTGTATATAAGCAATGGGTCTTTCTGTTCGTAAGAGGCCATTTGCACCGAATTGCGCAGATCATCCATTGCACGCAGGTGGTCCTTCCACGAATCGTCGATAATACTTAGTGTGATGCTTTTTTCTAAAGTTTGCACTATAGGCTTGCCTTCATTAGTTACTGATTCTTTCAGGTTAGCATATACCTGCATGCCTTTTACACCATCGGTGAACGGTATTACTATATTCTCAACGCGGTCGCCATTCTCAGTTAGTATCTGGTTGAGGGTAGGGTAAATATGTTGGCGCAGCGCCTCCATTTTACGTGTATAGAAATCTTTAGCCTGATGGTATAATTTATCTCCAATTACTTCAAGGTTAGCCTTGGCAAATTCATCAGCTGTAATATTTTGTGGTTCTATTGCCAGTTGTTTGATGGCTTCCATGCGGAACGCCTCAAAATCCCGATTGTTTTCAAATTGCAATGCAATGTCAGCCGATGTTTCGTAGATAGCGTTATCCAGATCGATAGACAACCTATCCCCGAACAACGCGTGCCTGCGGCGGTTGTATATACCATTACGCTGCGCGTTCATGATATCATCGTATTCAAGCAGGCGCTTACGTATGCCGAAGTTGTTTTCTTCTACTTTTTTCTGCGCCCTTTCAATAGACTTGGTGATCATGCTGTGTTGCAATACTTCGCCCTCTTTATGGCCCATTTTGTCCATCAGCGAAGCAATACGTTCAGAACCAAACAGGCGCATCAGGTCATCTTCAAGCGAAACAAAGAACTGAGAGCTACCGGGATCGCCCTGGCGGCCTGCACGGCCACGCAACTGGCGGTCAACACGGCGGCTTTCATGGCGTTCAGTACCTATAATAGCCAAACCACCGGCTTCTTTAACGCCTGGGCCCAGCTTGATATCGGTACCACGGCCAGCCATGTTGG
>CBFGNI010000277.1:0-3379 GCA_965650105.1 uncultured bacterium | reverse complement strand
CAAACTAACCTGGGTAACGGCGTGAAGGCAAATACCTATATCTAGCACGATGAGGAAGGTAAGGCTAAGGGTTCAGGTACCACAATAGAGTTTGGTAAGAAGAGAAAGTAACTCCTTTTAACATAATAATAGATGTCGGCGGCATAGTATTTATCCATATTAGGTAACTAAAACCTACTGTTATGGATACCATAATGCGCATGGACGGTAAGAAGAAAAGGGCATGGGGTTTTATTAGTTTCCTTCCCCTTCTCACATTTACAGTTTTTGCAATCTATTTCGCAGCAATCTGTATCCCTTTAATGAAGGCAGGGTTATTTCAGGATCATGAATTGGTAGCATCGGTCATGAATAGGCATTATACTACATTGTTCATACTATTAGCTATCGCTTTCGTTACAGGCGCTTCCGTACTTATATATTTCATGGTGCACCTTGCACGTATAAGAGATATGGATGCCGGCGATAAACTTCGCTGGATGATATTTATGTTTATACTGGGTGGTATAGCTTTTCCTATTTTTTGGTATAAGGAAATCAGGAACGAACCTGAATATCTGCCTATATATCCAGACATAGCTTAACCTTTGTGTGTGTGTGTTGTATATGTGAGAACGGCCTCCTGAAATCCAGGAGGCCGTTATATTTTAAATACTATCAATCATTAAACCAGCATAGTCACCGGATTTTCAAGATGTGCTTTTAGCGTTTGCAGGAAGCGTGAACCTACTGCACCATCTACTACACGGTGGTCGCAGCTAAGGGTTAGTTTCATCAACTGACGAACCACTACCTCACCATCTTCTACCACAGGCGTAGCCGCTATTTTACCTACTGCCAATATACAAGCGTCTGGCGGATTGATGATAGCTGTAAACTCATCTATATCCATCATGCCAAGATTCGATATGGTGAAGGTGTTACCAGTGAACTCCTGTGGTTGCAGTTTCTTATTACGTGCTTTATCTATCAGTACGTTGGCATCGCTGGCTATTTGTGATAGCGTTTTCTGATCGGCAAATTTGATGACCGGAACGATCAGGCCTTCATCAACAGCTACGGCAGTACCTATGTGTATGTGTTGATTGGCGCGAATGAAATCGCCCATCCAGCTGCTGTTCACTTCAGGGTGTTTGCGCAGCGCCATAGCACATGCTTTTATCACCAGGTCGTTGAACGATACCTTCACCGGGGATACATCATTGATCGCCTTACGGGCTTCAATGGCTTTATCCATAGTGATGGTCATACGCAGGTAGAAGTGTGGTGCACTGAACTTGCTTTCCGACAAACGTTGCGCAATGATCCTGCGCATTTGCGACAATGGCTGGTCGGTATGGCCTTCCTGGCCCGGCGTGAAGGTTGCAACATTTGCACTGCCACCGCCTTTTTGCTGTGTAGCCTGGCCTTGTGCTGCACCTTGTTGAGGTTGCGCCTGTGGTTTGAAGCTATCTACATCGCGGCGGATGATACGGCCATTATCGCCACTACCTTTTACCTGTGCTATGTCAATACCTTTTTCTTCGGCCATTTTCTTAGCCAGTGGCGATGCTTTTACGCGGTCGCCTTCGGTACGCTGTTCGTTATTGCCTTGTGTTTGTTGCTGGTTTTGTTGAGGCGTAGCTTGCTGTTGAGTAGGCTGTGCCTGTTGCTGACCACCTTGTTGTGGTTGTGCAGGTTGTTGCTGTGCACCTGCATTTGCAGTACCACTATCACCGCTGCCTTCCTGCAGGTAAGGAGTAACATTGGTACCTTCTTTACCAACTATGGCAATGATACCATTTACCTGGGCAGCTTCACCTTCTTTAACGCCTATGTACAGCAGGGTGCCATCTGCATAAGGCATTACTTCCATGGTAGCCTTATCAGTTTCCACTTCAGCAATTACATCATCATTTTTTACTTTATCGCCTACTTTTTTGTGCCATGCTACTATTTTACCTTCTTTCATGGTATCGCTCAGCAATGGCATACGTACTACGGTAGCATCGCCGGGCTTAGGTGCAGGTGCTGCGGGTTTAGCTTGCTCTTGTTGTGGAGCAGCCGCAGGTGCCGCTGCAGGTTGTTGAGGTGCATTACCTGCCTGCGGAGCAGCTTGTTGTTGCTGGCCTTCAGCTTGTGCAGGCGCAGCTTGTTGCGGTGCACTTGCATCAGCATTGCCACCACCTTGTGCAGGTGCATCCAGCAGCGACTTATAGTCTTCGCCTTCTTTACCTATCACTGCTATTATATCATTCACTTTGGCTGCTTTGCCTTGTTCTACACCTATATACAGTATGGTGCCGTCTACATAAGGCATCACTTCCATAGTAGCCTTGTCGGTTTCAACATCGGCTATTACATCGTCGCTTTTTACTTTATCACCTACTTGTTTATGCCATGCTGCTATCACACCTTCCTTCATCGTATCGCTCAATAGTGGCATTCTGATCGCTTCGGCCATAAGAATTGGTCTGTTTTATTTTAGTGTGTCAAAAGTATTAAAAAATTAGCTGAATACGATTAGGTAATTAGTATTCTATCTGCAAGCCCAATGCGTCTTTCAGCAGGCCGAGATCGGGGTTTTTGCTTACCATCGCATCAAATATCTCCGATTTGCTGAGTACGGTGGTTTGCTGTTTGGTTTCCAGCTCTTTATCCTCACGCATTTCGGTAGTAACCCTTACCATGATGCCCGTATGCTTGCGGAAGTAGTCGATAAGCAGATTGCGCTGGTCTTTGGCGTAGGTATCGGTAAATACAGTTGGTGTAATAATGCGGATCTCATCGGGTGGGTACACCTCCAGGCTCATCATACAAAGCTGTGCGTAGAGCATGTTCTTATTACCAGCCTGCATTTCCTTTTTATAATCATCGAACAGGGAGAGTGCCTGCTCTGGTGTCAGTAATTTGGTTTCTTCCTGCGTGGCCAGGGTGGTATTCACCGCTGCATCTATCTCGTCCATCAGGTTTTTACTGATGCGGCGGTTGTAAGGCGTATTGGGCAGTGGTGGCGGTACTTTTATAGCATCGGGATCAACAGCCGGAACGTCATTATTTGCCTGTGGGGCCTGTACCGGGACTTCCCGCACTGCCTGGGGCTGTGGTTCTGTACGCGGTTGAGCTACCGGCTGTGGTGCAGATTGAGCAGATTGCTGTGCAACCGGTTCGTTTACAGTTGGTGCTTGTGCCGGCGCTTGCTGGTAAGCGGGTGCCGGGGCCTGGAATGCAGGCGCAGCAGGTGCTTGAGTAGCTTGCGGTATAGGAATACCTACACTACTAAGGTTTTTTTTTATGTCTGTGGCCTGTAGCAGGTAACACAGCTTGATGAGGCACATCTCTACATGCAGCCGCTTGTTATTGGCGTTCTTATAGTTCAGCTCGCTTTCGTTGACTGCGT
>CBFGNI010000276.1:0-3399 GCA_965650105.1 uncultured bacterium | reverse complement strand
ACCTGGCTTTCTTTTTATTGAATGGCCATAACTTAGTGAGTATAACACCAAGTACTGTAAGTACCATAGAACCCGTAAAGAAGTACGCAAAGGCAAAAACAGATTTGCTGAAACTCCATAGCGTAAATGGCAGAAACTTTTTATCTGCGCGCTTTTGTATGAACCAGTTGAATAGCAAAGGTTGTATAGTTTGCGATATCAACAACACACATACCAAGCCAGTAACAGATATAAATGCTATAGAACGCAGCGCAGGGTGTTTTGCCAATAGCAATACACCCAAACCAATAATAACCGTAGCAACCGAAACATATACAGCAGCCCTTACAGACTCCAACTTACGGTTGCCATATTTGTATTTCTCTATCAGGCCATCCATCGTAAAGATGGCGTAATCATCACCAAGGCCAAAGATGAGTGAAGAGATGATGATGTTAACTATATTAAACTTCAAACCAAGCAGTGACATAAGCCCCAAAATCCATATCCATGATATGACCATAGGCAGAAAAGAAATGATAGCAAGTTCAATACGGCCATACCCTATCAATAGTGCGAAGAATACAATGAGGGATGAATAAATAGCAATATTGGTGAAATCCTTATTCAGTATATCCACCAGTTGCGTTGCTCCCTGCTGCCTGTCGGTAACAGTGACGGTATTTTGTTGTGATAGATAATCGAATACCTGTTTGCGGTGTGCAGGTGCAACCTTTAATGATGCTATGGCATATTGATTAGCAGAATCGGCAGTGAAGCTACCGGGATATAGCGATTTAAGTAAAGCAGTTTCTTCAGTTGTAAAAGGTTCGTAGTTACTATTCAGCGTTTGGTTGAAACCTATAAAGGCATCTGCATTGAAGCCTGTTTGCAATGCAGCGGTTTGTACATTTTGCAGTACAGATTGCTTTCGTTCTTCCGTCCAAAAGCTATTCCATCTATCAATACGATTTTGCTGCTCCTGTTTTGATGGTAATAAAATAACAGGATCGGATACTCCCCTCACCCAGCCTTTGGCAAGAATGTCTTGCACAAGCGGCTGTATGCGTTCCAGTTTATTTAATGCGCCATCCTGGTCTTCTGCATGTGCTACCAGAAATATCGAACTGAGGGAAATTGCATTTGCTTTGCTTACCTCATCCTGCGCCTTCTGCATTTCAGGCGATAAGTAATTCAGATGCATCAGGTCACTATCGAATTGTATATGCCTGCCAAAATAAAACATAACAGGTGTAAGCATGAAAATAGATAGTACCAGCCATTTATTACGTTCGGGTTGCCAAAGGGCTATCTTATCGAAAATGGTAGGCTTTGTTTCTTTATGTTCACCTAATGGAAAGTGTGGCAAGAAAATAAGTGTACATAAAGCTGCACCTGCTAGGCTTACTGCGGCAAACAAACCGAGATCTTGCAATATAGGCGTATGCGCCCAATGCAAAGAATAGAATGCAGCTATAGTAGTGAAGCTGCCAATGGTTAATGGCTGTGCAAGATCGGCAATGGTTTCCTGTATAGAATGAGTGTGGCGCCTGTGCGATAAGAAATGTATAGAAAAATCGATAGCGATACCCAGTATGATAGCGCCCGCACCCAATGCAATAATAGAAAGTGAGCCCTGTACCAGGTAAACTATACCCATGCCCATCGCCGCACCGTATAAAACGGGTATCAAGAGTATCAACGGTGTACGCTTACGACGGAAGAAATACCAGGTAAGCGCTAACAGCAATATAACAGTAACAGATAATGTAAGTATCGTATCGGTACGTAGTTGCGATGCGTTGCCTGCTGCAACTGCCGGACCACCAAAATAATTGACATGCACACCGACATGTTCTTTTTGCCACCCACCTAATAATTCATCAACCTGTTTGAAAAATTTTGCATTAGTCCCGGTTTCCGATGCTTTATGTAAGGGCTTCAGGAAGAAGGTAAGCTGCTTCAACTGCCCTGTAAACAAATAGCCATCATAGCTTTCGTAAGAAGAATCTACCTGCAGTGTTTTGAGCTTAGTCCATGCCAGTGATGATATACCTACCGGATCTTGCGCTACCAATTGCTTGTAAACAACGCCTGCAGGCGACATCAGTATCTTCCTGTTATTCTCAAGCGTTGCAGTAATATGTTTTTGCTGTAATAACGTATCGAGCTTTACATAGTCGGCTTTATTAAGAAAAAGGGGGAGCTTATTTTTAAAAATATCAAGCAGCGATTCTTCAATACCCCCGCCGGGTTGTAGTATGATAGTATCGATATAAGGTGCAAACTTTGCCAATAGTTGCCGCTGCAGGCTATTTGCTGCAGAAACCAAACTATCAGGATCTGTTGCGTTGGTATCTCTCAGCGACAGTGTGAATATTATTTGTTCGCCTGCCTGCGTGTGACTGACTACATCGTTCATTGCCCTGATAGCTTTGCTATCGGGCAGCATGCTACTTATATCTTCTTTGAAACGTATTTGTGTTGCACAAAATACCCAGAAGGCAAAGCTGATTATAAATAATAGCCAGCACAGCACCTTATTACGATGCAGAAAATTATATATGGCTACAAAAAAAGCTTGCATTCAGCTTGGGAGACTTAAGCAGGGAAATCTTTATAAAGCAAGTATTTGGCACGTATCTTCTTAAAAGCTTTAAGACCGGGTTGCCAGGTTGCTTTTATTTGTTCTTCGGTCATACCTTTTTCTACCTGTTTGCGCAGTTCACGTGTGCCGGCTAAATTCTCAAAAAAATTGGTAAAGAACTTATCCTTATCAGGGAACAGGGTATATGCCCTCAGTAACCATATCAGCCTTATCTGGTTTTTCAATAGCAGGTCAACTTCTTGCTGGTTGACAGCAACTATTTGTCCATAACATTGTTGAAAAGAATATAATGGCTCTGATGCCTGGCCATAGTAAGGAACCGGCATAAACATATATGAAGTTTTGCCTTTCAGGTCAGGATGCCCCCATTGCTGAAACGGCCTGTCTGAACCTCTGCCTACGCTCATCACCGTACCTTCAAAAAGGCAAGTGGTAGGGTAACATGCTATAGCAATATTAGTCCGTAAATTGGGCGATGGAGGGACCGTTATATCGTAATGCGAATTATGATCGTAATTGGCACAGGGAATAACGTGCATTTTCAGCTTTTTAGCGCCGGGAAACCACTTTTGTCCAACCAGCATTTTCGCATATTCACCTTCAGTCATGCCATATACAATAGGCACTGGCTGCATACCTACAAATGAACGTAAAGAGGTATCCAGCACCGGGCCATCTACATAGTGTCCATTGGGGTTGGGCCTGTCAAGCAATATAAACTCCTTACCATATTCCGCACAAGCCTCCATTGCGTATTGCAATGTTGAGATATAAGTATAAAAACGCGCCCCTACATCCTGTATATCAAAAAC
>CBFGNI010000275.1:0-3417 GCA_965650105.1 uncultured bacterium | reverse complement strand
TCAGGCCGTTTCTTGTGCTGTCCGATGTCAGCCTGCCTGCTATGGATGGTTTTGAGGTCAGGGATGCCATGTTAGCAGATAATAACCTTTCACTTACAACCATACCCTATATTTTCTATTCAAGCTCTGTATCAGAGCGTAATATCAGGAAGGCTTTTTCGCTGCCCATACAAGGGTACTTTTTAAAACCATCCAGCTACAAAGAGCTGGAGCACCTGCTGCGCAGCATTATTGAATACTGGAGCTTGTGCCAGGTACCTCAATAAGCCTGCTTCAGGTGCATAAAAAAAGCCCCGCACGTAGCGGAGCTTTTCAAATGATAAGCTTGTATAAACTAGATAACGGTTACGTTAGTTGCATTTAAACCTTTTTGACCATTTTGTACTTCGTACGACACATTGCTGCCTTCACGGATCTCATCAACCAGACCTGAAACGTGAACGAAAATGTCTGCACCACCTGCTGAAGGTGTAATGAAACCGAAACCTTTGGTTTCATTGAAAAATTTTACTGTACCTTCTTGCATTTGATTCTTGTATTAAATTAATAAAGAACAAAGATACAAAAAAATATTTACATTTTAATATAAATAAATATAACAGTGCCTGTTGCCCCCCTTTTAGCCTGTGGCACCGTGGCTTTATGTATAGCTATTGGGCGAGTAGCATTCGCTCCAGTATTGGATTATTACACTAATGGTATTCTTTAAACGGTCGTAATTATGCGGCTTTAAAAAAAAGCCCTGTACCGACATAGTATAGGCATCATACACCGCCTGCTGATCTACCGAAGTGGAAAAGAACAAGTAGGGAATACATTTGGCGCTCAATGCCTCATTGGTATAAATCATCTTCCGCAGTTCATACCCATTCAGCTTCGGCAGGTTGATATCGGATAAAATAATGAATGGGTAGATACCATCCTTCTTTATATACTCAAGTGCTTGCACACCGTCTTCACAAAATATAATCTCATTCGGATAAGCCAGTTCCTTAAATATAATTGCCAGCAACGCCCTGTCGTCGGCATCGTCTTCTATAACTACAATTGGCCCGGTCTTATTCATGTACCATTTTTTACAAGGTACACATTGCGGCCAACATTACACCGAAAGGCACATAATACCGTGCGCCATTTTAGCCCTAACTTGCACCAGCCATGAGGAACAGTACCAAACTAAAAGAGCTGCTGCAGGTAAACCGCTGCGAGATGTACATTAACGACGATGGCATCTTCGAGATGATGGTGACCAACAACCAATCGGGCAATTCATTCATTGCAACCGGCATCAACTTCACCGCCCTGGTAGCAGAAGCCTGCCGCGATGCCAAGCGGTCCTCAAAGAACGGGACTTATAATTTTTAGGGCAGGTAGGTAGGAAGAGCTCATCAAGGTCTTATAGGATAACTTACATTTAAAAAAGAAATAATTCGAATATTTATGAATGTTCAAATAATATTATTATTTTTTGAACATTAAATAAATTAACACTATGGACAACACACAATTTGAAGACAAGGTAGCACAAGTTGAACTTTCCCAAAGTTTAAGTAAACCACGGAATTCTGATGCTCTTAGGAGCTATAACATTTCTATTACGATTAAAAACAAATCGTCTGTAGGATTTCAGAAAGCCGAGGTAGCTGTTAAAGATAACGAGTCAGGAGATGTCGAGACTGCGTACTTTGGTCATATTCCATCTGGCGGCTCAGCGCAGCAAATAGTGCAAATGCCGGGAGGTATAGAATTTTGTATCTGGAAAATACTCCCGGATGTTGGCGAAGAAATTTACGGTTCAGGTATTGCAAATAATGCCCCGGGTGTAGTACTTACAATTAACGATTAGGTAAAACCCTGATTACAATTAATGAGGGCTACTTAGGTGACCCTCATTTTTATTTAAAATAACTGCATGCTTTGAGGTCTATCATTATAGCAGAAGCCTGCCGCGATGCCAAACGGTCTTCTAAGAACGGGACTTATAATTTTTAGGGGTGAGGTAGCGCGTACTATATTTTCTCTCGTCATTGCGATCCCGCCAACGGGCGGGAGAAGCAATCTCACGTTTTTAGTATCCTTATTCCTTGAGATTATTTCCTCGCAATGACGGGATGAAACAGAAACTACGCCGGGCGGGCTATTCATTTGTGCTTTAGCAAAAAATTTATGCCATCAGCCACAGTTAAAAAACGGTGGCTATATAACAAAACAACCTTATACCTTCACAGTACATTTTATCACTTTTTAAATTTTTATTACCATGAAACAAATGATCGTCCTTGCGATTCTTGTATTGGGCTGCATGAGTGCCAAAGCCCAGTTCATCCGGAACAACACAAATTGCCCTGTTGATGTATCCGTTTTTTGTTACGACCCTGTAACCTGTGCCAGCACACCTAGTTGCACTACCGTCTCCCTGCCTGCCGGTGCAATAGTACCATTACCGAGTTGCAGTTGCATGCCGCCTATGATCGATGGTTATGAAGTAAGGTTTACCACCTGTGGCCCCACCCCTTCCGTAGCCGTAGGCAACCCACCCTGCTTTCCACCTGCTCTTTCTATACCCGGTTGCGCGCAATGCGTGGGTAACGTCCTCTGGAACGGTACTGACTTAGATATTAACTAACGTTGTTTTAAACTATTGATCGAGAGGCACCTGAGAGGGTGCCTTTTGTTTTTGTGCTTTTATAGTACGAACTTTTTCTTAAGCAATGCCTAAATGCTTTTTTACGTCCTTTACCATAACTCCTACAGCTTTAACAGCTGCAATTATTTTGTCTTTGGACACGCCTAATTCACTTGACCACCAATTTAATTCATACGGCTCATTGACATTTATTCTTAAAGCATCCTGAGGTCTTCTTTTAGTTAAATCGTCTGACATTGTTTGTGATTTTTAAGTGAATACTAAAACTACGGCTCACTAAGCCCCAAGTCAAGAGTGTTTTAACGGTGGCAATAGTTATTGATTGGTTAATAGTGTAGTCTGGAAACTACGCCGAGCGCGACAATAATTCTTCATCCCGTCATTGCGAGCGATAGCGTGGCAATCTCGAGACCATACGGGCGTGCGTACCACATGTTACCGCGAGATTGCCGCGGGCGGTGGGTAAATCTCGCTAATATTCTAAACTATCAGTCAAATCCTTCCAATCAGGATTCATTGCATTGATAAGTGCTTCCTTCCGCTTTCTGTTGCCTTTCTTTAATTTCTTTTCTACTTCGATGGCTTCTTCAATACCATCGTACCTGTTATAATACATAAGCAGTGTACAGTTATATTGAGATGTGAAGCTATCAGGATACTGTTTGTTCTTATGCTCCCACATGCGCTTCACAAGGTCGGAAGTAACGCCTACGTACAGTGATGTTTTATCGGGATTGGTAAGGATGTAAACAGTACCGCCTTTGTACATG
>CBFGNI010000274.1:0-3456 GCA_965650105.1 uncultured bacterium | reverse complement strand
TATTCAGTTGGCGCTGAAGCCATAATTACTGCAAGTTCCACATTAACAACAAATCAAAAACAAAGGGCTGCTAATTTGCATGGCCATAGCTAGAAATTCTGGACTACTAGAATTTTAATATATTTACTTGATATGATAATATATAGCAATAGAGGGATTTTTATGGAAGCTGTAACGCCTATTATTCTTGGCGTCTTAGTTTATTATTATCTCTTTAGTAAAGATGCCAACTTGCTTACTTTATTGCTCCTATTACCTTTT
Organism: uncultured bacterium; assembly: GCA_965650105.1. Taxonomy (GTDB): domain Bacteria; phylum Bacteroidota; class Bacteroidia; order Chitinophagales; family Chitinophagaceae; genus Polluticoccus. The sequence continues at coordinate 3,195 of CBFGNI010000274.1, read as the reverse complement.
TTAGTTTATGCTATTGTTAAACTTCTTCGCTACGCTAAGAAAAGAGTTGTTATCATAGTCAGAGAAGATGTATTAATTATACGAGGAATATTTAAGACAATTTCTGTTACGGCATTAGATGTACAAACCATTGAATTAAAGAAGGATTTTTACTGTAAAATATTCGACTGGAATTTACTTTGCATCAGAACTAAAGATGGAGTTGTTCAAAAAATCTACACCCCCGAATTCAATATTCATCAGTTCAATAAATATTTAAACACATAAAGAAGGCGCCAGTACGGCGCCTTTACTATTTCACTTCCTTATCCAGCCAATCTTTAATCGTTTGCAATGCAACAGGCGATATGGTTTCTTCCAGTTGTTTATATTCTTCTACATTGCAGGTAGTACATTTTTGGAAAAGGTGATTAAGTCCATCCAGTTTTCTGATCTCATATTTTTTCGATTTACTTTTTTCAAGCCCTTTACTGATGCCTTCCAGGTTGCTTGCTGCTGATACTTGTATGTCTTTGCTACCATTCAATGCCAGCACTTTGCACGCTATCTGCTCCAGGTATTGGGCAGGCTTGTACTTAAAAAACTGCAACATCCAGGGGCTGCCAAAATTGCTGGCAAATTTCGTTGCTGCAATATCCGCTGTACTATCGTTGCTGATGCCTGTAAGCATAGCAACAGTTGCTTTTGGCGCAGTACTGCGCCAATATTCTATTGCTTTACTTATACCTTTTTTTAGCTCATCGGGGTTCTTTGCTATTACAGTAGCAGCCGCCACCGCACGGTAAAAATCCATATAGTCAGCTACCATATCTTTAGGCAAGCCTTGTGTAGCAAGTACTGCATTGTTCTGTTCGGCCATTAGCTCTGGTATAGGTATGCCCGGTGCAGCCATCAATACAATAAAATCCAGTTGCTCATCTTCTGCTGCAATTATTTCTGCAATCAGTCCGCCTTCGCTATGGCCAATGATACCTGTTTTGTTTTTATTTACTTCAGGCCTGGTGCGCAAATACTGCAAGCTGGTTTTCGCATCGTTTACAAAATCATTGGTTGTTGCTTTAGCGGCGTCACCCGTAGTTTTCCCAATGCCACGGTCATCAACACGCAATACAACATATCCGTTATTGGTAAGGTAATTGGCAATTACTGCAAAAGGCTTATGCTCAAATATCTCTTCATCCCTGTTCTGCGGGCCCGAACCTGTAACCAATAGCACTGCCGGGAACGGGCCTTTCCCTTGGGGAATGGTAACAGTAGCGCCATACTGTATACTGCCATCTGCATTTTTGTATATCACATCCTCGCTCTTATAGTTAAATGGCGGCGCGGGTGTTTGCGGGCGGTTAAATTCATTTATTTGCTGCCCCCTTTCCATATCAAGCGCCATGATATGCCCCCTTTGTTGCAGGGCACCTTTAATAGTATTCCCGGTTAGCATGCCCGTATATTGCCCTTGCCCACCGGGCATTACCAGGGTTATACTATCTCCCTCAGTTTGTACCGCTACGAAGGGTATATCCTTTACACCCTGATCCGGGCTATCCATTTTAGCTGCCAGTTTTCCATTTTCATTAGTTATATGGAAAACCACACGTAGTTTTTTATTTACCTCCAGCACACCTTGCCACCTGCCCTCAAAATTTTGAGCATAAATGTTTTGAGCTGCAATAACCAATGCTATTGCAATGAATGTCTTTTTCATATTTGATATGTGTGTTTAAACTTATTGGTCAGTAGCCGCCCCTTCTTTCCGGTGCAGCATAAATGAGTACCCAACAGGCACCAATACAAGTATCATTATAAAAACCAGGAAATTAGTATCGTTCCAGAAATTAGGCGCCAGCAAATAAACAATGGTAAACAGCAAGCCCATAGCAAACCACAATACACCTGCTAACCGGTGTGTTTTTTTCCAGTTGTCATCGCTGTGCAAAGTCCACGGCAGGCGTATCCCTGCAAAATAGTTAGGCTTTATATTATACATCATATTACCCATAAATACGAACACAAGCCCGAGTATTGGCATCATAATGCCATGTGCATTGTGTATGCGGCCTATACTATCGAATAGTAACACTAAATTGATACCTGTCATCAGCAAGGTAATGTTGCGTGCCAGTTTGTTGAAGTTATTGCTGGGCGAAGCAGCGGCGCGTTTAGGGTCTATCTTCCTTATATATACCAGCAGGTAGTAAGCTAACAGTGTAATAGCCGCCAACACCGGCGTATTGCCCCACAGCGCCGATTTTGGACTCAGCGGCACTGCGTCATCACCAAAATGATACTGCCTTCTTACAGGTATCATATCGGGTATGTCATTCCATAGGTATAGCATACACAGTACAGGGCTGATTGCTATTAGTGTAAACAGTATGTTTTGCAACAAAAGTTTGTTTTTCATAACAACATATTTTAAGCGTGTTTATTTTTTGAATTGCATGAACCATTTTATGATCTCATCTACCACAGTTGTGTTCAACGTATAGGTAATAAACTGCCCCTCTTTAGTTGCCTCTACCAGTTCCGCTTGTTTCAGCAGGTCGAGGTGGTGGCTAATGCTGGGCTTGCTGATATTGAAGTGCTGTGCTATCTCGCCTGCCGTCATATCTCCTTTTCGCAGCAGCTCCAGTATTTCCCGCCTGGTACTATCGTTCAAAGCCTTAAACAGAATATTCATCCAAACCAGCAATTAGTTATTTAGACAAATATCTAAATACTATTTTACATTGCCAAATATTTACTATAAAAAAAGCCCCGCTTATTTCGGGGCTTTCGAATAATATATGAGTGTACTATGCAGTCACCTCTTCATTACAAAAGGTCAAAGCTTTTTCTACCAGTGCTTTCGATCCTATAAATATCGGCGTGCGCTGGTGCAGTTCTGTGGGCACAATATCCAGTATGCTGCCCGCCCCGTGGCTTGCTTTACCACCCGCTGCTTCCATCAGGAAGGCCATCGGGTTGCATTCATATTGCAGGCGCAGCTTGCCTTTTGCATTACTCTTATCAGCAGGATACATGAATATGCCACCTTTAATAATGGTACGGTGCATATCTGCCACCATCGATCCTATATAGCGGTGCGAATATGGGCGGCCCTCGGCTTTATTATCTTCCATGCAGTAGTCAAGGAATGCTTTTACACCTTCACCATACTTACAGCTGTTACCTTGGTTTATCGAGTATATCTTACCT
>CBFGNI010000273.1:0-3472 GCA_965650105.1 uncultured bacterium | reverse complement strand
ATGCAAATCATCAACCCCGATGTATCTACTATTTGTACTGGTATAGGCGCATCTATGGCGGCAGTACTGATGTGCGCAGGTACAAAAGGTAAACGCACTGGTCTTAAGCATAGCCGTATTATGATACACCAACCATTGGGTGGTGCTGAAGGACAGGCAAGTGATATAGAGATCACCGCACGTGAGATAGGCAAGCTGAAAAAAGAACTGTATGAAATTATTGCCCTGCATAGCGGCCAAAAACTGAGTAAAGTAGAAAAAGACAGTGACCGTGATTACTGGATGACTGCTAACGAGGCGAAAGAATACGGTATGATAGACGAGGTATTGGATCGCAACCCACGTAAAGCTGCTGATATCGAGCCTGCTAAATAATTCAGGGACTGATCTTAAAAAGAAAAGACCGCTAATTAGCGGTCTTTTCTTTTTATCTGTAAACTACTGTTCTGTAGTGTTTGTTTTTGAATTCAAAACCCAGTTCTTTTCGTTAAGATGGGTAATGGTAACCGGTATATTGTATTTGTTACTAAGATAAGCCCCCATTTGTTCAGCAGCATATACCGAACGATGCTGCCCGCCAGTACAACCAAAAGAAATACTCAGGTGTTCGAAGCCGCGTGCTAAATAATCATCAATATTCAACGACACCATGGCAAATGCGTGCTGCAAGAATGCTGGCATCTCCGTTTCATTCTCTAAAAACTGGCGCACACCTTCGTCGTGCCCTGTTTTGTGCTTGTATGTTGCAAACCTGCCGGGGTTAAGAATACCCCTGCAATCGAAAATATAACCACCACCATGTGTACTTTTATCTTTCGGTAAGCCATTTTTATAGGAAAAACTATTTACCTGCACCTGTAGTTTTACATTTTCTGAACGTTCGGGCTGGCTATACCTTTTTTGCATCTCTTCCGTTGAAATACGCTCCAGAAAAGAACGCATTTCAGGGTAGGCCGGCAGTTGCGGATTATTCGATAAAAATGAGTGAAGGTTTTTTAATGCGGGTCCAATACTGCTTATAAAATGCGGCTTGTTTTGCAGCAGCCCACGAAAACCATAAGCGCCTAACACTTGCAATATACGTAGCAGTACAAACTGCAAATAACCACGCCGGAAATGTATTTCCTCAACTCTTGATATAGGTAAATTGTTCAGGCTGGTTATATAGCCATTGAGTAAATCTTCTTTCCATGCTTCGGGGAGTTGTGCCTTAGCTTGCCACAACATAGATGCTATATCGTATTGAGGTGGTCCCTGCATGGCACCCTGGAAATCGATAAAGTAAACCTTACCTTCATGCAGCATAACATTCCGGCTCTGGAAATCGCGATACATAAGCATTTGGGGCTGTACCCTACCTAGCTCCTTACTCATTTGCTCCATTTCATTCATCAGCAGGTTGCGGTCGTAGTGCAAGCCTTGCAGATCGGCAAAATAATACTTGAAATAAAGCAGGTCGGCCATTATTGCCTTCTCATCAAACTGGCGTGTGGAGAAGCATTGATAAAAATCAGCTTCCCTGCCGGCCATCCATTGCAGGCGTACCAGTTGCTCCAAAGCTGCGTGATAATGGGCGCGAACTCCATCGGTAAATCCTTCTTTATTCAGCATATCGAACAAAGAAGTACTGCCAAGATCCTGTTGTAAATAGTATTTTCTATCCTTACTTATTTTATATACTTCCGGTACATTTATTTCATGTTTACGCAGTAGTTCGGTAAAATAGAAATAGCTGTTATTTTCCGCTATATTGGTATTTTGTGTGCCTATCACAGTTGTATCACCTGATCTTAACCTGTAATACCGCCTGTCAGAGCCTGATACGGGAAGAATGTCGACACTATCGGGTTTCTTTTCAAAATGCTCTTCAAATAATTTCTCTAATGCACTGATTGCCTGTGCCGACGATTTGTTGGGGTTCATTGTTATTTCTTGGGGTAATCAAATAATATAACCTGCTTTCGTGCTGTGGTAAATTCATTCCACTCATCTATATTCATTTCTGCAGCTACAACAGCGCAGGTAGGCATGTTGTCGGTTTTAAAAGCAGGTGAAAGTTCATTAACAAATTCTGTGATACCAGGGTTATGCGCTACAATAAATGCCGTTGTGATATTATCTGCTATTTCATGTATCACCTCGTCAAACACGGCAGGAATACAATGGTATAACTTATCTATCCATACTATCTTTTCTTCGCTGTACCCTATTGCGGCTGCAATTCTTTTCGCTGTTTGCTTGGCCCGTTTGGCAGTACTGGATATAATAATATCAGGTAAAATATATTTGTTCTTCAGTCGTTCACCCATCATTGGCGCATCATGTTCGCCACGGTCATTAAGTGGCCGTTCAAAATCACTTTGCAATGGGTTTGCCCAGCTCGATTTTGCATGCCTTATCATTACTAATACTCGCTTCATATCACTATCACTACTTTTTATAATATTGCAAACTTGTTGTACTGCCATCGAATACAGCATAACTGAAAAACTGTATCCAATCGCCAAGATTAATAAACATACTTGTGTCTGATAACGGATATTCAATAGCCACGTGCCTGTGGCCGAAAATGAAATAATCTACGTGGTCTTTCTTCAATTTATCAAGTGCGAATTGTACCTGCCATTCCTTGTCAGGGCCATAGAAAGGATGCTCTTCAGCGGTAAAATGTTTAGGCCCAAGGCGGCTGAACCACCCTGCTATGCCTACACCGGTATCTGGGTGTATTCTTCTATACAGCCATTGAGAAAAAGGATTTCTCAAAATTTTCTTAAGCAATTTGTAACCGTGATCACCTGGGCCTATACCATCTCCATGAGCAATAAGAAACTTTTTGTCATTGAACGTACGTTCTATGTAGTCATGGTGAACAGGTATATTCAGTTCCTCTTCAAAATAGCCGTTCATCCACAGATCATGGTTTCCTGTAAAGGCTTCAATACTAATTCCTTTATCTGTAAGCTCTGCCAGTTTACCTAAAAACCTGGTGTATCCTTTAGGAATTACATTACGATATTCGAACCAAACATCGAAGATATCGCCTACCAAATATATTTTTTCCGCGTCTTTACTTATTTCATCCAGCCATCCACAAATGAATTTTTCACGTACTATGCTGCTTACCCTGTCGGGTACACCAAGATGAAAATCGGAAGCAAAATAAATTTTTTTACCTTCTGGTAAGTCCATTTAAATATTGTCTGGATGGGGCTGCAAGTTACTTTAAAATATGGAAATGAGCTCTATTTGCCTCATGGCTAAGACGGTCTCAGAATTAAAATCTTCAGAAAAAATTTGGTGAATTGAAAAATGCGCCTATATCTTTGCACCAGTTCTTTACAAACAATCGCTTATCAAGAAAGGCAGAGGGTAATGGCCCGATGAAGCCTTAGCAACCTCTTCAATGCAAGTTGAAGGATGGTGCTAATTCCATCCTGATCGTAAGATTGGGGTAGATAAGTCAGACGCAAAA
>CBFGNI010000272.1:0-3476 GCA_965650105.1 uncultured bacterium | reverse complement strand
GTGTTCCGGTTCGCCGGGAATGATTACCTGTTTGTCTGCATCAACAGTTTTTGCACTTTTAAAGCGCCTGATCCAATTGTCCATATGGTTTTTGAAATCCTGGGCGGGGCGGAACCCATCAATCCGCATAGCTCCTAAAAAATGTCCAATACCTTCGCCAACGGGATCAGAAGGTGGCTCAAGGAAAGCTACGAATGGTGGCACCCAGGGGCCATAATTGGCACCTGATAATACTGCTGATAAAATATCGACTACCGAACTCAGCCCATAGCCTTTGTGGCTGCCATGGTCCTTATCGCTACCTAGTGGTAAGAGAGAACCACCATGTTTCAGTTGGTTGGGATCTGTAGATGGATTGCCTTCATTATCCTGCACCCAACCTTCTGGTATAGGTTTATTAGCACGCTGTGCTATTTCCAGCTTACCATTGGCCGCCGCGGCTGTAGCCATATCAACTACTACAGCTGGGTATTTAAATGCCGGGAAGGCATAACACATTGGGTTAGTGCCCAGCAAACGTTCGTTAGCGTAAGTAGGGGCAACCAAAGGGCTTGCATTCGTCATACTGATCCCTATCATGTCTTGCTCAACAGCCATAAGGGAATGATAACCGGCAATACCAAAGTGGTTAGAGTTTTTTACAGATACCCACCCACTGCCGTAAGTCTTTGCTTTTTCAATAGCAAGCTTCATAGCAAATGGCGCTACTACCAGGCCCAGCCCACCATCACCATCCACTGTAGCAGTAGTATAGGTTTCGTGTACAACTTTAATATCTGGTGTTGCATTAATGCGATTCTTTCTCCATAGCCTTACATAACCGCTTAAACGTGCAACACCATGCGAATCAATACCACGCAGATCGGAACGTATCAAAACATCAGCAGCTAAGGCCGTATCCGATTCCCGACAACCCATTTTACGGAATACATCTTCAGTGAAATTACGGAGTTCTTCTTCTGTATATGTATAAAACGTCATCGTATAGGTTTGTCTGCAAAATTTTTGTTTTGCGGATCAATATTACTGTATTGTGCATTCATCACAAAAATGCTTCGCACTTCCGGAATCAGTTATTTGTTTTTAAGCTATCCGAAGACTGGTAAGGTTTTGCTAACCATTGTTTATAATTGTAACGAATCCACATTTTTATCTCTAGATCAGTAGCTGTTCGTGCATAATCGTAAGGCATAGGGTACGAATTCATAAAATTGGCTAAAGTATCCCCACTCAGATTAGTAAGCATACTAACCAATTCGGGGGTATAACGTGAATCGATAAATCGCTCCCCTTCCCAATAGTTAAAACTTTTCTGGAACCGGTATATTTGCTTACTGTGCTTGGATACTCGTTCAGCTATTAATGATACAGGGCTCATGATAGAAGTTGTTCTTTGGCGAGACAGTGTGCGTATATATGTTTCATGTCTTTCAATGGAGTCTTTTTGATATTTTGTGAGTCCCGGCCTTATTAATACATTTTGTAATTCATAGGTCAGTGGTTCCATTTCAATACGCGAAGTAGCTATATTTAGTGTGGGTGGCATAGATTTCTGCTGTGTTTTATAGCCTATAAAGGAGAAGATTAGTTGCTCGCCACTTTTTGCTGTTATTGCAAATTCTCCATCATAATTAGTATAAGTAGATTGTTGTGTAATAACATTTACTATCGTAACAGGGTATAAAGCCTCACCCGTACGCTTGTCAACAACTACGCCTTTTAAAATTTGCGCATGTGCCCAATTACAGCTAAAAACTGCAAAAACTAACAATAATAGCCTGTGGGACAAACTCATGTGCGTAAAGATAACGGGAGACTAGCTTAGATAGCTATCTTATCCTTGTTTTTACAATACTTTAAGAAAATTAAGCTTATATCTATTCTTTGCATTGTTAAATAAGTTCGATTGAGTTTATTTTGCTAAAAATATATACACATGTCAAGTCAGTCGTTTTATCAACGTTTGCAAAATGAATTGCAGGAAATACAAGAAGCTGGTTTATATAAAAAGGAAAGGGTTATTGAATCTGAGCAAGGTGCTGAAATAACAGTTAATGGAAAAAAAGTATTGAATTTCTGTGCCAATAACTATCTGGGACTTTCCTCTCATCCTAAGGTGCTTGAGGCAGCTAAAGCAACAATCGATAAGCGCGGCTATGGGATGAGTTCTGTACGTTTTATTTGCGGCACACAAGATATTCATAAAGAGCTTGAGGCGAAACTATCAACATTTCTAGGCACTGAAGATACTATACTGTATGTGGCCTGTTTTGATGCTAACGGGGGGGTATTTGAACCACTTTTAGGTGAAGAAGATGTAATTATATCAGACGAATTGAACCATGCATCTATTATAGATGGGGTGCGTCTGTGTAAATCGCGCCGTGCACGCTATAAGCATAATGATATGGCAGATCTTGAAGTGCAGTTACAGGCTAACGCAGATGCACGTACACGAATTATTGTTACCGATTCTGTTTTCTCAATGGATGGAACAATAGCACAACTGGACAAAATATGCGATCTGGCTGATAAATATGATGCATTAGTAATGATAGACGAAAGCCATTCATCTGGCTTTATGGGTAAAACCGGCCGTGGTGTGCATGAGCTTTGTGGTGTTATTGGGCGTGTTGATATCATTACAGGTACTTTAGGTAAAGCGCTCGGCGGAGCTTCCGGTGGTTTTACCAGCGGTAAAAAAGAAGTAATAGAAATGCTGCGCCAGCGCAGCCGCCCATATCTTTTCTCTAATACAGTTGCTCCTTCAGTTGTAGGGGCTTCTATAGCGGTATTAGATATGCTTAGCGAAACAACAGAACTTCGTGACAAGCTTGAAGAAAATACTATTTATTTCCGCAGTAAAATGACTGAAGCAGGTTTTGATATAAAACCGGGTACGCATGCTATTGCACCACTTATGTTATACGATGCAGTAGTAGCCCAAAAGTTTGCAGCTAAATTATTAGATGAAGGTATCTATGTTATTGGTTTCTTCTACCCTGTTGTACCTAAAGGCCAGGCACGTATTCGGGTACAAATATCAGCTGCACATAACCGACAACATTTAGATAAAGCAATAGCTGCATTTACCAAAATCGGCAAAGAGCTAAATGTGATCAAATAAAATTTCTTTTATAAAAAGCAAAGCGGCCTCTATATAGAGGCCGCTTTTATATTGCACTTGTCTGAAAATTATTAATCTTTCATCGCTTCTGCCATAGAAGTACGTTTCCTTTTCACCCATGCTTTAAACTTGAAACTTTGCAGCATAAGTACAGGTACTAGTATCAACGTAAGGAAAGTTGCAAAGCTCAACCCGTAGATCATTGTCCATGCTAATGGTCCCCAGAAAGCAACACTATCACCACCAAAGAAAATATGAGGGTTTAGTTCGCTAAATAAGGTAGAAAAATCAATATTTAAGCCTACACCTAAAGGTATAAGACCCAAAATAGCTGCTGTAGCTGTTAGCA
>CBFGNI010000271.1:0-3487 GCA_965650105.1 uncultured bacterium | reverse complement strand
ATTTAAGATGGATTTTACACAATCGGGAACACCAAAATGGGGTTTTCGGCTGACAAAAAAATGACATTCACACATTGTCACAATTAAAATATCGGCTGAAACCCGCGCCAGTACTGGAAAACATTTTTTGCAGAATGTGTATAAATTTTGGGGTTTGTGTTGTAGTTTTGCCCTGCTTTGTGAAAAAAGGAACGTTAATTTTTCAAATTTATTCCTGTGTCAGAACCAAATAGGCCAATGTTCTCCCGGATTGCCCGCAGCATTTTCGCTCTTGCGATTGCTCTGTTGGCATTCAATACGTATGCAGTAGCTGCACCAGATGGTAAGGCGATATTTCAATCGAACTGCGCAAGTTGTCACAACCCGTTAAAAGATGCAACCGGTCCGGCACTAAAGGGTGTGGATGCACGTGTGCCAAGTAAAGAGTGGTTACACAACTGGGTGCACAATTCCTCGGCTGTAATTGCCAGCGGCGATAAGTATGCTAACGACCTCTATAACAAATGGGGTAAGACGGCAATGACTGCTTTCCCTCAGTTGAGTGTTGAGGAGATAGATGCGGTGATTACTTATGTAAACTCTGTACAACCACCTACAACTGCTAAAGCAACGGATGCTGCTACTTCCGGCGACAATGGTCAGCAAAAGGATGGCAATGGCTGGCTGTACACAGTTATTACACTTATATTGCTTGCATTAGCTGCTATACTTTGGAGAGTTAACACAGGCCTTCGTGGTGTAGCTAATGCGAAAGATGGTGTGGATACGCCTGTAGAAATTCCTTTGTACCGCAACAAGGTATTCATAGCTATGGCTTGTATCCTTGTATTTATACTTGCCGGTTACTGGATAGTGAATGGTGCCATCAATATGGGTCGCCAACAGAACTACCAACCGGAACAACCAATATTCTACTCGCACAAAGTGCACGCGGGTATTAACCAGATTAACTGTCTTTATTGCCACGCGGGCGCTGAAAAAAGCCGCCAGGCTATGGTACCATCGCCTAATATATGTATGAACTGCCACAAGCAGATAAACGAATACACGGGTGAAGCGGAACATCCACTATACACTGCTGAAGGCAAAAAAGTGAATGGTACTGAGGAAATACAGAAACTGTATAAATACGCAGGCTGGGATCCTAATAAGAAAGAATACATCCGCGATGAGAATGGCAACATAAAAGCCACACCTATCAAATGGACTAAGATACATAACCTGCCAGACCACGTTTACTTCAACCACTCGCAACACGTAAAAGTAGGTAAAGTAGCATGTCAGCGTTGTCATGGTGGAATACAGGATATGGATGAGGTGTACCAATTTGCACCATTATCAATGGGTTGGTGTATTAACTGTCACCGCCAAACGCAAGTGCAGTTCGCCGATAACAACTATTATAGCATTTACGAAAAATATCACGAAGAGATTAAGTCAGGTAAACGTTCCGGTGTAACAGTTGAAGATATTGGTGGTACTGAATGCCAAAAATGTCACTACTAATACTGACCGGAAGATAGTGTTCGTATAATTTCAGAATTAAAAACTATTCGGAAACTTAATATATACCGAATCAAAGTATGAGTCAAAAAACATATTGGAATGGGGTTGAAGATCTGCACAACAGTGCAGCTCATCAGGAAGCAGCAGCAAAAGAATTCCAAGAGGAATTACCGTTCGACCTGAGCGGCAGCTTGCTGGACGCTAAAACGCCCCGCCGCGACTTTTTGAAATATCTTGGTTTTAGCACTGCAGCAGCAATGCTTGCTGCCAGCTGCGAAATGCCTGTACGTAAGGTGATACCTTATGCAATAAAGCCTGAGGATATTACCCCGGGTGTACCTAACTATTACGCATCTACCTTTGTAGATGGTGGCGACTATTGCGCGGTGGTTATTAAAACACGCGATGGCCGCCCGATAAAAGTTGATGGCAACGAAAAATCAACAATCACAGGTGGTGGCTCATCGGCAAGGGTACAGGCATCGGTACTGGGCCTGTACGATAAAGCACGCTTACGCCAGCCTTATGCTGATGGTCAGGAAGCTACATTTGAAGCGATTGACCGACGCGTAAAAGAAGGTTTGGCAAGCAACGGTGGCAAACCAATATATATTGTTACCTCAACTATACTTAGTCCTACTACTAAAGATATTATTGCTCAATTCGTAGCTAAATATCCTTCAGCAAAGCACATTACTTACGATCCGATATCTTATTCGGGTATGTTGCTGGCTAACGAGGCAAGCTATGGTAAAAGGGCGCTGCCCTCTTATCACTTCGATAAGGCTAATACGGTAGTTGGTTTAGGTGCTGATTTCCTGGGTACCTGGTTATCACCTATTGAATTTTCAAGGCAATATGCAGAAGGCCGTAAAATAAGTGTGAAGGCAATGCAAATGTCAAGGCACTACCAGGTAGAAGCTAACCATACCAATACAGGTGCTGCTGCCGATTTCCGTGCTACCTGCAAACCATCTGAAATAGGTGCGGTTGCAGTTGCATTGTACAATGCGGTAATAACAGGTGCTGCTCCATCATTTGCCAGCAAAAAACTGAACGAATTAGTAACCAAAGCTGCGGCCGACCTGAAAAAAGGTAATGGCCTTGTAGTATGTGGTGTGAACGATGTAAACGTACAAACAGTTGTAAACGCTATTAACAGTGCGATAGGTGCTAACGGCACAACTATCAACTGGGCTGTAAACAGTAATTACAAACAAGGTATAGATGCTGATATGGTTGCCCTTACCGAGGCTATGGCCGCTGGTAATGTAGGTGCTGTATTATTGCAGGATGCTAACCCCGTTTATAACTATTACAACGGTAAAAAATTTGCAGAAGGTTTGGCTAAAGTACCTGTAACGGTATCTTTCGCTGACCGTATGGATGAAACTGCGCAGAAATGTAAATACGTAGTTCCTGATCATCACTTCCTGGAAAGCTGGGGTGATGCGGAACCTAAAACAGGATATTACAGCCTGATGCAACCTGGTATTGCGCCGTTGTTTAAAACGCGTGCATTCCAGGATAGCCTTTTGGTTTGGGCTGATGCAGCTATAACGTATGGTGACTACTGGAAGCAGTATTGGACTAACAAACTTGGCGGGCAAGCTAATTTTGACCAGGCACTGCAAGACGGTGTTATAGAACCAGCCGGCGATATGCCGATGGGCGGCGGAGCGTTTGCAGGCAACGCAGGCGCAGCGGTAGCAGCTATACAAGCCATGAAGCCAGCCGGCGGAATGGAACTGGTTATATATGAAAAACTAGGTATTGGCCACGGTGGTTCTTGGAGTAATAACCCATGGCTGCTGGAACTTCCTGACCCGATAACTAAAGCTACCTGGGATAACTACGCATGCGTATCGCCTAAAAAAGCTAAAGAACTGGGCGAAGAACTGACAGGCATTACAGAAGTAGTGAATGCAAAACGCCTGCTGAAGATAAATTATGGCAAAGGCTAAGAAACAATCAGTTTGGT
>CBFGNI010000270.1:0-3505 GCA_965650105.1 uncultured bacterium | reverse complement strand
TGGTATTCCTTCCTTTAAAGGGTATGGCCCCAAAGAATCGCCTTTTCCGGGTTCATTATGTATATCTGTTAATGAAGTAGTAGTACACGGCTTTCCAAGTAATTACGAGTTGAAGGATGGCGACCTGATATCTGTTGACTGCGGTGTGTATATGAATGGCTATCATGGCGACCATGCCTACACTTTTGCCATTGGCGATGTAAAGCCTGAACTGCTGAAGCTAATGCGTGTTACCAAAAATGCGCTGGCCCGTGCTGTATATGAAGCGCACGAAGGTAATAGGGTAGGAGATATATCTTATGCTGTAGAATACCTTACTAATAAAGAGCATGGTTATGGCGTTGTTCGCGAGCTTGTAGGGCACGGTGTAGGGAAGAAATTGCACGAGGATCCCCAGGTACCTAACTATGGCAAACGTAGTGCCGGTAAAAGGCTAAAAGAAGGTATGGTGCTGGCAATAGAACCAATGATAAACCTGGGTACGCGTAACGTGTACACTATGGAAGACGGCTGGACTATTGTTACTGCTGATGGAAAACCTTCTGTACACTATGAGCATACTACAGCTGTAGGTAAAAATAAGGGCGAGTCTTTATCAAACTTTGCTCCTATCGAGGCTGCTGAATTGAAGAATAAAGAATTGAATACAGGTCACTTGCAGGATATTGCATAATTAATTTATAGCGTTACCGTAGCCGGGGAAGTCTCAAGGATTTTCATTAGTATCTTTTCATGGTCTGATAATTCAGTATCTGTATTGCATGATGTAATCTCACCGGCCTTACTAAAATATTTCGATAAAGTGCTGTTGGTATAATGATCGATAATAACTGGATGTACATAATACTTTTTGCAGACAGTACGAGTGTTACCTAATTGTTCAGCAACCATATCCAATGCGGTTATTATATTCTTTTTAGTAGCGGTAATAGTGTCTGCTATTCCTATTTTTTCAAATGCTTCCAAAGCATGCAGGGTGCCAGCCCATGTACGAAAATCTTTAGCTGTGAAGTGGGCACCACTTATATCTTTAATATAGTTGTTCACCATACCTGAATCTATGGTTCTGCGGTGTCCTTCTTCATCGTAATACTGAAACAATTCCTTACCCGGTATATCGCGGCATTGCTGCACAATTCTTGCCAGGCGCTTGCTCTTTAGTTTTATATCGTGATATATACCTTTTTTACCTTTGAAGCTAAACTTCATTTCGCTGCCATTTATTTTCACATGTTGGTCTTTAAGCGTGGTAAGCCCAAACGATCCATAGAGTTTTTCGTACATACTATTGCCTATGCGTATGCATGTACATTGCATTAGCGATACAACAGTTGCTAGTACTTTGTTTAATGGTAAACCTTGTGTTGCAATATCCTTTTCAAGCCGCCTGCGCATAGTAGGCAGGTTTTCGCCGAAGCTTAAAAGATTGGAGAATTTACTTTGGTTTCTTAAAGCATTCCAGGCGGGATGGTATTTATATTGTTTGCGGCGAAGTGCATCAAACCCTGTTACTTGTAAATGCCCGTTTTCATTCAGACAGATCCATACATTCTCCCATGCCGGTGGAATAACAAGTTTTCTTATACGCAAAAGCAGATGCTCATCTTTTACTTGTTTACCATTAAATGTATAGATGAAACCTTTTCCTTTCCGCTTTCTGGTGATGCCGGGATTGGTATCGGAAACATAAATTAAATCAACAGCTTCAGCGCTTTTTACCATATTTCCCAGCAAAGCTTTAAGCTTGCGTGTCCTGATCTTTATTTCTGTTGTTTCCATTTCAGCATCTGCTTGCTATAAGCCATAAAAAGTCATGCCCCGACAAAGCAGGGCATGATAAATAATATGTGCTATATAGGTCTTACTTCTGTGCTATCGCTTCAGCCCTTTTATTGCTGAATACCATTAATGCTATACCTAGCAGTATAAGTACAGTAGAAATAATTTCTGCTTGTGAAGGATGTATAAAACCAAGATCGTACCTGTAGTTGACACGCATTTTTTCAACAAGAAAACGTTCTATGCCATTCAGGATAAGGTATATTCCGAACATTTGCCAGGCATACTTCAAGCGTTTACGTACACTCCAAAGGATAAGGAAGAATGTAATACACACAGTAAACTCATACAATGCAGTAGGGAATACACCTACCGGCAATACACTGCAATAGTTGCCTATACAGTTGGCAATAGGCATGCCGGTACTGTTTACATTGTGCGGGTAATTCATAGCAAATATCCAATCGGGTAGCCACGACGGTGCCTTTGCAAAGACATGCGGTACTTGTGCCAGGCTGCCGAATTCATGTAGTATATACGCATTGAAATAATTAGAATCGTATTGCAATGCACTCAGGTACTCGTTAGGTGATGTAGCATAACGTAATATGCCACTAGGCTCAGTTATGTATGCGCTATTGAATATACCCCAATCTCCATCGCCTGCAAAATGGCAACCCAGCCTGCCCATTCCATAGGCTAGCATAAGTCCCGGTGCAGCTGCATCGCACAAATGTTTAAAAGGAATATTGTACTTGCGGGCGTAATAGTAAAGGGATACGGTTGCTACAATAAGGCCACCATAAAATGTAAGTCCGGAAGACGATAAAAGACTTTCTACCGGGTTCTGTATAAACTCATCCCAGGTTTCCAAAGCATTGAATACTTTAGCGCCTACAAGTCCGCCCACAGCTGCTATCATTATTATTTCGCCAATCCGCTGATGTGGCCAAACGGCCATTTTCTTTATTTGGGGCTCAGGTAGTTGCTGTTTTTTCTTTTCTGCGTATTTAACATAGCCCAATATCATCGCGCCAAGTAAACCCGCTATCCAGTTGCCCTGCAGAGAGAAAATATATCCTAATGGGTTGGGGGCAACATGCTCCACGTTACCAACTATACCACCAATCTTAAAACCCAGAATAAAGCCTAATATAGCTGACCATAAGAGTTCGTTGGCAGAAGCAGGTTTTCCAATTTCTTCCGTTTGATATGTGGGCTGTAACAGTCCTTGTTTTTCTTTTCTTTTCAGTTCATTGGTAAGCACCCACGCGGCACCTAGAAAAGATAATGCGACTAAAAAGCCAAAAGTTTTAAAAATGCTTAGCCATTCAGGCATAGGAGCGCCTGTAAGTTCTTGCAGCAGATATTGAAAGTCGGGATACATAGCTGCGCAAATGTAATAAAGTTGCTTTTGGTACTATGCTAAATCTTTGTTTATTAAATATTCGAGGTATAGCATGTTTTATACTTGTGCGCAAATGTTTTTTTACTACATTTGCAGTCCTCAAAGGGTCGCGTGGCCGAGTGGCTAGGCACAGGTCTGCAAAACCTCCTACAGCGGTTCGAATCCGCTCGCGACCTCTCTAAAAACGGCAACTATCAACAGTTGCCGTTTTTCTTTTTAGTCAAAATAAGTATCTTAACAACTGCAGATAATATATAATGAAAATAGAAGACGCAAAAATATTAGTGATAGGTGGTGCGGGCTTTATTGGCAGTTTTG
>CBFGNI010000269.1:0-3576 GCA_965650105.1 uncultured bacterium | reverse complement strand
AGAACCTGGGATATTGCCGGTATTGGCATACATCCATACCAAGTTGTTAGGGTTGGTACGGTCAGGGAATGAGCGCAGGTCGAAAGATATATTGCTGCCGGGGCATGCATATATAAAATAACCCTTTTTATCTCCTAAACAATTTTTTACAACCGTAGCATTTTTAATGTTTTGCGGCATGCTGTCCACAAATGGTGGTGGCGCGGTACAATCCAATACCGAAACCTGCACATCGCGCATTATATAGGAGATCAGCTTACCACTGCCTGGTTCATATTCATTAGCTCTAAATCCCAATACAAATTTACCCACGTTACGGGCATTAAAGTATGCGGTACCAGTAATTGAATCAACTGAATAGCCTGTTCTTGAACCTATAGGGTTTGAAAGAGAATAACCTACTGCATAAGGGGATCTTGATCCAGGGCCATTATAGGTAGTTTGTGAAAAAACACGAATAGAGTCCCCGTCGAAAGACAGTGGTGCATTTAAATACGCATAGTCTGTTGACTTACAAATATAAGGTAATGGATTTGTAGTGAATCGGGGTGTGCTGTTGTTATATTTAGTTAAATTATCCAACATGCATTCTACATATGCACTTTCAGTAGTTGGAGAAATATTTGTAACATTATTATTCCTATCTCCTATACTATATGAAAATTTCCAATCTGATTGAGGGCTTGGCAATGTGACAACATCACGATATGTTGCTTTTAAAAAACCGGGATATAATAAAATATTTCTTGGTCTGATGATACGACATGAATTGCTGTCTCCATAGATTGGACAAAGAGAATGAACAGTATCAGGAGCATTCAGTCCATCCTCATTAGCAATTTGTGGGAGATTTATGCTAAACGTTTGACCCAGATTGTCTGACCAATAATTAACCTGACCAGAACCTGAAGTTGATCCACCTTCACAAGCCATGTATAAGGTTACAGTTATTTCATATTTATACTCCGTAGTGCCACTACAGCCATCCTGCCCAGCACCTACATATTTCACATCCAAATCTATAGCTGCAATATGCGTTGCTGATACATTATATATGCCTATACCACACAATAATGATAAGGACAGAAAGAACGTCTTTAATATTAATGATAAGGATTTCATTAAATTATATATTAAATTTTAAAATTATTTATTTTTGAAAAACAAGCTTACATACTAAAAGACATGTTTTGACCTGACATGGTTGGTTTAAATTAAAAACCATACAAATAAAATAAAAATTAATCATAGTTTCTTAATTGTATAAGTTATGAAAAATGCTGTTATTTTTTTTATTTAGAGTTATTATTCACTAAAACCTTTTAACATGAAATTTCTTTTTAAAACCCTTACGCTACTTTTTCTGCTATTACCTATTGTTAGGCATGCAAATGCCCAGTTGCCGGCTATACAGGGAGTTTCTGTATATGATTTTCCCGATAATTTGAGGGATATTCAATGTGCATGGTGACTGACCGTGTAAATGGTACCAGTGCAGAAGCATTAATGGCGGGCACTGTGTACAATTACAATGGAACAGGCCGCAATGTTATTCATTTAATTTACAAAGCGGAGTATGGCAGTATTAATAATAGTGTTGTGTACGACAACACTTTATTTAGTGATCTGAGAGCAGTTGCCCTAATAAGTGATGGTGCTACAACTAATGCTGTTTATACTATTGTTTGCCAGGGACGACGATCCAATTCAACAATTTATAGTCCAACACAAGATGCGGTGGTACTGATAAGAGTTGATAAATGGGGAACTTTTTTAAGTGCTAATAACCTATATGAAAGTGATACAAAGGTTGGTTTGTATCCTTTACATGCTATTCGCCATTCAAATGGGGATATTTATATATGTGGTTATGCTACAGAAAATTATACAAAATACCCTGCGCAACCTGATTTTGGACCGTATGATACTAAAAAATCTTTTTTTCTGCATGTAAATAGTTCTGGAAGTCCAACAGGATTGCCATTTTACCAGAAATATAATACTACATATGCTACCCCAACAGGACCTGCTTACGATTATGATATAGCAACCAGATTGGTAGAAACAAATACTGGTGATATTTTTGCGACAGGCAGTGTTAATGATTATCAGTTCAATAGTTTAATAAATAAAGAAGTGTACAGAAGTGCTACAATGAACCTTGTTTTAGACCAAAACCTTAATCAGATAAGTGAACATCATTTTGCTATGGGTTATATTTCAGAATATACCACCAATCTTGTTGATAATGAATATGGCATTGGTTTGGTACAAAGAGGTAATGATAATTATATTGTAGGTAACAATTTTTCGCAAAATACTTCAGCTGTTCCTCCTTTCCCGGCAAATTTCAATTTTGGAACAACTACATTTTGGGTTACAAGGGTAGATAACAGCTTTAATTTTACAGCAGGAAACACACGGTTTTTATTCAATAACGACAATACTTGTGCCCTGGGTACTTTAGAGTCAGCAACTCCCGGGAATTATATTGTTTATGGTCAGCAAATTTATGATCGCTGTTCTGGCGGGTTTGGTGCTGGCTATGATAGCCTGAGAGCATGTCTCGTGGACATGAATACCAGTTTTGCTGGGGGAAATATTGTAGCAAATGTCACTAAATGGGTGCATTACAATACACAAACCGGTACGGGGGCGGCATCGACAGGAACACCCAATAGTTATCCAAGACTAGGCGGCGGCATGAGCAATATTTTTTGGAACCCAACATTTGCATCGCGCAATACTGTTGCAGATGATATAGTAATGTCCGCTCCCAGATGGCAACCTGCCAATGGTTCGTTACCTGCAAGGCTTAATTTAAAATCTATGCGGGTACATAACGCCAGTTTAGAAATACCCGATTGCCCGGATGGGTTCACTATATCTTCAAATTGTTCTAACCCTGTAGCATTATACCAGCAGGTAAAAGGACTTGGTTATTCCGTTCCTGGTCCTGTACATATAGTTAATAAAGCATTTAGTGGCTTTACAGGTATCTTTTCGAATGATGGAAGTGCTGACGCAAATAACTTTACTGCAACGGTATACAACGGTATAGAAACAAAATGTGACCCATTTACTCCCGTTTATCGTGAAGATGAAACAACAGGTGTGCAGGAATTTACAAATCGTAGTGCTGAAACTAAAATATACCCTAATCCTGCTAAAGATCAGGTAAAAATTTTATTGGCTAATAATATTGCCGGTAATACCAACATATTTGTAACGCTCAGCAATGTTTATGGACAGATAGTTGCCCGTTTATATAATGGCGACGCATCGGGTCTTGATAGCTATTTACAATTGCCCAACCTGACTATGGGGGTTTATATGATACAAGTGTTTGCTGATGGTAAACCTATACACCAGCAAAGGTTATCTATACAGCCTTAATAATATTTATAAAACAGAGAGGCCCCTCATTTACGAGGGGCCTCTCTGTTTTATATTTTTATATTGAGTCCTATCGTATGACCGTGATATTACCTTGTTTGGTAAACTTCCTTCCGGTTGGGGTGATCGCCTCGATCGTATAGATATATACACCCATCGGTTGCGGTTCATTATTGAACT
>CBFGNI010000268.1:0-3580 GCA_965650105.1 uncultured bacterium | reverse complement strand
TACCGGCATTCAGCTTCACCAATTTGAAGACAGGAGGTTGGGGAAATACTATTAATGCTATGAAAGGTAACCACGGCCCATCGTGGCGTATGGTGGTGCAAATGAGCAAAGAAACAGAGGCTTATGGCGTATATCCCGGTGGACAATCCGGTAATCCCGGTAGTAAGTATTATGCTACCTTCCTCGATAAATGGGTGAAGGGCGAATATTATAAGCTTTCTTTCATACCTAATGGAAAGAATGAAAAGGACATTGCGTCAAAGTATAAATGGACTATACAACCTGAATAATATGCGTGTATTCATATCTATCATACTCATTATTTTCTTATCTGCATTGGCTACATGGTTTTTACCGTGGTGGCTGATGGCTATAGTTTCTTTCTTAGTTGCTTTAGTAATGATACTACAACCTGCGAAAGCTTTCTTAACAGGGTTTGTATCTATTGCTTTATTTTGGTTGATTGCTATTCTGCTACACGATATTCCTAATGAACATATTCTTTCGGGTAGAATGGCAAAAGTTTTCGGCTTGCCAAACTTTTCATTGCTTATTGTTGTAAACATTCTTTTAGGTGGATTAATAGGTGGATTGGCTGCATGGTGCGCCGGGCTTATGAATCGGGCATTTAGAACCTAAGCAAAATTTTATAATAAAGCATTATTTTTGCTGCAACATGACCATACGCCTGCAGCGCTATATCGCTATTCTTTCCGTTATATTGTTCCTTGGTAAAATATGGGCATGGTATATCACACACTCTGTTATTATACTTACCGACGCGCTTGAAAGTATTGTAAATGTTATAGCCGGCTTTATAGGTTTGTACAGCGTAATACTTGCAGCAAAGCCAAGAGATTTGAATCACCCGTATGGGCATGGAAAAGTAGAGTTTGTTTCAGCAGCTATCGAAGGATCTCTGATAACTTTTGCAGGTATTGCTATTATTTATGAGGCGGTCCATCTGTTGCTGAATCCTGAACCCATCCGTAAGCTTGATGTTGGTATATACATAACAGGCACTGCTGGCCTTATCAATTATTTAGTAGGTATCTATGCTGTGAAGCTTGGTAAACAAAACCGTTCGCTTACTGTTGAAGCGGCAGGCAATCACCTGAAAACGGATGCCTATTCTACTTTAGCAATGGTAATAGGGTTACTATTACTCTTGTTTACCGGTTGGTCCTGGCTCGATAGTGTAGTAGCAATAATATTTGCACTGATAATTATTATAACAGGCTATCGCTTGGTACGTCGCTCGATGGCGGGTATTATGGATGAAGCAGATGAGCGAATGCTGGCGCAGGTGATTGAAGTATTGCAAAAGAATCGCCAACCACAATGGATAGATCTGCACAACCTGCGCGTTATTCAGTATGGCGATATCATGCATATCGATGCACACATGACATTGCCCTGGTATTATGAGGTAAGACAGGCAGAGCAAGAAATACATGCACTTGAAAAACTGATACAGGACAATTTTGGTGGTAAGGTGGAGATGTTCATACACATAGATGCCTGTATGCCATATTCCTGCAAGTTATGTGCACTGAGCGAATGCAATGTTCGCCAGGCACCCTTCCAACATCAAATTGTTTGGACACCGGCTAATGTCCGTGTCGATTCGAAGCATGGTAAGGAATAATTAAAGCAAGCCATTCTCCGCTCGTTCATAACCCTCATCAATTAGCCATTTACCGCTATCTGCGGCCATGGTAGCTAATTCATCGCAACGGTTGTTCCATTTATTATCAGCATGTCCCTTTACCCAAACAAATTTTACTTTATGTTTTTTTGCTATGTTCAGGTAGCGTTTCCATAAATCGGGGTTTTTCTTGTCTTTGAAACCTTTTTTCACCCAGCCTGCAAGCCAGCCCTTTTCTATTGCATTCACCACGTACGCAGAATCGCTATAAATAAGTACATCCAGCCCGTCGCGCGTTAGCAATTCAAGCCCTGCTATCACAGCCATCAGTTCCATGCGGTTGTTAGTAGTGTGCCTGTAGCCCTGTGCCAGTTCTTTTATCACGGTGCCCCATTGCAGTACTACACCATATCCCCCGGGCCCGGGATTGCCTCTGGCTGCGCCATCTGTATAAATGATCAGTTGTTTCGACATGAATTCTAATAAGCAGCGTATCTTCGCCGCCAAAAGTAAACTGTTGAAAGACAAAATAAAAGTTGCAGCCGTAAGTTATTTAAATACAAAGCCCTTGCTCTATGGTATAGAGCGCAGCGATGTAATGAACGATATGGAGCTTATCCTTAATTATCCATCGAAACTGGCGCAAAGCCTGCAAGATGGCAGTATTGATATGGCTTTGTTGCCTGTGGCTGCTATGCCGGGTATTCAAGGAGCAAGAATAGTGGGCGATTATGGTATTGCTGCTGATGGTAATGTGGCTTCTGTAGCCATTTTCAGTCTGGTACCTATGGCGGAAATTGAAACTGTTTATCTCGACTACCAATCCCGTACTTCAGTTCGTTTAGCGCAGCTTTTATTAGAAAAACATTGGAATAAGCAGGTTGTATTTAAACAAGCTCCTGAAAATTACATTGAGTACATCAATGGAACTACGGCAGGGGTTATAATTGGCGATAGGGCGTTGCAGCAGCTTAAAAATTTTGAATATATATACGATCTGGCTGAAGCATGGGGCGATTATACCGGCTTGCCATTCATCTTTGCAGCCTGGGTAGCAAATAAAGATCTACCTGAAGACTTTATTAATGCATTTAATGCTGCGAATGCAGAAGGGTTAAGGCATATCGATGAAGTGGTGGCAGAAAATCCTTACCCATATTACGATTTGAAAAAATATTTTACGCAAAACATACATTATTTGCTCGATGAGCAAAAGCGTAAAGGTTTGGATAAATTTCTTGAACAAATTAAAGGTTAACAATACAGACATTGAGAGTGTAGATACTGCATTCCCATATAACAGAAGTATATTTGTACCTCATTTTCGCCTATGCAAAAAAGCATAACACTGGTTGAATGTCCCCGCGATGCCATGCAAGGCTGGGCACATTTTATACCAACAGAGCAAAAGGTAAGATACCTGAATCAATTGTTGAAGGTAGGTTTCGATGTGCTTGATTTCGGTTCTTTTGTTTCGCCTAAGGCTATTCCGCAAATGGCCGATACCAAAGATGTATTGCCTCAGTTGGACTTGAGTAATACCAATACAAAGCTATTGGCAATTATTGCCAATACGCGTGGTGCCGAAGAAGCCGTTGCTTACGAGCAGATCTCTTATTTGGGTTTTCCGTTTTCTATATCAGAAACATTTCAACAGCGTAATACCAATAAAAGCATTGCTGAATCGTTAGTGCAGATCGAAGAGATACAAAGCCTTTGCGTACAACATGGTAAGCAACTGGTGGTATATATTTCTATGGGTTTTGGCAATCCTTACGGCGATGAGTACAGCGCTGAAATAGCTATTAAATGGGTGGGTAAACTGGCCGCAATGGGTATTAAAACCATTGCGATGTCCGATACCGTTGGTGTAGCCGAGCCTGCTAATATTGAATACATATTCAAAAGCCTGGTGCCTGAATTTAAAGACGT
>CBFGNI010000267.1:0-3616 GCA_965650105.1 uncultured bacterium | reverse complement strand
CATATTTCGAATTCCATACATTGTTGCATTGGGCTGTAAACTGCAATGGCAACCTGCTATTAGCTAAACTATACAGCACCTGAATATTACCTGTATTATACGGCAACAAGTATTGCGATTCATCGATAGTAACAAAACGATAGCTGGTATAAGTATGGTTATAGTTAACAAATAGGGTTTTGTATGAGAAACCGATATTACCCTGGTAGTTATAGCGAGGTGTATATGGTATTTGTTTACCAATACTTCCATCGCCTGGTAAATAGCTTTCTAAAGTAGTAGCCAGCACATAAGAAGTATTGGCACCTATATAAGCAGACCAACTTTTATTGATCTTATAGTTCAGTTTATTTTGCGTTTCTATACCACGGCTGTGTACTGAGGCAATGTTGTGAGGAGTCCAGATAGCACCGCCAAACCAAACGATCCAATTATCTATTACACGATTGAATACTGCAAAGTCATGTGTTAGGGTCAATCTTCTGTTGGCACCAACCCTTATTACGTAACCTGCATCTTCATTCCAACCTTCTTCGGGTTTCAACAATTCATTACCGCCCGGTACATAATACAGTTCATTAAGCGTAGGTGCCCTGAAGCTTTTTTGCACATTGGCCCTGATCTTCAGCCAATCAGTTAATTGGTACGAAGCATTGATGCCCGGCAGAAATGCGCTCCAGCCATTCACAACCTCTCCACGTGCTGTTACAGACATATTCAACTTCTCCTGGAAATAATTAACTGCATAAGCCAATGCAATCGCAGCCTTGTTTTGCGTTTTCACATCATTCATTAGCTCCCTGCGTATCCACGACGCTTGCACTGGTATAAAAGCCAGCAACTGGTGATGACTATTAAAACGATGATTGACTCCCACCTCACCAAATAGTTGATTTGTGCTGTACTGCGACCTTAACTTAATCGTATCATCACTATACAACATATTATTGCGCAGGTACGCCACTTTGCTATAGGTATTTGTTTTGTTACCTGTTCGTTTCCATTCAGCCAATAAACGCAACGACTCATCGCGCTGGTTTTTTACTGATACATCTTCGAATAATGCTTTAGGTATTTCTCTATAATATTGTTGATACCAACCTGTTACCGACAATTCATTTTTGTTGTTCAGCTTATAACCGCTATTCAGCATTACCACTCCACTTTGCAGTTTAGAATTATTGGTATGTTGATCGGCTTTACCATCGTAATACTTAAAATCATTTTCAGCAGTCTGCCCAAAGGCTGTAATGCCTAATGCAAAACGTTTTGTCTTCAGTCCTGATTTGATACCTAATTGGTATTGATTGTAACTACCGACAACTGCAGAAACAGCATGTTCAAAACCTCCCACGGAATCGAAATCCGGATGTTCAGTTTCAACCAATAATGCACCGCCCACATTGCCACTACCCCATAATGCCGATGAACTGCCATAAACTACATTCACTTTACTAAGTAATGATACAGGCAGCAATGAAACGTCAGCCACGCCGGAAGCTGCATTCTGGATAGGTATACCATTCCAATATACCTGCGACTGTGCCGCCGACGCTCCGCGAAAATTGAGCGTCGCTAAAGAATTGAAACCATAAGACTTTACAAATACCGGCACTTGCTGCGACAGCAAATTTGCCATGCTTTGAAACTGGTATTGTTGCAGTGTAATACTATCTATTGTCTGTACCTTCTGCCCAGGTGAATAGGTATTGATACGTTCGTCGTTCGATATTCTTATTTTTCTGTGTGTCTTTACCTTTACTTCCGTAAGTGTATCTTTTATTATCTGCGCCTTTACCTCGCAAAAAGAAAATAGCATTACTAAAAGCAATGCTACCTGTTTTCTCTTTATTGAATTCTTTAAATGCATTTACTGAAAATAAAAATGACCTGGACCTATGCCTGTACTGAACTCTTTTTCTTTTACACCATCGGTATTATAAATACCGACCGATCCTTTCTGAATAAACCCTTTGGGATCACCAACATATATTTTGCCTGTACCAGGCTCTATACCCAGTGCCCAAAAGTACTGAAACTTTGCTGCCGGTATCAATGCCTGTGTGGGTAGTAAAGCATCATTAATATTCATACGATAGATACCGTTGTTTTCAATCCCTGCGTTATAGTCTACTTCAATAAAATATAACTGGTCTTTCGCGTTGTTTGTCACTAATCTTATAGGATCAACTTTATGTTGGAACAGGTAAGACGTTACAACCTGATTACTATTAGGGTCGATACAGGTTAATGCTGCATCTTTATTTTTATACACATTACCGGATAATATCCACAACTTACCATTCTTATCTGTTAGTATATCTTGTGGTGCTCTTCCCGCAACTGCAACAGTTTGCCTTATTTCATCAGTCTGTGTATCCATAAGCAACACTTTATCCGTAGCAGTATCCCAGGGGCAAACATAAGCTATACCATCTCTCAGCAACATACCTTCTGCATTTTCATAAGGCAGGTCGATGATCTTTGTTACCGACATAGCCTGAGGATCTATCACATACAGTTTTTTGCTGAATAGTGTGGAAACATAAGCCTTATTAGGATTTATAGGTAATATATACCTTGGCTTAGGAATGCTGATAGAGCCAACTTGCTTGTGATCATCTTTATTAATGATCACAATTTTATCAGAATTATTTACACACAGAAAAAAGCGGTCACCAATTGGTGTGATGCTTTGCAATACGTCACCAAGGTCATGGTTATTTGCCGATTTGTAAACATCTTCAAAAGTTTGTCCGTCTTCTGTCTGGTAAAGGCCAAGAGATGAATTGCCATTACCGAGGCTTCCTTCACAAACTATATATACATTATTAGTGCTATCAACGGCTACAGGTGGTACATACGGATCTGGCTTGTCTTTTACACAGGCCGTAAAAAACACAATGCAAGCTAATAATAGCTTACTTATAGTTTGATTATTCTTTCTACCCATCGTTTACCGGTTGCATCCTCAATTATCAACGCATATATACCTGTTTTATAAGCAGACATGTCTATATTATTATTTTTCGCTGAATTGATCTGTTGTAAAATTTTACCTGTTACATCGGTAAGTACTAATGTATAATTACCTTCATTTTCGGTTTGTATAAATACTCTATCCGTAGTCGGGTTAGGGTAAACCTTTACCGGACTTGTAGCTAAGCTATTTACAGATACAGGAAATAAACCATGCTGATAAAAGGCACCCACCCCGTCCAGATCGAACCCGCCACCTGCAAATGCAGTTGGGTATGGGTCATTTATTTTATGGCCGTCTTTATCGTATGTTTCATGTCCGGTCAATGAACCTATAACATCCACAATACGCACATGTGTTATATTATTTATGTCAAGCCCTGAAATGCTTTCCAGTTCCTGCAGATCGAAAGGAGTACCATAACCGCCAACATACTTACCTGCAAGGTTATTGATAAGCCGTGCAGTCATGTACACACCCGCAGCAGGTACCTGCACAGTTTCAGATGAAAGCGATGATGGTGCAAAGCGATGGAAGTTGATGCCATCAGAACTTACTTCAACAAAAGCCAGTTCTAAAAATGCTTCTTCTGCATTTGCAGGATTAGAGAAACCATTTTCAAATACCGCAAAGTCG
>CBFGNI010000266.1:0-3623 GCA_965650105.1 uncultured bacterium | reverse complement strand
TTTTTTGTGTTTACTTATAGAATTTGCTATAGAAAAAGCCATAAATTTGCATAATAATATAATCGTTTTTTTGAGACGAGCAAGTGAAATTTTCATTACATATTTGAAAATATGCTCTAAGTGCTGAAGATTCAAGGTGTTATTTTTTTACAGCGAGGTTATCCACATGGGGTTGATTTCTATTTTTCAAAGGCAACTAGCTTTTGGATATTTTCGTTGTCCGATTAAAGAATCCCTTTAACTTTTATTTAACTAAAGATATTTGCCCATGGCTGCCACTAAATCTGCTAAAGGAAAAGGCCTCGCCTTCGCCCGCCAATACACCAAAGAAGGCGTAGATGTATTTGACCTTTTCGAGTACGATTACCGTACTTCCGTAATTCGTAACCCGAACGGTGAAAAAGTATTTGAGATGACCGACGTAGAGGTTCCGAAGCACTGGTCGCAGATCGCTACGGATATCCTGGCTCAAAAATATTTCCGTAAAGCAGGTGTACCTCAACCCGATGGTACTACCGGCCGCGAAACTTCTATTAAGCAAGTGGCTAACCGCCTTGCTGACTGCTGGCGCAGTTGGGGTGAAAGATATGGCTACTTCGCAACTAAGAACGATGCGCAGATATTCTACGATGAATTAGTATTCAGCATACTGCAACAAAGCTGTGCGCCTAACTCGCCACAATGGTTCAATACCGGCTTATTCAATAGCTATGGTATCGATGGTACGGCACAAGGCCACTACTTCGTTAATCCTGATACAGGCAGCCTGGAACGCTCTAAAAACGCTTACGAACGTCCTCAGCCACATGCTTGCTTTATATTAAGTGTAGATGACGACCTGGTGAACGAAGGCGGTATCATGGATCTGTGGGTACGTGAAGCACGTATCTTCAAATACGGTTCGGGTGTAGGTACCAACTATTCAAACATACGCGCCGAAGGCGAAAAACTGAGCGGTGGTGGTACATCGAGCGGCCTGATGAGCTTCCTGAAAATAGGCGACCGCGCTGCGGGTGCTATAAAAAGCGGTGGTACAACCCGCCGTGCTGCTAAAATGGTGTGTCTTGATCTTGACCACCCTGAAGTAGTAGACTTTATCGATTGGAAAGTAGAAGAAGAAAAGAAAGTAGCTGCCTTGATAGCTGCGGGTTATGCTTCTGACTACGAAGGCGAAGCATACAAAACAGTATCGGGCCAAAACTCAAACAACTCAGTACGTATACCTAACGAATTCTTCCGTCGCCTGGCTAACGGTGGCGATTGGGAAATGACAGCACGCAGCACAGGCAAAACAATGAAGAAAATGCCTGCGTCGCAGTTGTTCGATAAAATATCTTACGCTGCATGGCGTTGTGCTGACCCCGGTACACAATACGATACTACCATCAACGAATGGCATACCTGCCCTGAAGGTGGCCCTATCCGCGCATCTAACCCATGCTCGGAATATATGTTCCTTGATAACACAGCTTGTAACCTGGCATCGCTTAACCTGCGCCGTTTCTTCAACGAATCGGATAACAGCTTCGATGTACAAGGCTTTGAATACATGACCCGCCTGTGGACTGTTGTGCTGGAAATATCGGTACTGATGGCGCAATTCCCTTCGCCTGAAGTAGCGCAACTGAGCTACGACTACCGCACACTTGGTTTAGGTTATGCTAACCTCGGCTCAATGCTTATGGTAAGCGGTATACCTTACGATAGTGAAGAAGCCCGCGCTATTGCCGGTGCTATCACAGCTATTATGAATGGTGTTGCTTACCGTACATCGGCTGAGATGGCTGCTGCGCTGGGTGCTTTCCCTCGCTACGAAGAAAACAAAAAGCACATGATGCGTGTAATGCGCAACCACCGTGCTGCTGCCTACGATGCTTCTGATGCCTACGATAACCTGGAAACAAAACCAATGGGTATCAACGCCAAGTATTGCCCTGACTACCTGCTGACCGCTGCTACCAAAGCATGGGACGAAGCAGTACAAATGGGTGAGCAACATGGCTACCGCAATGCACAAGCTACCGTTATCGCTCCTACAGGTACTATTGGCCTGGTAATGGATTGCGATACTACCGGTATCGAGCCTGATTTTGCACTGGTTAAATTCAAGAAACTTTCTGGTGGTGGTTATTTCAAGATCATCAACCAATCGATACCTGCAGCATTGAAGAACCTGAAATATTCAGAGTCTGAAATTGATGCGATAGTAAAATATGCAAAAGGCCATGGCACATTCGCAGGCGCTCCTTTCATCAACCACCAGACACTAAGCGAAAAAGGCTTTATTGGCGAAGAACTGAAAAAACTGGATACTGCTGTTGAAAGTGCATTTGAAATAGGTTTCGTATTCAACGCTTATGCCTTGGGCGAAGAATGCCTGCAACGCCTGGGCTTCAAACCTGAACAATATTTCGCACCGGACTTTAACCTGCTGGAAGAACTGGGCTTTAGCGATGAAGAAATAGAAGCGGCTAACGATTATGTATGCGGTACTATGATGGTGGAGGGTGCTCCTTTCCTGAAAGAAGAACACCTGCCTGTTTTCGATTGCGCTAACAAATGCGGTAAAAAAGGCGAACGCTACATACACGCTCATGGCCACATCCGCATGATGGGTGCTACGCAGCCGTTCATCAGTGGCGCTATCTCTAAAACCATCAACCTGCCAAACGAAGC
The DNA here is from genome assembly GCA_965650105.1 of uncultured bacterium. Lineage (GTDB taxonomy): Bacteria > Bacteroidota > Bacteroidia > Chitinophagales > Chitinophagaceae > Polluticoccus. The sequence goes on along the minus strand of CBFGNI010000266.1, from coordinate 947 downwards.
AACGGTTGAAGAAATAAAAGATTGCTACCAACTGAGCTGGCAGCTGGGCATCAAAGCATGTGCTTTGTACCGCGATGGTTCGAAACTGAGCCAGCCACTAAGCAACAAAAGCGATAAGAAAAAGAAAGAAGATAAAACGGAAACAGCTATTACTGAAGCAGAAACTACACAAATAGTTGACCTTGGTCAGCTGACGGTGAATGAACTGCTGGAAGAAGTGAACAAACGTGTACAGGCAAGCCCCGATACACAACTGAAACGCGAATTGAGCCGTATAGTAGAACGTAAACAACTGCCTGCTAAACGCCGTGGTTATACCATAAAAGCAAAAGTTGGCGGCCAGCCCTTGTTTGTACGCACAGGTGAATACCCTGATGGTACGCTGGGTGAAGTATTTGTTGATATGGCGAAAGAAGGTGCCACTATGCGTAGCCTGATGAACAGCTTCGCGATAGCAGTATCGGTAGGTTTGCAATATGGTGTGCCTTTAGATGAGTACGTTGATAAATTCACGTTCACACGTTTCGAACCATCGGGTGTGGTGGAGCACCCGAATATCAAATCGGCTACATCGGTACTCGATTATATGTTCCGCCTGCTGGCTTATGAATACCTTGACCGTACCGACCTGGTACACGTACAGGACCCTAACCGCATAAGCCACGATGAAGAAGTCGCTGCCGCACAGCAGCAGGAATTATCGCAGGTACGTGTTACTGCACCGCAAACGCAAAAGCAAAAAGCACCCGCAGCACTGGCTCCTAAAGCCGTAGCCGCTACTGCCGATATTAAAAAGATGATGGGTACCAGCGCCGATGCGCCTGCCTGCCGCAACTGCGGCAACATCACCCTCCGCAATGGTACATGTTATATGTGTCCTAACTGCGGTACAACCACCGGTTGCAGCTAACCCAATTATATAGTAGAGTAAGTAAAAATCCCGCTTC
>CBFGNI010000265.1:0-3703 GCA_965650105.1 uncultured bacterium | reverse complement strand
TCCAGATCATAGCAGGCCAATCCTTTTTCCCACCGCCGGTCACTATAGTTACAGGTATGCCTTTACTTTTCAGGAAGTCGCCTAGTGTACTGTTTACCGGATTGACGAGAATAAAACTAAGATCAAACTTCTTAGCATCCAGCTCTTCAGCTATCCATTCAAAAGCTAATGCTTTGCCCACTTCTGAAAGAATATAGACGAGCCTGATCTTACCCATATTATTTAGCCGATTACGTGAATATTTTTCAAACGTTCATCCTCTGCCCTTCTTCTTCTTTTCCTGAAGAAACTATACAATACCGGCACTTTATGATATAATATCCAGTTGATTATGGTATTCTTTAATGATCGTATATCGCGCGATGATTGAAACACCTCCTGGTCCACAACAAACGGGTGCGCCAGGTAAATGTTATCCATCGATCCACGCATTCTGTAATGCTGCCAGCTATCCGTAACATCAGTTATCGGGTACAGGCTTTTTATATGCTTTTCGGCCACTTTTTTCGACATGATGTATGCAGCAGCACTAAATACACGTGCAGTTGCCTTTACCGGTTTCAGTATAACCCTGTTATCACCAAGACTGCGTACTGCATTATATTCGAATGGTTCCTGCACCGACCCTGCTAGCAGCATTACATCGTCTTCCTTTATATAGCTTATTGAGTCTTCTATCGATTTCTTAAAATCCTTGGGCAATGAAGCATCGTCTTCCAGCACAACTGCATAGTCCGCATCCTTATCTCTTAAAAATTTCTCAAGTGCCTTTTTATGGCTTAGCGTACAGGCTATTTCCCCACCCGTCATGTGCCTTACCAGCTCTCCCCTGTTCACCTGTGTTTGCAACCATTCTTCACCCATCTTTACAGCGCTAACAGCATCAATAATTTCATAATTATCGATCTTAAGTTTCTTCAACTGGCTCTTCATAAAATTTCTTCTTATGACAGCCGTATCGAGATTGATGATGTATATCTTCCAATTCATAAAAAGATATCAATTTTTTATACTGTTAATGTATGATGCATTTCTATAAATATCAAAGTATTGATTGGAAAAAACAGGTTGCCCCGCTGTATTAACAACAGATTGTCCTTTTTTAATCAGTAGGTATTTAATCTCGTTTTGTTTCTGTTCAAAGTCTTCCTCAAAAATAACGCAATCTAGTGTGCGCCGGTTTACTTTATACGAATATAACAAGTAGGTATCCATCAATGGTTCTTTTATAAAAACAGATGAAATATTTTCTCTAAGTGCAAAAGCAGTAGCTTTTTCAGCACTTAACGCATAATGCTCGATACCTTTTATAGATGAAAGGGCTGCGATGAGTATTACTACCGACAAACATGCCCCAACTACGTAATAGAAAACAGATTTCAATGTTGCCCGCAAGGCTTTTTGCAGTATCATTCCTAACGAAATGAGCACCGGAACTGTAAGATAGACCCATGTGCGGGTAAAAGGCACTACCGAATGGAGTATAGGAATAAACGCCATAAAGACAACTATCCAAAGATTTAATACCGCTATCTTTTTGTTGGTACTGTAAAAGCATGCAAATATGAGTAGCGCATAAACAAAAAATAGTGCATACCGGTAAATAAAAAGATACTCAAACACATCCATGAGATGAGGCCATAATCTATGCATCACCTCAGCTCTTGATATTGGCACCACATATTGATTAGAAATAACAGAGTCCAGACCCGATATAGCAAAAATTGGTATATACAATAGTATTACTCCAATTATCGTAATCATACCCCACACAATAATTTTTTTAGCGAGGCTATTCCTTTTATTGAATATTGCATACACCAGCAAATAGATATTCAGTGTAGCATAGGGATATAAAAAAGAGGGCATTGTATAGAAGCCTAATATGGCGCACAAAGAGAAATAAAAGAGGTTGCGCATTTCACCTACCCTTGTTTCTACAAGCCTAATAGATATAAAATAGCAAATAGCAGAAAACAATATGACCCATATATATCCTCTTGCAGTAAAGGCATAAAAAAGTTCGGGCGTAAGGAACGATAAGACTAACAATACCAATATGGCAACGTTATGGTTAAGCCAACGCCTTGAGAATACATAGAATACCATGAGGAAAAATGTACTTGCCAATAACGATGGCAACCTTATCCTGAACGTAACAGGTAGAGGTAGATGGTTGAATATATTAGTCAGTATGGAATTTAGAATATGGTTATTAGGCGCTGAATAATAGGTCATCGACGAAATGATGCCACGATCAGTAAAATTTAAGTACGTCCAGGCCTCATCGTAAGTAATTGTAAAATGCCATGCATAATACCCCTTTACAAGCATGTTCGCCAATATTATCAGCCAGAACACCAGCTTTTCATCGCGTGCGAAACGCTTAAAACTAAGTACAAGATATTTATAAGCTATACCAATATTATCAGTGGTAAAAAATACTGCTTTCAATATTGGCTTGCGGAACAATAACATTAATACCCCAGCCAATACCCCTGCGAGGGGTGTAAATTTGAGCAAACTGAACTTTGCCGGAGTAAGCAGAGATGATATTTTATCTTTTTTTGAATAGCCACTTATATCGCTAATCAGTTTTATACAATCATCGTAATGAAGTACCTGCAGGTACAGAAACAATCCTGTAAAAAAAATAATAATAAGCCCGCTTAATATTTTATATAGCCTCACAATACCTGTTTATTGCCTTGCAGCAATATTGTTAGTAATTTATTTCAGATGTCAATATAACTTGAAAAGGCTAATAATTAACATGCTACCACTCATTGATTATTTAATAGTTTCCCGCCATGCAATCAGTTTTTGCAAACCCTGCTTAAGTGTGTAACTATAGGTAAACCCTATTTCATTTGCGGCTTTCTCAGCAGAACCTATCCTGTTTTTCACTAAAGCCCGTGCATCATCTTCACTATAAGGCTTATATAAAACCTTCAGGCTAGAATCTTTAAGTTGAAGGATGGTGTTACATAACTCCTTTATGGTAGTTTGTACTCCAGTACCTACATTGTAATAACCAAAATCTACATCAGACAATAAAGCTGCTACATTTGCTTTAGCAACATCTTCTACATATATAAAATCGTATGCCTGGCTACCATCGCCATTTATTACGGGTTGTTCATCAGCATCTATTTTATTTAACATAATAGGCACTACCCCACTATACACTGCATGCTGGTCTTGCCCCGGCCCATATACATTCATGTACCTAAGGCCAATTACCTTTAAGCTATAACGGTCGTTAAAAGCAGTACACATAGCCTCTCCCGATATTTTAGTAGCGCCATAAAAGTTTTTATTATTAAACGGGTGTTCTTCAGTCATTGGCACTTCTACCGCATCACCATATACCGAGGCGGACGATGAATATATCAATTTCTTTACATTGTGTTTTACGCAAGCTTCTAAAACATTAAATGTTCCTCCAATATTCACATCGAAAGCTGTACGGGGAAAATCCTTGCAATGCAGTAGCCACATTGCTGCCAGGTGAAATACATAATCTACCCCTTCCATCGCTTTATCCAATATATCTGTTTCGCGTATATCACCACCATAAGAGTAAACGGAACATCTGCTATCAGCAAGGCTGCGTGCCAGATGTTCTTTTTTGCCACGGGTAAAATTGTCATAAACTACTACCTCCTTCACAGGATATTTCAGCAATTCAGCAACTACAAAA
>CBFGNI010000264.1:0-3729 GCA_965650105.1 uncultured bacterium | reverse complement strand
CGTTTCAATTACCAGCTATTTAGTATTCGTTAACTAAAAGCCATATACAGGCAAAATGATTTAATGCTTATTTTAGCCCGTCCATTTACCTAAACTATGATAAAGTATGCTGATTTTGAAGAGGCTGTAGCTTCTGTGGTGGGTGATATTAGCAATTGGCGACATATATTACCGGCAGTACCCTATGCACACCGCAGGCGCTATATAATTACAATACAGGAAGGATTTGAGATGCCCGTAGCCTTTGACATGGTAATGGCCAGCCTTACATTGTATGAAGAGGACTACCTGAAATTTCTGGAAGAAGCCCTTGCTATTTATAAGCCCGAGCAATCATCGCAGCGCGGCTGATCTTTTTTTGAAATTCCCCGCCGTTTACAGAACCTTCCGCTAATCTTTTCCGTATGTAACAGGAAAAAAGATGGTGGCAGACCCCTGAGCGCCACGGAATATTAATATGTTGAGTTATAAAGAGTTTGAGGAAGCAGTGAGGCAGATAGTTACAGATAGCGGGCAATGGCAGCATATACTGGCTGCAATACCCCATACGCACCGCGCAAGATATATTAACACCCTGAAAGCAGGCTGGGATATGCCGGAAGCTTTCGATATAGTGCTGACCAGCACGCATATTGACGATGCCGCCTATGCTGCTATGCTGGCCAACCATGCCCGCAAGCCCAATACCGGCTAAAATTTAGCCTTTTACATAAGACGCCAGCTTTTCAAGCGAGGACAATGTGCCTTTTTCATTATCGGCGGGACTGATACCCGGTGGAATGTTTTTAAACTCCATGGTTACTTTGGTGCCACCCGGTACTTCTTCCAGCGTCACTTCCATGATCATTTCGCCTTTAAAAGCGTTATTTTCAGTATCGAAAACCACTACTTCTACTATATTATGAGGCGGCACCAGGGTTATGAACCTGGCTGTGTACCTGTCTTCCCTGGCATTTGTTTTACCTTGTGCACCGGCACCGGCATCGGCAGCCGGGTAGTATAGCGACATGGTATAGCCGCCACCTTCACACAGATCGAAATCGTGCACCTTAGCCGTCATATCGCCGGGCGCCATCCAGGCAGCTAGCGCATCGGCACTGGTGAAAGCATGAAACAGTGTTTCGCAGCTGGTATTAATGATCTTTGAATTTTTAGTACTTTGTTCCATAGTAGTGATATTATTATTATTCCTTAATTATTAATACATTATGGGCACGCTTTTTATAATGTATTGTTCGCAATATGTTACCCGTTTATAACAATGACAGAACCTAATACATTTATTAGTTACCGCCAGTTTGAGGAAAAGGTAGCTAATTGCTTGTCCTCATACGCTCATTTCAGCAGCTACAGGCATGTATTACCATCTATACCCTGGCGCTACAGGCAACGCTTTATAGATACTTTGCGCGCAGGTTGTGATATACCATTGAGCTTCGATATTTTGCTGCCATCGCAAAAACTACCCCCCGGCAACTACATGCGTTATGTAAAATACGCCTCAAACAGGCCGGTAGTACCTGCACTACAATTTTCGTAAACAAGAAACCAATATAATACCTGCCCTATATCACCTTTCCAGGTGTGCACTATGAAAATATAACAAACCATAACAAGACCCGCCTGTTCGCAGGTGGGTTTGTTTCGTTAGTCCTCAGCAAGTGCCAGCATCTTTTCCACCGTATTCATATTGCGGCCTGTAGCGGGCAGCTTCAGTTGCTTTTCAACAAACATATTAGAGAACTGAGATTTGGGCGCAGTTTTATCTACCAGCGCATATACTTCCCTGCCCTTTACTTTAAACTGATCTACATCGTTGCTTTTAGCCTCCAGCTGCCCGGCTATTTCTTTAGCGGGTTCTTCGTTTAAAAAGCTGATGTACAGAGTATGGCCCGCAGGTATTTTTTTAAAGGGGTTGTTCTTCAGCACCGCCTTTAGTTCATCAACCGTTCGCAGCATCAGTTCAATATCGTTGCCTGTGTACTTTTTTAATGGCTTGCCAAGCTCCGCTGTTAGTTTAGCTACCTCGTGCTTTGCATCTAATATTACATTGCCACTTTGTATATACGTTTTCACATTGCTGATACCCGGCAGCGCCCAAAGCTTACGCAGGTCTTCCATACGTATTATATTGTGCCCGCTTACATTTATAGCACGCAAAAAAATTATATATCGTTGCATGGCAGCGCTTAATTTATGTGAAATTAATACTTACACTCCGGCAAATAAATATATCTTGCCGCACCCTGTTAGCAATCGTTAGTTGCATTGACATATAGCATTAAACCTATATTGCAATTAAAAACAATAATTAATATTTTGTGTAGGTAATTAAAATCAGGGGATTCATAATTTTTAGATGGGGGATAAGAACGTTTTGCTGTTGGGCTTCAACCCCGAAACGGCAAATGAAATAGCAATATTATTAACAGCTGCTGGCCTGCAAGCTTCCATACATGGCAGTGATACTACCAGCCAGGAGCGGAGCGACCTGTTTGTGGGCGCTGATATAATGCTGCTACCCGCCGGCAATACCAACGCCTGGCAAAGCCTGCAAGCTATGCCGCACATACCCAAAGTGGCCATTGCACTGAACCCCGGCGAGGGAAAACCCGAAACCGCGCAAGACCTGCTACCGCTGGAAGGCTGCACTCCCGCCCTGCTGGCCAAAACGCTGCAATACGCCGCTGCCCTTAAGTATAGCGAAAACGGCAAGAAGTATTTTTTTGACGACAGGCCGGGCGCACTGTATATATACGATAAAGAAGAGTACAAGATACTGGCCATGAATAACGATGCGCTGCGCCAGTACGGCTATACTGAGGAACAGCTGGATAACCTGACCGCCCTTGATCTACGGCCCGAAGAAGAAAGAGAAGCTTTTATAAAGCGCCAGGCCATGATACAGGATAACTTTTACGATGCGGGCGAATGGGTGCATAAGCGTAGCAATGGCGAACTGTTTCACGCGCATATATACGCGCAGGGCATGATGTTCAACGGGAAGCCGGCCACCATGATAAATGCCGTGGACGTGACCGAAAAAGTAATAGCCCGCCGCAGGAACGAAATGCTGCAGACAGAACTGCGCAGGCAAAAAGAACACCTGGACAGGATACTGGGCTCGATACCGGAAATTGTGTGGTCCCGCAGGGCCGATGACTATACGCTGGTATATATCAACAAAGCATGCGAGACCATATACGGCTACACCGCTGAAGAGCTGATAGGCACTCCCGGTGTACTACTGGATGGCATACACCCGGAAGACAAAGACGCCATGCAGTATATTATGGATACGATAAATACTACAGGCAAAGCCACCCTTGAATACCGCATTGTAAGCCGCGATGGTACGGTAAAAACCTTGCACAACGAAGCCGTATTGGTAAAAGGGGATGAAACCCAGCCGGATATGGTAGTAGGCGTGGCCATAGACCTGACCGAACAGAAAGAACTGCAGCGCGCTATAGAGAAAGAGAAGAACCACCTGCGCTCTATTATCAATAACACGAAAGACATTATCTGGTCGATAAACAAAGACATGAAGATAATGGGGGGCAACTACGCTTTCTGGAGGCGAATAAAACAACTGACAGGTAAAGATTATATAGAAGAGATAAAGGCAGGCGACTACCCTACCGGCTTATTTGAAGAATGGCAAGACTATTTTAAACAAGGCTTTGAGCAGGGTGCTTTTACTATAGTGACGGAGGAAGAGCAGGATGG
>CBFGNI010000263.1:0-3745 GCA_965650105.1 uncultured bacterium | reverse complement strand
GTATTGATTGCTTCGTTTTGTAATTTTGGCATCCCTTTTATATAATATAAAATAATGGAATACGCTTTTCGCGAAATAGAGAAGAAATGGAAAAACTACTGGCAAGACCAGGGTACCTATATTGTAAACAATCATAGCGATAAGCCTAAATTTTATGTGCTGGATATGTTTCCTTATCCTAGTGGTGCGGGTCTGCATGTAGGACATCCTTTAGGCTATATAGGGTCGGATATATATGCTCGCTACAAAAGACTGAAGGGGTATAACGTGCTGCACCCAATGGGTTTCGATGCATTTGGTCTGCCGGCTGAACAGTATGCTGTAGAAACAGGCCAACACCCGGCTATTACTACCGAGAAAAATATTGCCCGATATCGCGAGCAACTGGATAACATAGGGTTTTGTTACGACTGGGACAGGGAAGTGCGCACAAGCGACCCTAAATATTATAAATGGACACAATGGATCTTTTTGCAATTATTCCATAGCTGGTATGACCATAAGCTGGATAAAGCACGCCCGATATCCGAACTGGTAACCATTTTCGATAAAGAAGGGAATAATAAGACACCATGCCCTGATGATGATAAATTCTGTTTCGACTCCCGCTCGTGGAAGAAAATGAACGAGAAGGAAAAGCGTGATACGCTGATGCGCTACCGCCTTGCATACCTGAACTATGCTGAAGTATGGTGGTGCGAAGCATTGGGTACTGTATTGGCCAATGATGAAGTGGTGAATGGTGTATCGGAACGCGGAGGACACCCTGTGGAAAAGAAAAGAATGCGCCAATGGTTTTTGCGCATAACTGAATATGCCGAACGGCTGCTGAAAAGCCTGGAAGGACTAGACTGGACAGAGGCTATGAAAGATATGCAGCGCAACTGGATAGGCAAAAGTAATGGCGCCGAAGTGCGTTTTGAACTGTTTGGCTTCCAGGAGAAACATATAACCGTATTCACTACACGGCCCGACACCATATTTGGTGTTGATTTTATGGTGGTTGCACCGGAACATGAAATTGTAGATGAAATAACTTGCGATGAACAAAGAGATGCCGTTAATGAATATAAGCAGTATGTAAAAAGCAGATCGGAACGCGAACGCATGAGCGAGGTAAAACAGGTTACGGGCTGCTTTACCGGGGCATACGCGGTACACCCATTCACCCATAAAAATATACCTGTATGGATATCGGAGTACGTACTGGCAGGCTATGGTACAGGAGCTATTATGGCTGTGCCCAGCGGCGACGAGCGCGACCATAATTTTGCTAAACATTTTGAAATACCCATTACCAATATTTTCGGTAATCTTTATAATGGTGAAAAAGCCTATAGCGAAAAAACAGGCAAGCTGGATAACAGCAGCTTCCTGAATGGGATGGAAATAAGGCAGGCGGTAGATGTTGCCATTCGCGCAATTGAAGATGCAGGTGTTGGCCAAACCCAGGTCAACTATAAAATGCGCGACGCTGGTTTCAGCCGCCAACGCTACTGGGGTGAGCCCTTCCCGATTATCTACATCAATGACACACCTTATGGTATAGATGAAAATGAGGTCCACGCCCATCCTTCTCTACAAAAGCTACCTGTTGAGCTACCTCTTGTAGAAGATTATAAAGCCGGGGCTGAAGGACAAGGGCCACTTGCAAACGTAACTGACTGGGTAAACACACATGCAGGTACACGCGAAACAAATACGATGCCCGGCTATGCAGGCAGTAGCTGGTATTTTCTGCGCTATATGGATCCGCACAACGAACAGGAGTTTGCCAGTAAACAGGCTGTTGACTATTGGCGCGAGGTGGATGTATATGTTGGCGGCACCGAGCATGCTGTTGGCCACCTGCTATACAGCCGTATGTGGACGAAAGTTTTGTTCGATCTTGGTTATATAAGCTTTGAAGAACCGTTTAAAAAATTGGTGAACCAAGGCATGATACAGGGCAGTTCCCGGTTCGTGTACAGGGTACATGGTACCAACCAATTTGTATCTAAAGGACTGAAAGATAAATACCAGACAAACCAACTTCATGTAGATGTAAGCATAGTAAACGGTACTGAACTGGATACTGAAGCGTTTAAACAATGGCGCCCGGAATATGCAGATGCTACATTTATACTGGAAGAAGATGGCAAATATATTTGCGGTGCAGAAGTTGAGAAGATGAGCAAAAGCAAATACAATGTAGTAAACCCCGATGACATAGTTGAAAAGTTTGGCGCTGATACTTTCCGGATGTATGAAATGTTTTTAGGACCGATAGAAGTAAGTAAACCATGGGATACTAAAGGCATTGAAGGTGTGCACCGCTTCCTGAAAAAGTTGTGGCGTTTGTACTTCGATGAGCAAAAAGGCTGGATAGTTACTGAAGATGCACCTGCTGAAGCTGAACTACGTGTAATACATAAAACGATAAAAAAAGTTGGCGAGGATATTGAACGCTTTTCATTCAATACAAGTATTAGCCAGTTTATGATATGCGTTAACGAGCTTGCAGCATTGAATTGCCATAAGCGAATAATACTGGAAGGCCTTGCTGTGATACTTGCACCATTTGCGCCACACCTGGCTGAAGAGCTATGGCACAACTTTGGGCATGAAAGCACAGTCTTGGATGCGCCATTCCCAATTTTCGAGGATAAATACCTGGCAGAAAACACAAAGAAATATCCTGTTGCAGTAAATGGTAAAACAAGAGTTGAACTCGAGTTTCCGTTGGATATTGAAGAGGCGGCTATTCATAAAGAAGTATTAGCCGATGCTACCATTGTAAAGTGGCTGGAAGGCAAAGAACCAAAAAAGATAATTTATGTAAAGGGGAAAATGATAAACGTGGTTGTATAACAAATCGTTTTCACGGCGTTAACAAGCAATAAACACAAGATTTTTAATCCCTTACATAATTTTGCTTTATACAAAAGTCTTCGCATGAAAAAAATATTATTTGTTGCCGCTGTTGTTGTTGCAATGTCTTCTTGCAAAAAAAGCTACAACTGTACATGCGATACCGTACAAACAGACGGAGCTAGCACTAAATTCACATACGAGCTTAAAAAGCAAAGCTATGAAGATGCAAACGATTTCTGCGAGCGGTATGAAGATGATCTGAATGCAATGAAAGATGGCACCACAGGCTGTCATTTGTAGTTTATTTTATAAAGCAAATGATTTATAAAAAGCGAGGCCCTGTGTCTCGCTTTTTATCATAACACACGTACTTTAACAGTTAAAGCCGTTCGCATTAATAATTGTTAAGTAATTTCCACTTGGGTATGACGGCAAATCCTTCAAAAAAATACTCCAAATCGATATCTGGCAAACTAATCGTAGCAGTTTTGCTGGGCGGTATTGCCGTGCTCACATCATGGATTATTACACGTACCACTTTCGATAAGGTATTAGATACCGTGAACAGGATATCGAAACCAAATGAAAAACTAAAGCTGGTAAATAATGTGTTTAAGGATGTAATAAGGCTTGACCAGCTGCAACGCGAACAATCCCTAAATAACAGTGTAAAGCCATACAATCCATATATAGATGAATCGAAACAATTGCAATTGCGGCTTGACACCCTGCGCGCATTAAGCGAGAATAATGCAATGCAGGTTGGTAGAATCGATTCGATGAAGGCAATACTTACAGAACGGGATAAACTTTTCCTAAACTATCTGCAACTACGGGCTAACCTTGTAAAGAACGATACGCTTACACAACAAATAAGATCGCTTTCGCGTAT
>CBFGNI010000262.1:0-3749 GCA_965650105.1 uncultured bacterium | reverse complement strand
AGTGGTGCGGACAGTTCATTGGCTTCAGCATAAACTCCTCGCCTTCCTGTGGTGTAGTTATGGGGCGGAAACTATCCTTACCATACTTTTCCCAGTGGCCCGAAGTAACATACAGTTGCTTGCTGCCTATATGTGGGGTAATAACCGGCTGGTAACCGCTTTCCATTTGTGCTTTTTGCAAAAACTGTTGCAGGCGTTCGCGCAGCATGGCACCTTTGGGCAACCACAATGGCAAGCCACTGCCTACTTTCTCGCTAAAGGCAAATAGTTCCAGTTCTTTACCCAGCTTACGGTGGTCGCGCTTCTTCGCTTCTTCCAGCAGTGCCAGGTATTCATCCAGCTCTTTTTGTGCGGGGAAGGTGATACCGTATATGCGGGTAAGCATTTTGTTCTTCTCATTACCACGCCAATAGGCACCTGCTATATTGGTAAGCTTTATAGCCTTTATAAAGCTGGTATTAGGTATGTGCGGGCCACGGCACAGGTCGGTAAACTGGCCTTGTGTATAGAAGGTTATATTGCCATCCTGCAGGTCTTGAATCAGTTCCAGCTTGTAGGGGTCATCTTTTTCGGTAAAGTAGGCCACAGCATCCGCTTTCGATACGTCTTTACGTTCGTAGCGGCTGTTGTTTTTAGCCAGTTCCTTCATCTTGGTTTCTATCTTTTTCAGGTCTTCTTCTGTTATAGGGCGGCCACCAAGGTCCACATCATAATAGAAACCATTATCGATAGAAGGGCCTATGCCCAGCTTTACGCCGGGGTACAATGCTTCCAGGGCTTCTGCCATCAGGTGGGCAGAAGAGTGCCAGAAGGTAGCTTTAGCGCCTTTTTCATCCCATGTCAGCAACTTAAGGGTTGCATCGTTGCTTATAGGGCGGAAGGCATCCCATACTTCACCATTCACTTCGGCAGCCAGCACCTTGCGTGCCAGCCCTTCGCTTATCGATTTAGCTACATCCAGCGCTGAAACACCGGCTTCATACTCGCGTACCGCGCCATCGGGCAATGTAATACGTATCATATATTGTTTATCGTCTCTTAAAAATCAGGTGGCAAAGGTACAAATTGCCGCACGATCATAAATTATTAAAAAATAAAAACCACCGGGCCATAACCCGGTGGTTCCACAATATCGGTTATGTTTTAAATTTTCTTTAGCGATACCGTATAGTATAGCGTGTCTTTCCTTGGTATTTCTGTCAGGTTGTTTATTACCATATACCTGATGGTAAATTTATTGTCGGAGAAGTTGGTCACTTCACCTTCTACATCATCATACCCAAAGAACATTTCGCCCGCCTGGTATATATACATGCGGGTATCGTTGTTGGTAAAGCCCCAGCGTATATTTTCTTCCTGCGCTTCGCCTTGCGGGCATTTTTTATCACCGGTGTTCAGTCCGCCGTCGTTACCATCGCGAAACACCAGGTAGTCATCCTGTTTACATTCTACAATGTTGTCTTTCAGCTTTATAGTATCGGTAGTTAAAAACGTATCTACACTGAATTTGCGATAGGATTTCCATACATCATCAGCCAATGCCCACCTGCTGCCTTCGCGCAATATCTGGGCGTGCGACTTAGGTACATCTACCTTTTTGCACGATGCAATAACAAGCAGAGCTGATAGTATCAGTAAACAATATTTCATAAGATATTATCCGATTAAACACCTAAAACTAATCAATATCCTGATGTTACAAAAGATTTGCGGCTGAAAATTTTATTTCTTCTTTTCTACAAATATGCTGTCGCTCAGGCCCTGGTTTATTTTATAGTTCAGGTAGTTTATTTCTATTTTGCCTTTACGTGGCTTTGTGGGGCCTGCTTTTTTAGTGGCAGCCTGCATATCGTCATAATCCATAGTTACGCCTTTAGGCAGCTTATAGTCTTTTACATCCAGGTAAAAGGTTATCCTGTCGGGCAGGGCCTGGGTTACATATTTGCCAAAAGAAAGCTCCATGTTTATGGTGCCGTTATCGCGCGTGGTAGTTTCGGTGCGCAGGGCCAGCAGGCGTGCTTCATCCACCCATATTTTGGTCAGCACTACATCGGTGCGCTCATCGTTAGGCACTATTTTCAGCACCCGCAGGTTTTTATCGCCTATCTTATCGTAGCCCGCATCTATTATGGTCACCCCACCTTCCGGCACTACATTGCTCATGGTAAGGTTCATGCTTTTTTTGGGTAGTATCGATATACCTCCGTCGCGCTCCAGCTTCATTTTATCGGGCGCCTTGTAGTATAGCTTGCCTGCCATAGGCGGCACCCGCATAAAAGACACATCGATACGCACCCTTACATCAGCCACATAATCTTTCACCCCTTCCAGCTTGCTGCGCAGTTTATAAAACAGGTCATCGGCCGATGGTGATGACTGTGCGTTTACATACACAGGTACTAATACCAAAGCTATAATCCATACGCACCATTTCCAGTACTTCCTCATCATGATTTTATATCTTTTCTATTGAACAATACAATGGTTGCCGTAAGCAACACTACCACATAAGCTACCAATATACCCGCCGACCATACAATGGATGTATAAGGCACGGGGTTGTCAAAAAAACCTTTCCAGCCTATCATGTGCGTAGTAAGCAGGTAAGGTTTTATATTATCGAAAATGGGCAGCCCCAGGTTGGAGAATATGGTAAGCACTATAATAACACCCATAGTGCCTATAATAGGGCCTATAGAGTTCTCTGCAAATACCGAGAGTAATACAGATAATGCAGCTACCGCGGCCATAGCCACAGCAGCAAACCCGAATGCCGCGAAATAGCGCCACATAATATCGCCCTTCAGCAGCATAACGAATGCATCGCTTTTCAGATTGATCATATCGCCCTCCCCAAACAACAACAACGAGAGTAAAAGCGCCACTAAGGCCAGCCACAGCAGCATAGCCAGCGAATAAATAACGGTAGCGGCATACTTTACCAACACCAGCTTCACCCTGCTAATGGGCTTGGTAAGCAGCAAACGCAGCGTACCTGCATTGGCCTCGCCCGCCAGTGCATCGCCACCCACCAGTGCTACCAGCAGGGGTATGTTTATAAGCAGCGATTGCAAAATGATATAGGTAATAAGATACCCGTTCAGGATATTGCCTCCAATATCAAACTGCTCGCCTACACCTTGCAGGGCAAAGGCAACAAAACTCTTACCATCGGCCAGCATAGCCATTTGTATCACCAGCGTAATGGCTGTAATAATACCAAAGCTAATATAGGTACGCGGCCTGCGAAATATTTTATATAGTTCTATCCTAAGCATGTACATCGTTGGTTAAGGATAAGAAATAAGCCTCCAGCGAATGGCGGCTGCTGAGTTTGGTTACCTGTGCACCTGCACTTACCAGCCACTGGTTATAAGCAGGTATGGCCGTTGGCGACATTTTCAGTACAATACGCTCTGCACTTGCCTCCTGCAGGTATGGCGCCCATACACTCTGCCGCAGTTTCTGCACTATGCTATCGTCGGGCAGCAGCCTGGTTTCTATCAGCGTTTCTTCAGGTTTCAGTAAATCCTCTACAGTACCTTCAGCCATTTTTTTACCCTTGTGTATTATCAGCATACGCGTAGCTATCTGTTCTATTTCATATAGCAGGTGGGAGGATATGAGTATCGTTTTACCATGGTCTTTACTAAGGTTGGTTATCAGTTGGCGCATCTCGGCTATACCTTGCGGATCGAGGCCATCAGTAGGTTCATCCAGCATCAGCAATACAGGATCGTGCACCAGTG
>CBFGNI010000261.1:0-3769 GCA_965650105.1 uncultured bacterium | reverse complement strand
ATCCCGCTTCTTTCTTTGAAAGCAACGACCGCTGGCACCGTGGCCGCGAAATAAACTCGGAAGTGCTGGTCAATAAGAAAGATGCTCCTGCGCTTTCTATGATGCGCACGCCGGTATCGGCATTGGTAAATACGCCTGATCATAAGTTTGTGTATGAGTACGACCCGGTAAAGAAATGGTCTTTCCTGGTTGAGCTGATAGGGATTAACAAAGACGAAGATCCTAAACGTACTTATCCTTATATGGTACGAAAAGAAGGCATAGCACCTACTCAATATGGCATAAAAGGTGTAAACCCTGATAAGATGGTGGAAATGGAAGAAAAGTACGACCTGGGTGCCGATGAAATGGCTGAAGGTTTTGGTGACGAAGGGGAAGAAGGCGGTGGCGAAGCAGAAAGCTTTGGCGATACTGGCGGTAGTGATAGTTTCGACGAATAATAAAAGATGAAGCAATGCTTTCATCAACAGATATATAGCAAATGGAAGTAAGCGGCACCTCATACCCCCATACCGTATATGTAATAGCAGGCCCCACTGCTGTTGGCAAAACAGCAATAGCTATGGCGCTTGCCAAACATCTGGGTACTTCCATACTTTCGGCCGATAGCCGCCAGTGCTACAAAGGCATGGCTATTGGCACGGCGCAACCTACGCCTGCACAGCAGCAGGAGGTAAAGCATTACTTCATCAACCAATATCCTGTTACCGAGGCACTGACCGCTTCCAATTACGAAACGCTGGCGCTGGAAAGCCTGCAGGAAATTTTTAAAACGCATACTACCGCGGTAGTGGTTGGGGGCACTGGCCTATACATAAAAGCACTGTGCGACGGGCTGGATGATATGCCCGAGATAAATGAGGATGTAGCCATGGAGGTGAACCAGCACTATCGCATACAGGGCTTGCATTGGCTGCAGGATGCAGTACATTCTGAAGACCCTGAATTTTATGAACAGGCCGAGGTGCAAAACCCTGCACGCCTTTTACGCGCACTTATCTTTAAACGCTCTACCGGCGAAAGTATCATTCACTACCGTACCGGCAATAAAAAACAACGCCCGTTTAATATTATAAAAGCCGGGCTTGAACTGCCGCGCGAGGTATTGTATGAGCACATAAATACCCGTGTAGATGGAATGATAAAAGACGGGTTGGTAGAAGAAGTAAACGCTTTACTACCATACCGCCACCTGAAGAATTTGCAGACGGTTGGCTATACAGAAATATTCGACTACCTGGATGGTGATTATACGCTTGATGAAGCAGTAGCCAAAATAAAACAACATACCCGCAACTATGCCAAAAGGCAAATGACCTGGTTCAAGCGCGATAAAGAGATGACCTGGTTCAATGCCGGTGAAGAAGGGCTGGCAGAAAAGATAGTTGCATTAGCTTAGTAACACGCATTATATCCATTTTATTATTTTCTATTTTTACAGCATGAAAAAGATATTGCTATTCTTATTCGTTTGCATTGTAGCTACCAGTGCCTTTGCACAAAAATTCTCATTGGGTATTAAGGCAGGTGGTAACTACTGTACGGGCCCTTTAGGTTTAAAAAGTGTAAGCTATCTGGGTAACGATCAGTTCAGCGATATTTCGGGCGCTACAAAATTCACCATTGGTTTAAAGGCGGCTATCGATATCAATATCTTTCAGGTGGGTGTCGGGTTCGATTATGGTAAACTGGGCTATACCTATACTGTACCTTATGGTGCTGCATACTCCAGCAAGTATTCAGTTACAGAACCATTTCTTATGCCCTATATTTTCGCCAATTTAAAAACACGTTTACCCCGTTCCTATTTATATTATGGTCTTAACATTGGTTACATCAATTTAAGGATGAATAAGGCTGAACTCGGTATGGCTTCTAACTTTCCTTTTGCACCTGCACAATACATTGGCAAAGATCCTTACCGCAACAAACATGCTACTATAACCTATGGTGCGCAGCTAGGTTACAATCTTAATATTGCAAAAGGCTTCAGCGTGTTTGCAGAAGCGGCTGTTCGTTATATACCCCTCAATGCTTCGGTAATAGTGCACGATGTAAATGGCGTAGCCTATGCAGTTGAAGACGATAAGGGGATGCTCACTATTCCTTTCACACTTGGTGTTAATTATACTTTCGGTAAATAATCGTTCTAAATTATAACTTTGTAATTTATACTTTATTAAGTATATTTGTTATGATATTTTATGATCTGAAATTATTATAACGAATGTGTAAAATATCAATTCGTTGTTCATTTTTGCTATATTTTGCAAAACACGACAAACGGCATTTCAGCCCTGTAATGCTCCGCCATAGCTGGTTTCAGTACCCAATTGTAGCGCAGAAATTTTTTTTATTTTTTGTTTTTTCAACAAAATTGAACAACAAATAAATAAACCTATAATGTATCTCTATAGCTCCTATATCGCCATTATTAACTAATACTCCCGACCTTTGTACACTCATGAAGAACCTGGCCGCACTCAATAAATACTTTGCCCGTTACAAATGGCGCCTGATGCTGGGCTTGCTGTTTGTTACGGTATCCAACCTTTTTGCAGTTATACCGCCTGTCATCATTCGCAATGTGCTCGACCAGGTACAGGAAAACATCAACAGTTATCACTTGCTCGATGGCTCTCCGCTGAAAGCGACTATGGAATCGTACATCTTCCGGATGGTATTGATGAATGGTTTATTGCTATTAGGCTTAGCATTACTGCGTGGCGTGTTCATGTTCTTTATGCGGCAAACCATTATTGTTATGTCGCGCCTTATTGAGTACGATCAGAAGCGCGATATATACCAACACTACCAGGAGCTGCCTACGCAATTCTATAAAACACATTTCACCGGCGATCTGATGAACCGCATGTCTGAAGACGTATCGCGTGTACGTATGTACACCGGGCCATCGCTTATGTATAGTGTTAACCTTATAGTGTTGTTTGTAATGTGTATATGGGGTATGCTGCGCGTTAATCCTATGCTTACCTTATATGTAGTAATCCCTTTACCGGTACTGGCATTGTCTATTTACCTCGTCAATAGTGTCATATTCAAAAAGAGCGAAAAAATACAGGCACAATTATCCGATCTTACCACCACCGCGCAGGAATCTTATTCAGGTGTTCGCGTTATCAAATCGTTCGTGCAGGAAACCAACATGCTCCGTTTCTTCAAACAAACATCTGAAGAGTACAGGAAAAGTGCTATCAACCTGTCACTTACCGAAGCCATATACTTCCCGGCTATGAACCTGTTCATTGGCCTTAGTATGCTCAGCACTGTTTTGATAGGCGGCTACCTGGCTATTAAAGGAGAGATAACAGCGGGCAACATTGCTGAGTTTGTTATCTACATCAACCTGCTGATGTTCCCTATATCAAGCGTAGGCTGGGTAGCATCAATGGTACAACGCGCCAGTGCATCGCAAAAGCGGATTAACGAATTCCTGCACACAAAGCCCGATATACTCGGCCCTGAAAATGCAAAAGAACATATACTGCATGGTGCTATCAAATTCAATAATGTCGATTTCACATACCCGCATACAGGTATCCAGGCGTTAAGAAATTTCAACCTCGATATTAAGCCCGGCGATAAAGTTGCCATCATCGGTAAAACAGGTTCGGGTAAATCTACCCTGGCACACATGCTGCTGCGTATGTACGATACTACCCAAGGTGGGGTTATGCTTGATGGTGTATCGGTAAAAGACTTCAACCTTCAAACCAGCCTTACCAAATAGCCTAAGCCACGCAAGGCG
>CBFGNI010000260.1:0-3771 GCA_965650105.1 uncultured bacterium | reverse complement strand
AGTCCGATAGTATTGTTGTAAGAAAGAAACCGCTGTATGATTCAAAAATAGCTGGTGATGGCAGTTTTTTCATAGCAGGCTTACCTGAACAACGTTTCCGTATATATGCCTTGAAGGATGGTAATAACAACCTGATATATGATGGAGGAGAGGAAAAAATAGCATTTATTGACAGCAGTATTATACCTGTTGATAGTGTAGTCAGGATCGATACACTTAAATTATTCAAAGAAATACCCGATACCTCTGGTGCCGTATCACGCACCGATAGTGCTAAAACTGCCGACAGTACCGCTGCCGCACTTGCACCGGGAACTCGTAAAGGTATTTTAGGTAAAAGGGGTAGAAGGGGCGCTAACGCAGAAGATGGTTTTGTTTATACGGTAGGTGTTGATACCG
This sequence comes from uncultured bacterium, assembly GCA_965650105.1. Lineage (GTDB taxonomy): Bacteria > Bacteroidota > Bacteroidia > Chitinophagales > Chitinophagaceae > Polluticoccus. The sequence continues at coordinate 3,372 of CBFGNI010000260.1, read as the reverse complement.
TTGATGTGCGTAAACGCACACTGGATATAACCACACCACTAAAGGTCAGCTTCAATAGGGAAGTTGATAGTATAAATGCGACAAGGGTATATTTGGGATATGATAGTTCTGATATAGCAGTAGAAGCTACATTCACTTTTGAAGAAGACAGCACTGACGAAACAGTATATCTGTTGAATAGTAACTGGAAGGAAAATACAGTTTACACACTGAAGTTATTAAAAGGCTTTGCTGTCGATTCTGCGGGTAGAGATGCAATGCCTTCCAAGTACCAGTTTCGAACAAAGAGCGACGATGATTATTCGAAATTGCATGTGCATTTACCATCGCGTTTGGGTAATAGCGATTATGTGTTGGTCGTAGTGAATGAAAAAGACACGGTATATCAAAAAACTGTTACCGACACTATGGTCCATTTATCGCGCCTTGTACCCGGTACTTATACCATGCGCATAATAGTAGATAAAAACCACAATGGTTATTGGGATACCGGCAATCTATTTGAAAAGAAACAACCGGAAGAAATAATACCGTATCGCGAAACAATTCAACTAAAGCCGGGGTGGGATAATACGGTCGATTATTTCCCTGTTGCACCGGCAAAGCCTGTTGGTAAAAATGCATCCCCCGGAAGACGGGATAAACCATAGGTGTATCTGTATTACATTTATATCGTTATTTATCAATTTATGAAAAAGATATTGCTCCCTTTATTGTTACTATGCAGCCATGCATGGGCACAAAACAAAATGACACCTGAAATGCTTTGGAGCCTGAAGCGCGTTAGTGCGGAAGGTATCAGTGCCGACGGTGGATCGCTATACTATGCGTCGAAACAAGTAGATGTGAAAACAGAAAAAAGCACTACGAAGCATTTTATACTGGATATGGGTAGTGGGAAAGTAAAGGAAAATAATTATCAAGGCAGAAGAATTATACAACGCAAACCTGCTGTATGGTATGCACAGCAAGATGAAGCACTGTATACTAGTAGCGATCAGGGTAAAAGCTGGAAAAAATATTTCGATGGCATTAGCGATGCCGACAATATCCAGGTATCGCCTGATGGTAAATGGGTGGCATTTTCAAGAGAGGTAATGGTGAAACCTGTAAATGGTAGCGATCTGTACCCGGATCTGCCTAAAACTACCGCGCAGGTATATACAGACCTTAATTACCGCCACTGGGATACATGGGAAGACGGTAAATATTCTCATGTGTTTATAATGCGCCTGGATGGTGGTACACCTAAAGATATTATGGCCGGCGAAGCACACGATTGTCCGCAAAAACCTTTTGGTGGCAGCGAAGACTTTATGTGGTCGCCCGATGGAAAAGGTATTGTGTATGTGTGTAAGAAAAAAGAAGGCAAGGAATATGCTACAAGCACCAATACCGATCTGTACTATTACGATATAGTGTCAAACACAACAACTAACTGGACTGTTGGTATGATGGGTTATGATACACAGCCGGTATTCAATGCTAATGGAAAAAAAATTGCCTGGACAAGCATGAAACGCGATGGCTACGAAGCCGATAAAAATGACTTGTATGTAATGGATCTGGGTAATAATAAAAATGTTTGGAAGATCAACATTACCGAAGATTGGGATGGCACCGTTGAGAGCTTTGTATGGAATAATACAGGTAACAAAATATACTTCAACGCACCCTGGAAAGGCACTGTGCAATTATTTGAAGTTACCATACCTGCTGTTCCTTCTGCAAAGGCGAAGCCTGTAGTAAAACAAATTACTAATGGCAAATTCGATGTAAACGGTATTGTTGGCTGGGCCGGTACTGAACTGGTTGTAACGCGTACTGATATGAACCACGCTGTGGAAGTATATGGTGTCAATACTACTTCCGGTGCTATGCGCCAGCTTACGCACGAAAACGATGCGGCATATAGCAACGTGAAAATGAGCGAATCGGAGCTGAAAATGGTGACTACTGCCGATGGCCAGCAAATGGGTGTATGGGTAGTTTACCCGCCCGATTTTGACGTGCATAAAAAGTATCCTACACTGTTGTATTGTCAGGGTGGCCCTCAATCTGCACTTTCCCAATTTTATAGTATAAGATGGAATTTTCAATTGATGGCCGCACAAGGTTACATTATAGTAGCGCCTAATCGCCGTGGTATGCCAGGTTGGGGTACTAAGTGGAATGAAGATATAAGCAAAGACTGGGGCGGAGAGCCAATGAAAGACTACCTGGCAGCGATCGATGCTGTATCAAAAGAAAATTATGTAGATAAAGATCGCTTGGGCTGTGTTGGCGCCAGCTACGGTGGCTATAGTGTATATATGCTGGCAGGTATGCACAATAACAGGTTTAAAACATTCATTGCGCACGATGGTTTATTCGATCTGAAAAGTTGGTATGGTACTACTGAAGAACTATGGTTTGCTAACTGGGACATAGGTGGAAATTATTGGCAGAAAGAGGTGCCTGCAGGCTATGCTAAATATAACCCCAGCAACTTTGTAGATAAATGGAATACTCCCATTATGATAATACAAGGTGGTATCGATTACCGCGTGCCTATAGAGCAAGGTCTGGAAGCATTTCAGGCGGCACAGCTTAAAGGCATTAAAAGCAAATTGTTATACCTTCCAAATGAAAATCATTGGGTACTGCATCCGCAAAACGGTATTATATGGCAGCGGGAATTTTTCAAGTGGTTAGATGAGACGCTTAGATAGTTAGTTAGATATTTAAATGAAATTGGCGCTACAATTGTAGCGCCAATTTCATTTAGGGTTACGTCGGTTATTAAAGCGTATAAAACGCGGATAATTTCCTGCTGAGAATGCCTGCAAAAGCCCAATAGTAAACATTTAGTATTGATGAATTATATGAATATTTATCCAGATGTCGGTATCTTCTGCCAATACCCACAGCGTCGCGTATTTCGGTATACGAAGGTAGCTGTATGAAGTTATGGTCTAGTACAACCAACCTGAATGCCTGCCTTAAATTGGAGCCAACTGAATAATATAGGTCATCATCAGTGTTAGGAGTTCCACTCCAACCCCAGGTGGAGCCTACATTTTCTTGAGATATTCTACCAAAATAGGTTACAAGAAAATTCGTGTCTTTGGAGTTGAGAATAATATTTTTTGCAGGTTGTAGGCTGTTGTCATGCAACACGCCATCTAATTTTCCTTCTTTTATTTTGCCGGCTGAAGTATCGTAAAAAAAGTAAACAGGGCAGTAGTTGAAATTGTCAGTAAAATCAGCAACAAGGGCATTTTTTACGCCTACTATATCACGTTTCAGTGCTTTTTCTTTTTTAGTTTGTTTACTATTTTCATAGTGTTTCATCAAACGCTCGTGCGTGAATATTTGTACCAAAAGTGCTTT
>CBFGNI010000259.1:0-3801 GCA_965650105.1 uncultured bacterium | reverse complement strand
CTGAGAAGGTTATGGTAGAAAATAATGGTATTGATATACGTACGAATGTAGGTGCTGGTGTACGTAGCATTTTCGATGGTACTATATCTAAAGTTTTTTCAATTGATGGTTCTACATGGAATGTGATCATTAACCATGGGCGATATTTCACGGTATATTCGGGCCTGGCTTCGGTATCGGTAAAGAAAGATCAGCAAGTGAAAACTAAACAAACTATTGGCACGGTGAGCGCTGATGATGACGGTGGCGCTGTGCTCAACTTCCAGATATGGAAGGATAGTAATAAAATGGACCCTGCGGGATGGATAGCCCGTTAAAAGAAAGGGGAAGCGATTGCTTCCCCTTTCTTTTAAACTATTAATGAGAGTTTAATTGATGAGTATTTCTCCTGTCATTTCTGTAGGGATTTTTATGCCCATATAGGCAAGTATGGTTGGTGCAATATCTGCTAATTTCCCGTGCTTTAAATTGCCTTTATAATCGTTAGAGATAAGGAATAACGGCACAGGGTTGAGGGTGTGTGCAGTGTTGGGCGTGCCATCTTCATTTATTAGATAATCGGAATTGCCATGATCGGCAGTGAGGAATACAGCATAACCTTTTGCTAACGCAAGAGGTACTATACGAGATACGCAGGTATCAACAGTTTCAACAGCTTTTATAGCTGCTTCCCAAACGCCGGTATGCCCTACCATATCGGCATTGGCGAAGTTCAGGCAAATAAAATCGGCAGACTGTTGTTCTATTTCTGGTAAAATAGCATCGGTTAATTCAACAGCGCTCATTTCAGGTTTCTGGTCGTACGTGGCAACAGTTTTAGGCGATGGGATCATGATTCTTTTCTCACCTTCAAAAGGTTGTTCGCGCCCGCCCGAGAAAAAGAAAGTTACGTGCGGGTATTTTTCAGTTTCAGCAATACGTATCTGGGTTTTACCATTTGCTGCCAAGACCTCACCAATGGTATTATTCAGGTTATCGTTGTGAAAGATGACACCAACATTCTTATATGTTTTATCATATTCAGTCATGGTTATATAGTGAAGATTCAGCGGATGCATGTTCTGTTCCGGGAAAGCCTGCTGTGTAAGCGCAATAGTTATTTCACGGCACCTGTCTGTACGGAAGTTGAATGCAATAACTATGTCGCCATCTTGTATAATAGCTTTCGGCTTGCCCGTTACATCGCAGATTATTACAGGTTTTATAAACTCGTCTGTTACATGCTCCTGGTAAGATTGTTGAATGGCTGCTAACGGATCGGTAGCTTTGGTGCCAATGCCTTGAGTTAGTGCATCGTATGCCAGTTTTACTCTTTCCCATCTTTTATCCCTATCCATAGCATAATAGCGTCCACAAATACTGGCTATATACCCCCTGCTATGGGCAAGATGTTCCTGCAGGTCTTTTATATATCCATATCCGCTTTTAGGATCTGTATCTCTGCCATCGGTAAAAGCATGTATTGCTACGTCAGGTACCTCATTTGTTTTTGCCAGGTCGCAGATAGCTTTCAGATGATTGATGTGAGAGTGTACACCGCCATCGCTAACCAAACCAATAAGATGTAGTTTTTTACCTGAAGCTTTTGCCTGGTTGAATGCGGCTATTAAAACGGGGTTATTCGCTAATTCCCCATCTCTTATTGCCACATTAATATGTTGTAGTTCCTGGTAAACTATACGGCCAGCACCCAGGTTTAGGTGTCCAACTTCTGAATTTCCCATTTGGCCATCGGGTAATCCAACGGCTTCGCCACAAGTCACTAATTCTGTATTAGGATAGGTGCTATATAATGAATGTACAAATGGAGTTCTGGCATTAGCAATAGCATCAGCGCTTTTAATGTGCCCGTGCCCCCAGCCATCCATAATGATGAGCATTGCTTTTTTCGACATGGATGCAAAGGTACATGGGTTAAATGGCTAGTAAAATATAAATATTTGCTAATGCATTTAAGAAAGGATGCAATTGTAAAAGCTATTTAATGCATGATAATTAGAACCCAATTGATTTTTAACCGCTAAAATTGTGTAATTTGTTAAACTAACGTCATTTTTTTAACTTTTGGCAAGTTTTTTGATAATGTTATAGTTACCCATTTGTGTTTGACTTATTAGTGCAGCCGATGAAGCAATTGTACAAAAGAGCATTTTTATTATTATCGATACTAACATTCCTTACACTGGCGCCTGCGAAAGCGCAAGTACTGGAAGATATGAGCGCGTATATACGTAATGGTAATGTAGCCTCAATGACCAAATACTTCGATAATATAGTTACTATTACCATTAGTAGTAACCAGTCTTCGTATAGTAAGGCACAGGCCGAGATCATACTTAAAGATTTTTTTGCAAAAAATATTGTTAAGGATTTTGTAGTAATGCAAACAGGTACAGCGCCCAATAACAATTGCAAGTACGCTATAGGTACACTTAGTGCTACCACCGGGGATTTCCAGTTATACTTTCTTTTAAAGCTAAAGACTGAAAGTTATCTGCTACAGGAAATACGGATAGAAAACAAATAGAAGCTTTTCTTTTTAAGATAAAACGGGGCAGGAACTTTCCTGCCCCGTTTGCATATGCATTAGCTTGTAATAATTCTAAGCTTGGCGTAGTTGAGCATGATCTTTTTTTGCCCATGTCCATCTTTGAATTCGATAGTAGCTATACGATTATTGGCGCCACCTTCCAGGCTAAGTATTTTGCCAAAACCAAATTTCTGGTGTTCTATCTGCATGCCTACTTCCATACTCATAGGGTCGTCGGCCTTAAAATCAGCAGTTGGGGTATGCATTTTTGCTGCAGGTTGTTGCAGTTTATCTGCCAGTTTTTTTAATGATGGTACCTTGTCGAATGATTGCTGACCGAATGTTTTGCCAAAGCCTGCTGAGCCTTGAGGCCTGTTGGCCATGCCCGTAAAGGTGCGGTCGAGATGATTGTCGGGTATCTCATCTATAAACCTGCTAGGCTCATTTTGCACCAGGTTGCCAAATCGATAACGACTGTTAGCATACGTAACCCACAGCCGATCTTTAGCACGGGTAACTGCTACATAAAATAACCTCCGTTCTTCTTCAAGGTCTGCCCGGTCGTACAGGCTCATTGAGTTAGGGAACAGATTTTCTTCAAGCCCAACTGAAAACACGCAGGGAAACTCCAGCCCTTTAGCTGCGTGTATAGTCATTAGTTTTACCGAATCCTGGTTTTCATCGTCAGAATTATCGGCATCTGTTAGTAATGTTATTTGTTGCAAGTAGCTGCCCAGGCTTTTATCACGCAGCTCACCTTCTTCATCAGGCGTTTCCGTGAACTCTTTTATCGAGTTCATCAGCTCCTGTACGTTTTCGTAACGTGCAAGGCCTTCAACGGATTTATCGTTATACAATTCCTGAACCAGACCGGTATGCTTGCCAACAGCAAACGCTACTTCGTAAGCATTTTGCTTTTCAAGTAGTACACCAAAGCTATTTATCATTACTACAAATTGCTCAATAGCACTGGCTGCTGCACCTTTAAGGCCTGTTGCTTCGGGATGTTGCAACATCTCCCAAAACGTTTTGTCATATTGATTTGCTGCCAGTATAATGCGTTCTATACTTGTTTTACCAATGCCCCTTGCAGGATAATTAATGATACGTTTCAGGTTTTCTTCATCTTGCTTGTTAACTATAAGACGTAGGTAAGCCAGGAAATCTTTTACTTCCTTACGTTGGTAGAATGATATACCTCCATACAGTTTATAGGGTATATTCATTCTTCGTAAGCTTTCTTCAAAAGACCGGCTCTGCGCATTGGTGCG
>CBFGNI010000258.1:0-3829 GCA_965650105.1 uncultured bacterium | reverse complement strand
AAATGGTTGTCTTCCCTTGCATTTTTGTTGTAGGTATTCCATCCACGGTTATATGCCCATTCATTTTTCAATAGTAAGGATGTACCGTTAATGGGCATGTTTATAGTGAGTTTCCTTTTGGCAGAGATAGCTTTTAGAAAGAACAAATATGGATGGTATGCATTATTAGGTGCAGCATGTGGCTATGCAGCGTCTATCAGAATACTGGGAATCGTGCTTTTAGGGCCTATTTCGCTATTGCTTTTGCTGGATGTAATTAGAAACGCAAGACTGAAGCAAAAAACTGAACGACCAGTAATTTCTTTTTTGCTTTTTCTTCTTAGCTTTTGCATTACACTTTACGCTACTTTCCCTACTTTATGGCCGGCGCCTATTAACAACTTTCTAAACGTGTTTGAAAGCCTTTCCCATTTTCGTTGGGATAATGAAATGCTCTTTATGGGGGAAATGGTGAGAAGTACGGACTTACCTATAAGTTATTTGCCTGTATGGTTTGGGATTACAACACCTGTTGTATGGATATTTGCAGGACTAGCAGGCATTCTGCTGGTGCTGGCAGATTTTATCAAAAAGCCTGCATCTTTTGTTTTTGAAACACCCGATAGAAATTTTATCATATACCTGGGTTGTTTTATTGCGCCTCCTGTTATGACCATACTTATGAACTCTGTTGTATACGACGACTGGAGACATTTGTATTTTATTTATCCCGCCTTTGTGCTACTGGCTTGTTATGCTTTCAATAAGCTAAGGGCTACCAAGTTTAAACACATCTTTACGGCTTTAGTTGTGCTGCAACTAGCTGATATCGGTTACTTCATGTTTCGTTATCACCCTAACCACCAAGTGTACTTCAATCAACTCGTATCACATAAAAGCGAAAGTCTGCGTATGAACTATGAGTTGGACTATTGGGGTAGTTCTTATAGAGAGGGCATAGAATATATATTAGCGCATGATACCTCTTCCAAAGTACGGATTTTTCTATCTTTGGCTCCCGTAGAAAATGCTGTAACATTCCTGACACAAGAGCAGAAAGCACGTATAGAGTATGTAGACCGTAACGACTTCCCGTATTATTTTGTAACGGGCTTCAGGAGCCATAAAGAAGATTATACGGCTCCTGAAGTAACGGATGTGTACTACGAAGTAAAGGTGCTGAACAGCACCATACTAAGAGTGTATCGTTGCAAGTAAGCTTTACAGCCTGTTGAACTTATCGTCGTCGTCAGTATTCGGTTTATTATAGCTGCTCTGATTGCTGTTATAATTACGTTCACTACGGGTATCACTATTGTAGTTACGTTCACCACGGTCGCTACTATAATTGCTGCGGCCACCTGTATAATTGCTGCCACCGCTGCTATTGCGATTGTAAGACCCACCGCCGCCTTGACGATTGTTATTGTTGCGGTTGAAACCTCCACCTGGTCTGTTACCTCCACCCGGTCTGGTATTGCCTTGTGTTTTAGGTTTAGATTCTTTTACTGAAATTATATTGCCTAATAAGTAAGTAGTATCTAAATTGTCAATAGCATCGTAAGCCTGAAATTTATCTTCCATCTCTACAAAGCCAAAGCCGCGTGGTAAACCAGTGGCGTTATCAATGGGTATTTTTACGGTTAGTACTGTTCCAAATTCAGAAAAGATTTGCCTTAATGCATCTTCAGAAGTTTCGGGGCTAAGATTGCCAATAAAAAGATTCATGTTCGTTTAAATTGTTTAGGTCATTGATAGAGTGGATCATATATATGAAATCTCGCAATGACCGTTTGGTTACTAAGTAAAGATAAGTAAATAATAGCGATACCTTATAGTAAAAAACCTCTTTTCCCTTGCTGTATTTTTATAGTATTCTTACTAACTTTAATACCCCTCATAGTATATAATGACAAATATTTTACGTTTACGAAATGCAATGATCCTTGCATTATTGTTAGTGTTTTGCACCATAATATCGTGCCAGTTGTCGGGCAATTCTAATACATCTGCAGCTGCTCCGGCAGCTAATGACAGCATTTTTGTACCACCCGATACCAGTACCATACCGCACGATGAGTATGGCGATATGGTGCGCTATGGCCGTGAGCTGATAGTAAACACCGCCTATTACCTAGGGCCTGATGGCACCGTTGGCCACTACCTGAACAATAAGATGAACTGCAGCAACTGTCATCTTGATGCAGGCACACGCCCTTACGGGCTCAACTACTTCAGCTCTCATGCTCGTTACCCCCAATACCGCGGCCGTGAGAACCGCATACTGACTCTTGCCGAACGTATCAACAACTGTATAGAGCGCCCTCACCATGGCAGGCCAATGCCCCTGGATAGCAAAGAGATGGTGGCAATGGTGTCTTACATGCGGTGGTTATCGGCTGGCGTACCTACCGGCAAGCATGTGAAGGGGGATGATGGAATAGAGTTGCAATACCCCAATCGCGCTGCCGATCCTGCTAAAGGTGCCATTGTATTTACTGATAAGTGTGCCCGTTGTCATGGTGCCGATGGACTGGGCCAATTCAAGCCCGATTCAAGCGGTTATATCTATCCGCCTCTATGGGGAGAATGGGGCTATGAAAATGGCTCAAGTATGCACCGAGTGCTAAAGGCTGCCAGGTTCATCAAGGCCAACATGCCGCATAATGAGGCTTTCTGGAATAAGCCCGTGCTAACTGATGAAGAAGCGATAGATGTAGCTGCCTTTATTAACGACGACAGACTTCATGAAAGGCCGAAGATGACAAATGCAAGAGGTTATGAGAACGAGATGCGTAAGCCTATCGACTACGATACGCCACCCTTTCCCGATGGCTTCAGTGCCGAGCAACATAAGTTTGGGCCTTACCAGCCTATCATCGACTATCATAAGGAGCATAATTTGCCTGTAATATTTTAAAGAACTTCAAATAAATGGTAGCAATAGCTATCCTTTATTGTTTTTTGGGCACTAACTGAAAACTTACACCACCTGTAAGGCCCACGCATACATCGATATTGGTAAAGCGGAATGAGCCCAGCTTCAATTTTTGCTGGTAGCTATCGGCAATGAATAAAGTTTTAACAATAGGGTGCAGCATTTGCTTGTCCTTATGTTCTGCCATTATTTCTTCACGTTCTTCGGGGCTTATTTCTTTGGTCTTTTCAAAATGGAAGGTCACATCGGGCGGCAAGCCTATGCTCACCGTTATGCCTGTTGTATGAAAGCCCATTTCCTCAATAATAGGAGGCAGGGTCAGCAGGTCGTTCATGAAGGTTATCGATTTCTCTTTAGCAGCATCGCTCATATTGGTAAGGCGATCTGACAACTTACTGAAGTTGAAAGCACCTTCAATGCTTTCCATTATATCTTCTTTGCTTTCCGCCACCCTTTCAGACACTTTGTTGAACAGGTCTTTCATAAAAACTATTTTCTATAAAAAAAGAAATAGGCTACCCTCATGAGAAGGTAGCCTATTTATATACGGTTTCATTTCTGTAATATTAGTTAGCGCTTACTGCTTTTTGTACTAGTTCAGCTGCTTCGCTAAGCAGTATAGCCGACTGTACTTTAAGGCCAGAGTTTACTATCAGTTCTTTCGCAGCTTCGGCATTGGTGCCTTGCAGGCGAACGATGATAGGTATATTGATATTGCCCAATTTGTTGTAAGCTTCAATAACACCGGCAGCAACACGGTCGCAACGAACAATGCCGCCGAAGATGTTGATAAGGATAGCTTTAACGTTCGGGTCTTTCAGTATGATGCGGAAACCGGCCTCAACTGTTTGTGCATTTGCAGTACCACCTACGTCCAGGAAGTTAGCAGGCTCGCCACCAGCAAGTTTAATC
>CBFGNI010000257.1:0-3834 GCA_965650105.1 uncultured bacterium | reverse complement strand
CGAACTAATATCGTACACAACCCTGTTAATACCTTTTACATAGTTGATGATATCGCTGGATACTTTACCCAGGAAACTATGTGGTAAATGTGCCCAGTCAGCCGTCATGCCATCAACCGATGTAACCGCTCTTAACGCTACTGTGTATTCGTATGTACGTTCATCGCCCATTACCCCTACGCTTTGTACAGGTAGTAATATTGTGCCTGCCTGCCATACATCGTTGTACAGGCCTGAATCTTTAAGGTGTTGCGTATAGATAGCATCAGCCTCCTGCAGCATCTGTACCTTTTCTTCCGATACTGCGCCTAATATGCGTATGCCAAGGCCGGGGCCGGGGAATGGATGCCGCGCAAGAAATATATTATCGATGCCCAGCTCTTTGCCTATTTTACGTACTTCGTCTTTAAACAGGTACCGCAATGGCTCCACTAAAGACATGTGCATTTTAGCCGGCAAGCCACCCACATTGTGGTGCGATTTGATAGTGACTGACGGGCCATGTACTGATATTGATTCAATAACATCGGGGTATATAGTGCCTTGCCCCAGGAATTTGGCATCTTTATATGCCTGCGATTCTTCGAAAAATACATCGATAAACAGGCTGCCTATTATTTTCCTTTTTTGTTCAGGGTCGCTAACGCCTGCAAGTCCGGTATAGAATTTTTGTTTGGCGTCAACACCTTTTACATTCAGGCCAAGATGTTTGTAGCCTTCCATCACTTGCTCAAACTCATTTTTACGTAGCAGGCCATTATCAACAAATATGCAATACAACCTTTCGCCAATAGCCTTGTGTATCAGTGTAGCTGCAACGGTAGAGTCAACGCCACCGCTTAATGCCATGATCACTTTACTATCGCCTACTTCGTTCTGTATGCGCTCCACAGTTTCGTGTATGAACGATGCCGGCGTCCAGTCTTGTTTAGCACCGCATACATCCGTTACAAAATTCTTCAGCACCTGGCGGCCATCTGTAGTATGTGTTACTTCAGGATGAAACTGTATGGCATAAACAGGGTTCTTAGCAAAACTGTCAGAAGCTTTATAAGCTGCAACAGGTATGCTTTCTGTTTCTGCTATTAGCGTAAACCCTTCAGGTAGTTTCTTAATTGTATCACTATGGCTCATCCATACCTGCGAACCATCATTAATGGTTGTAAAAAAAGGATCGTCACTAATATTTTTTAGATGTGCCCGGCCATATTCCCTGTGCGACGATTTACCAACCTCACCACCATACAAATGTGCTATTAGCTGTGCACCATAGCAAACAGCCAATACAGGTACCTGGTTGGCCATTGCTTGTACATCTGGCTTAGGTGCGTTCTCATCGTTAACCGAAAACGGGCTGCCCGATAATATGATGCCTTTCAATGAAGGATCGTATTGTACTGGTTTGGTGCAAGGTTGTATCTCGCAATAAATATTAAGCTCCCTGATGTTACGTGCTATCAGCTGCGTGAACTGGGAACCAAAATCAAGAATAAGTATCTTATCGTTCATACGGTTGTGTTATAAATGTCTTAAGCCTGTCCGGTAGTGCCGCCAAAGTTTATGGGCATATTAGCCTGTTCTTGTTCTTTAATTACACCTTGCTGTGCTTCGTAACGTTTTACGTTATCTATAAGTGCACGCATTAGCCTTTTTGCATGTTGGGGAGTCATTATCACGCGCGATTTCACTTTAGCTTTCGGGGCATTGGGCATTACATTTACAAAGTCTATCACAAACTCGGCAAACGAGTGGGTGATGATAGCCAGGTTAGCATAAGTGCCATCTGCCATATCTTCTGTCAATTCTATATTCAATTGTTGTTCCTGAGGTACTTGGTCAGCCATTTTGTATTTTTTTTGGGAATAGGCAGCAAAATTAACAAAAGAAAGCCAGTTGGCTGATACTCTGAGCCCTAAATGCTCGTTATTCTTTTAGGTATTGGTATTAAATAAGGCAAATTGTTATAGTTTTGGGCGTATGAGATTTTGTTTGCTGCTGCTTTGCCTTACAATAGGTTTGGTGGCCTGCCGCCCCGAAACACATAGCCCCAAACCCAGAGGGTATTATGAAATAGCCTTGCCCCGGCGTGGTTATCAGTCGTTTAACGATCCATCATTCCCTTATAGTTTCGAGTACCCAACCTATGGCCGCATAGTGCGCGACACCAGTTTTTTCGGGCAAAAGCCGGAAAACCCCTATTGGATCAATATCGATATTCCATCGCTGGGTGGCAGTATCTATATCAGTTATAAGGCAATTGGCGCTAATCAAACCCTGAACAAGGTTATTGAGGATACTTACGAAATGACCATGTTTCACACTAAAAGGGCGGATAATATTGAAGATGTAGTATTTCATAACGATGATGCGCATGTACATGGCATTTTATATAATGTAACAGGCAATGCAGCATCGGCCTACCAGTTTTACCTTACCGATTCGGTAAAACACTATTTGCGTGGCGCCTTGTATTTCGATGTATCCCCGAATGCCGATTCGCTGAAACCCGTAAACCAGTTCCTCAGTGCCGACCTGAAGCACATCATGGAAACATTAAGGTGGAAATAGTTTTGGGCGTATCGATGAGAACATTATTTTTGCACCTCTCCATAGGAAATGGCCTCGTAGTTCAATGGATAGAATAGAAGTTTCCTAAACTTTAGATCCAAGTTCGATTCTTGGCGAGGCCACAAAAAACATTATCAAAACTTTTTAAAAGCATGTAAATCCTCGATTTGCATGCTTTTTTGTTATAGTCAAATCACCAAAATTTTCAAACATGCACAAAGTTTACTTGCGTCATTCGTGGAGTCAATTAATTTTAAAAAAGACGCGAGCTGATTTGATTAACTAATTGGTAATCAAAATGTTTACGAGGTTTACCTCTTGATTTGAGGCTTAGGTATTTCCAACTTTAAACACTAAAAATGTTGTTATGTTGGAACAAAGCTTCGGGCTATTCTTATGGAACGTGGCCATATCAACAACTTCGTAACCTATCATAAATGCATTAGAGAGTTGCAACAGTTTGGATATATTCGATACCAACCCTCATACCATCCTGGTATAGGAAGTAAGGTGTATATGAATATACAAGTGTAAATATTACTATGGAATGGGATTTATCAGTGTATTGTTTGTGAACGTATACACCTATAAGTTTCAAACTGTCCAGGCCGATTAGGACTTTTCTGTTAGCTACATTCTGTCCAGCTGCATCAATGCATCATGTTTGGCCTTAATAACAAGATTACATAAACTGTGTCAGTCAATATTTCTACTCTATTTGACGAAACAACATATATCTTTATGGCAATTAATTCAATTTTTGTATGAGAATATTTGCAGTACCAATTATGGCCATAATTTTCCTTGGATGGGTGTTCTATATTGCATTTATTAAAAAGACGCTAAAACAGAATAAAATTTTGGTTTTACTAGGTTTTTTCTTTTTTGCTGTTTGGGGAATTATATGGATTGCATTGTAAATTCTCTACCTCTTTGATAGAACCCCAATTAATGTATGTTCTTTCAATAAGTAGCTAAATGGTGCTTGCGTCAATCGTGGCGCACCGGTTTCAAAAGACTAAAAACCGCGTCCAGAGCGCTCGAACAAAGTAAGTTCGATTCTTGGCGGGGCTACCAGCAATTATAGAGCCGCTCAATGAGCGGCTTTTTTGATTATGATAGTTTTCGCTTTTTACAGGTCAAGCTTTAATGATGTCTTCTCGCGGACTTATTATTTTTATTTTCGCGATAGTTCGTTTGAATGTTGGTGCATTGTAAATACCGAACAAAGACATCTGTCGGAGATGATAGTATGCGAAAAACACC
>CBFGNI010000256.1:0-3885 GCA_965650105.1 uncultured bacterium | reverse complement strand
CAACAAGCTGTATTATAAAACCGGCTGGGCGCAATTGCCCGATAAAGATGTTTTGTGGGTTGTAGGTTTTGTAGAAAAGATAGAGCTAGTTAAGGAGCACGAAAATTCTATGAATAAAGCCGGTGAAAGATTATACCCTTACTTTTTTGCCATGAACTTTGAGGTGCCGGCTAAAGATACCACTAAGCCCTGGGGCCAGATACGTATCAATATCCTGAAGAATATCCTAACTGATTTTGGTGCCATGAATACAGCAACCCAAACAGCACCCTAAAATAAACGTTTCAATACATTGTACACAACATTAGGCTTGCCTAATGTGTAAAAGTGCAATACAGGCGCATTGTTCTTAAGTAGGTCGCGGCATTGTTCCAGCAGCCATTCTTCACCTACTTTATCGCAAGCTTCAGGGGTATTGGCCTTCATCATTTCATTATAAAGTTCAACAGGTACCTCTACGTTAAAAATACTGGGTATCATGTTTAGTTGGCGCTTGTTAGTCAAGGGTTTAAGTCCTGGTAATATTGGTACATTTACGCCATTATCAGCACAACGCTGCAGGTAATTATAATAGTGTTTATTGTTGAAGAACATTTGGGTAGTTACATAATCGGCACCCAGATCTATCTTTCTTTTCAGGTAATAAATATCTGTATCCAGATTGGGTGCCTCCAGGTGTTTTTCAGGGTAGCCAGCTACACCTATGCAGAAGTCGGTTTTTACACCATCCATTATGTCTTCTTCCATGTATTTACCCTTATTAAGGGCAATTATCTGCTGCACTAAGTCTTCGGCATATCTGTGGCCATTAGGGTGGGGGGTAAAGAATTTTTCGTTGGCAGCGGCATCACCACGAAGTGCCAGCACATTTTTTACACCTAAGAAATGCAAATCTATGAGTGCATTCTCTGTTTCCTCCTTACTAAAACCACCGCATATAAGGTGAGGTATGGCCTCTACCTTGTATTTATTCATTATAGCAGCACAAATACCTACTGTGCCCGGGCGCTTGCGTATTTCCACACGCTCAAAATTGCCATCTGCCCTTTTTTTATATACTTGTTCGGCACGGTGATAGGTAACATTTACAAATGCAGGGTTGAATTCCATAAGCGGATCCAGGTGTGCATATATAGAATCGATACTCTTCCCTTTGGTAGGTGGCAATATTTCTAAAGATATGATAGGCCCTTTGGCTTCTTGCAGGTATTGTGTTACTTTCATAATACAGTGTGCAAAAATAGATATTCCCGCCTCTTTTTTGCTTTTTGTTTTATAATACGTAATGAATGCCACATTTGGCTATTTTTGCCCAAAACAGGCTGGGTTTTGAATAACGACAAGCTAACGATATATACGAAAGGACTTTATAAGAAATACCGTAGCCGTACGGTAGTAAATAATGTGTCTTTTGAAGTTAATCAAGGTGAAATAGTAGGTTTGCTTGGCCCTAACGGTGCCGGTAAAACTACGTCCTTCTATATGGTGGTAGGGCTTGTAAAGCCTGATGAAGGTGAAGTGTACCTAAATGATCAAAACATTACCAAGCTACCCATGTACAAAAGGGCGCAAATGGGTATTGGCTACCTTCCACAGGAAGCTTCTGTATTTCGTAAAATGTCGGTAGAAGATAACATATCTGCGGTGCTGGAGATGACAAAGCTGAATAAAGAGCAGCAAAAGGAGAAGTTAGAATCGCTTTTAGAGGAGTTTAGATTGACCCATGTACGTAAAAGCCCCGGCGATGTATTAAGTGGTGGTGAACGCCGCCGTACTGAAATAGCCCGCGCCCTGGCTGTTGACCCTAAATTTATATTGCTGGATGAACCATTTGCAGGTATTGACCCGATAGCCGTTGAAGACATACAAGCTATTGTGGCGCGCCTGAAATTCAAGAACATAGGGATACTCATAACCGATCATAACGTACAGGAAACCTTATCAATAACCGACCGTGCGTACCTTTTATTTGAAGGTAAAATATTGAAAGCGGGTGTGGCAGAGGAACTGGCAGCTGATGAGCAGGTTAGAAAGGTGTATCTTGGCCAGAATTTCGTACTGAAAAGAAAAGAATTATAACCCTACGAGAATAATATTAACTTTAAGACAGGACATAGAATACCGGTCATAAAAACTCAAAAGCAAAGGTTCAGAGATGAGTATTATCAGCCCGGCATTAAAGGGTTTTTTCAGGCTTCGCCAAAGTGCGATAGATAATTTTGCGCTGAATCCAATAGATACTCAGCAGCAGGTGTTCAATGCGCTTATTGGTACAGCCCAATTTACCGAATATGGAAAGAAGTATGGTTTTGATAAGATCGGTAGTATTAACGATTATAAGAAAGCTGTACCTATTAACGACTATGATAGCCTGAAGCCATACATACAACGCATATTGGAAGGTGAGCAGAATATATTGTGGCCTTCGCCTATTACCTGGTTTGCTAAATCGAGCGGTACTACCAGCGATAAAAGTAAGTTCATACCTATAAGTAAAGAGTCGCTGGATGAGAACCACTATAAAGGTGGTAAAGATGTACACGCGCTATACTTTAAACAATATCCGGACAGTAAAGTTATGTCGGGCAAATGCCTGGTGATAGGTGGCAGCCACCAGATAAACCAGCTTAATGCCGATTCTTTTTACGGTGATCTTTCTGCCGTGATGCTGCAGAATATGCCTTATTACAGTACATGGGTGCGTACTCCTGATCTTTCTATCGCTTTGATGGATGAGTGGGAACAAAAAATAGAAAAGATGGCGCACCAAACCATGCAGGAGAACGTCACTTATATAGCTGGTGTACCTACATGGACTATTGTATTGATAAAAAGAATACTGGAAATATCGGGTGCTCAGCACCTGCATGAGGTGTGGCCTAATCTTGAATTATACATACATGGCGGGGTAAGCTTTGTGCCTTACCGCAAGCAGTTTGAAGCATATATACCGTCTCCGTCTATGCATTACCTGGAAACCTATAATGCATCAGAAGGCTTTTTTGCTGCCCAGGATGAACCTGGCAATGAAGGTATGCTGCTGTTTTTGAACCATGGTATTTTTTACGAATTTATGCCGATGGAAGAATATGGCAAAGAGCATCCACAAACACTTACTATAAAAGAAGTGGAGCTTGGTAAAAACTACGCTTTAGTAATTAGCACTAATGGCGGACTGTGGCGTTACCTTGTAGGTGACACCGTGCAATTTACCTCGGTGACACCTTATCGTATAAAAGTGAGCGGCAGGCTAAAGCACTTCATCAACGCATTTGGTGAAGAGGTAATAGTTGATAATTCTGATTACGCCATAGCCCAGGCATGTAAAGAAACGGGCGCTACAGTCAATGACTACACGGCGGCCCCTATATATATGACCGGCGAAACCAATGGCGCCCATGAATGGATCATAGAGTTTGAGAATCTGCCAGTGCCATTAGAAGTATTTACAGAAGCAATGGATAAAGCTTTGCAGAAAGTAAATTCTGACTACGAAGCCAAGCGTTATAAAGACATTGCCCTGCGTATGCCTATTGTGCACCGTATGCCCAAAGATGGTTTTAAGCAATGGTTGAAAGATAAGGGTAAGCTAGGGGGCCAGCATAAAGTACCCCGCCTTAGTAATGAGCGCAAGTATATAGAGGAAATGCTGCCTTACACTATCAAATAGTTTATTGACTTACATAAGTTGCAGACTGTATTATTCGCCTGTTTTTCAGGGTTAATACTGCGCAGTAAGGTTTTTCCCATTTGCCTGTAGCAGATGTACCGCTTTCGGTATACTGAATGATGACTTTATTTCTGTCGGTGTGAACACCTTCAATATTTCTTTGTATGTCAGGGCTTGTGGCAAATGCAGATTTGCATTCTTCAATGATAGTTACT
>CBFGNI010000255.1:0-3894 GCA_965650105.1 uncultured bacterium | reverse complement strand
TGAAGCAGTTGCTGAATATGATGATACTTTAATGGAAAAGTTCTTCGAAGATCCTAATAGTATCTCTGAAGATGAAATTCATGAAGCTGTCCGTAAAGCAACTATCGACCTGAGTATTATTCCAATGCTTTGCGGTTCTGCTTATAAAAATAAAGGTGTACAAACTGCGCTGGATGCGGTAATCCGTTATCTGCCTAGCCCGCTTGATATTGAAGCTATCGTTGGTACTGATCCCGATACTGGCGAAGAAATGTTGCGTAAGCCAGATGCTAAAGAACCATTTGCGGCGCTTGCATTCAAGATCATGACCGATCCTTTCGTTGGTCGTCTTGCATTCTTCCGTGCTTACTCTGGTCACCTGGATGCAGGTTCTTACGTTCTGAACGTACGTTCTGGTAAGAACGAGCGTATCAGCCGTATCATGCAGATGCACGCCAACAAACAAAACCCTATCGATTTCATCGAAGCTGGTGATATCGGTGCGGCTGTTGGTTTTAAAGATATTAAAACAGGTGATACCCTTTGCGACGA
This sequence comes from uncultured bacterium, assembly GCA_965650105.1. GTDB lineage: Bacteria > Bacteroidota > Bacteroidia > Chitinophagales > Chitinophagaceae > Polluticoccus. The sequence goes on along the minus strand of CBFGNI010000255.1, from coordinate 3,363 downwards.
GAAACACCCGATCGTTTTGGAAAACATGTTCATTCCTGAACCGGTTATCTCTATAGCTGTTGAGCCTAAAACTCAGGCAGACGTTGATAAAATGGGTATGGCTATCGCTAAGCTGGTAGAAGAAGATCCTACACTGCGTGTAAAAACTGACGAAGATACCGGCCAAACCATCCTTAGTGGTATGGGTGAACTTCACCTTGAGATCATCGTTGACCGTATGCGTCGCGAGTTCAAAGTTGAAATCAACCAGGGTGCTCCTCAGGTTGCTTATAAAGAAGCATTTACTTTGAAAGTAACACACCGTGAAATATTCAAAAAACAAACAGGTGGTCGTGGTAAATTTGCCGACATCGAATTTGAAATCGGCCCTGCTGATGAAGAATTCCTGAAAGAAGGTAAAGGCCATTTCCAGTTCGTGAACGAGATATTCGGTGGTTCTATTCCTCGTGAATTTTACCCTGCTATCCAGAAAGGTTTCGAAACATCAATGACTACCGGTGTACTTGCAGGTTTCCCTGTTGAGAGCATGCGTGTACGTATATTCGATGGTTCTTTCCACCAGGTCGATTCAGATTCTATGTCTTTCGAACTTTGTGCGAAATCAGGCTACCGTGAAGCTGGCCGCAAGGCTAAGCCTATCATCCTGGAACCTATCATGAAAGTGGAAGTAGTTACTCCTGACCAATACATGGGTGATGTGACCGGTGATTTGAACCGCCGTCGCGCTATGCTGGAAGGTATGGATAGCCGTAATAACCTTCAGGTTATTAAAGCTAAAGTGCCATTGAGCGAAATGTTTGGTTATGTAACACAATTGCGTTCTCTTTCTTCAGGCCGTGCAACTTCAGTAATGGAATTCAGCCACTACTCACCTGCACCACGCAATATTGAAGAAGAAGTAATTGCAAAAACAAAAGGTAACAAAGTAGGCGCTTAATTTCTAAGTGTACTCTTAAATATTAAAGGCCCTGCAATATGCAGGGCCTTTAATGTTATCAGGATTTTTATTAAATATCTATTATCTATTTATTCTGCAATTGCAGGTTCTGTCTGCATTTTATTAATGGTAGAATATGTCTTTAACACGTCCTTCTTTACTACAATGCTCTTTGCGGCGTAAAATTCAGCTTTTAGCAGGTCTTTCAATGTGCAGTCGGCAGATATGCTGGTAAGTGCCGCTTTTCTCTTCAGGTATAGTTTAGTGCGTTTGTCCATATTCCAAATATAATGGAACAAGATTATAAAAACTATACCTCTGCAATTTATAATTATTTGCCAGCTTACTATGTCTTGCATACGGTTGCCCTGATATGCTTTGAAAAAACTAAGTACCGGGATATATTAGCTTGTCAAACCCCGGCTTGTTGAACCAGTAAAAAAGTGTAAAAAGCATAATCATGGATAATGCCAGGCTGATAAGGATCGCAAATGTAATTCTGAGCACATAACCTACCGACAAGTTATAGTTTTGTTTGAAATACTGGTAATAAAACCAGAATGAATAAATAAGTGCGCAAAAACCGGAAATCTCTACAAGCACGCCTGATACTTTTTCATTTGTTATGCACATTATCAAATACAAAATACTGGTTATAATAAGAGAGCCTGCTGTTTTATAGGTATTCATTACAACGTGTTCGGCAAAATTTTGTTTTGCCTTTCTAAAGAACAGGAGCGTAATTACCGATGTAATAGGTATTGTTACTATATACATGATATTGCTGTACTTTGCCAGCAGTTCACCAAAGCTTTTTGCATGTAGTGAATGGTTGTTTATAATTTTATCTCCCTGCATATTGAGCAGTGTAATGTCTAGCGCTACAAGCAGTAATAGTATATCAAGGTAGTTCAGATACCTTACCCGCTTACCTGCTACATAACTTCTTATTGAATAACCCGGAGTTGTTAATAGCTTCTTAGCTGTAAAAAAGAAATTGCCTGAAAATCGAAATGCCTTGCGGGTAAGGTCATTTTTAAAAAGATGTTTTACTGAAAATCTCTCTGTATCGGCATTTTGTCCGCATTCAGGGCAAAATTTGCTGTTTACTATATTACCACAGTTAAGGCATACTTTATTATTGCTCATGGTAGCTGTTACTTATGTTACAGTAATTTTCTATTGCATCGTACATCAGGCTCCGTCTTCAAGTTTATATACGTAAAATACAAATATACTATATCTATCATTCATATTTTTTAAATTATAATTATTAATTTAGTTTAAAAATAATTATTTTTGCTATTGAATAATATACGTATGCGGTCCTTGCTTCAAAGGCAACAAAACGTAACAAAAGACAACAAATTTGTGTGTTTATTTTCAAAGGCAACAAATTGCAACAATTATAGCTTCCCGCTATCAGTCTATATACTGCAGCAGTTTTCACATTAGCCTATTAGTATTACCTTTGCATCCATTAAAATAGATATTCTACTATGCATAATGCGTATTTCCATTACAACGAACCGAAGAATGAACCTGTACTAAACTATGCGCCCGGTAGTTCTGAACGTGATGCTTTGCAAAAGGCAGTTGCTGAAATGAAAAGCAAGGTGCGCGATATACCAATGTACATCAATGGTAAGCAGGTGCGTAGTAAAGAAAAAATGGAGATCAGGCCCCCGCATGAAACCAAACATTTATTAGGCACCTTCAGCGTAAGCGATACAAAACACGTGAAACAAGCTATTGATGCAGCGCTGAATGCACGTGAAGCATGGGCAAGCACGCCATGGGAGCATAGGGCTGGCATTTTTCTGAAAGCTGCCGAATTGCTGGCTACCAAGTATCGTTTTAGAATGAATGCTGCTACAATGCTGGGACAAAGTAAAAATGCATACCAGGCTGAAATAGATAGCGCATGCGAACTGATCGATTTTCTACGTTTCAATGTGCATTTCTTAACACAGATATACAATCAACAACCTCCTGTATCGCCGCAAGGCATTCATAACAGGATGGAATACCGTCCGCTGGAAGGCTTCATATTGGCTGTAACGCCTTTCAATTTTACGGCTATAGGTGGTAACCTGCCAACAGCACCTGCTATGTGTGGTAACGTAGTGGTTTGGAAACCTGCCAACACACAGGTATATAGCGCCAGTGTGTTCATGGAGATATTGCAGGAAGCTGGTTTACCCGACGGCGTTATCAACCTGATATACCCTCCGGGTGCGTTGGTTGGTGATATTTGCTACAATCACCGCGATTTTGCAGGTGTACACTTTACAGGTTCTACCGGCGTATTTCAAAGCATGTGGAAAAGCATTGGGGAGAATATTGCCAAATACAAATCTTACCCGCGTATAGTTGGCGAAACAGGCGGTAAAGATTTTGTAATGGTACACCCAAGTGCCGATGTT
>CBFGNI010000254.1:0-3911 GCA_965650105.1 uncultured bacterium | reverse complement strand
GCATAAAAGCGTACACATCGCTATGATAAGAGTAATCGACACCTGCAAAAGCTTTGTTTTTGCTCAGGTAGCGTTTAGATGCATATATTGAGGCCATATATATGGGGAAGAGAGGTCCATCTCCGTTGCCCGATTCTGTTGCCGATATGCCAAACCGCGCCTGTATAAGCCAACGATTTTTTAGTGGCTCCAAGGTTCGTACTATTAATTGAGGTTGGGAAGTATATGGGAAATAACGGACACCAACATGTGCACCGTACATATTAATGCCGAGATTAGGCTTCCTCAGCGCAGCGTTGGATACATGTGAGAAACTAAGCCCGGTTTGTATGTCCCAATGATGGTTGATGCGATACCGAAGATCGGTACCGAAATAAGAATAATTATTAAAATGGCTACCAATGGCTGTATTTAGAGTATCCCAACCGGGATAGCGGCTGAAGCGTTTTGTTACATAACCCAGGCCGAAACCGGCTTTGGCAGTCCATTGCAATTTCTTACCTTTTACAATAGGCAATTCAATATTGGGGTAAATACTAAAGCACTTGCCGTAAATAGAATCGATACCATAATTTGTATAGGAAAGTGCGCAGCCAAGCAATGGGTAATTACGGCGTTGCTGCCAGTCTTTGCGTCCATTAGTCTGCTGAACGAAATTGATCTCAAATTCTTGCGAGTTATCAGGTACTATTTTAGGGAATTTGGGCGTATGCCTTATCATTTTCCCGCTCATAAGGTTAGCTTCTATGCCCAGGCCATCCCATTTGCTTTGTGCAAACAAGGGGGGTATAAGTACAAATAGGACAAGCGTTAAAAGCAGTAAACGCTTCATAACAAAACAGGGTTTGCGAATAAAAAATTAAGAATAAGACAAATATAGTTTTACCTGTGCCAAAGGTGTAACTTTGGCACATTCTTTTTTTAATGCGGAAGTTCGCCACGATATTATTCCGTTCGTTTCTGCAGGGCTTGTTGATACTAAGCCCTATAGCAATGACTGCATATATAATCTATATAGTTTTTAATAGTGTTGATAGCCTGGTGCCTTGGGTACCCAGAGGCCTAGGGTTTTTCATCATAATAGCTGCAGTCACCTTTATTGGCTATATGGGCACCCGCTTTTTTCTGGGTCGCATGCTGTTCGATTCGTTCGACTACCTGTTGCAACATATACCCGGTATCAAATACATCTATTCTTCCATAAAAGATGTGATGGGTTCATTTGTGGGCGACAAAAAAAGATTCAATAAACCGGTATGGGTATGCACTAATCATAATCCTGAAGTTTGGCGTATAGGGTTCATGACACAGAAAGATATGTCTTACCTGGGGATGGTGAATAAAATAGCGGTTTACCTACCCCATGCCTACGCGGTATCGGGCTATGTAATAATAGTAGAGCCTAATAATATAAAACCGATAACTAAAATGAATGCTGCCGAAGCCATGAAATTTGCTGTGAGTGGTGGCATAACCAGTATGGAGGAACAGCCGCATGAAAAGCACTAAGCAGATGATAAACTTCAATGCGGGCCCTGCGGCGTTACCCAAAGAAGTTTTACAGAAAGCGTCGGAAGCAATAGTTGATTATAATGGTACGGGGCTTTCCATTTTAGAGATTCCGCACCGGGGTAGATATTTTGATGCTATACTGGAAGAAAGCAAAACTCTTGTAAAAGAAATCGCTAAGCTTGATGCTGACCAGGAAGTGCTTTGGATGCATGGTGGTGGCAGGTTGCAGTTCTGCATGATACCCATGAACTTTTTAGGTGAACAGGAAACGGCGGGATTTTTAGATACCGGCTACTGGGCTATGCAAGCAATAGAATATGCAGGCTACTATGGTAAAGTAAGTGTGCTGGCATCGGGAAAAGAAAATAATTACCAGCAGTTACCTACATGGCCTCTTGTGCCAAATGAACTGGCGTATTTGCATATAACAACCAATAATACCATTTTTGGCACGCAGTTAAAAAATATCCCTGAAACGGATGTGCCGTTAATAGCTGATATGAGCAGCGATATTTTTAGCAGGGATATTGACTATACCAAATTTGCAATGTGCTATGCATGCGCACAAAAAAATGTGGGGCCTGCGGGCGTGGCATTGGTGATTATTAATAAGAAATTACTAAAGGAAAATAAAAGGGCTTTACCGCCCATGCTGAGTTATGCAGAACATGTAAAAAAGGGATCGGTATTGAATACGCCACCTGTATTTGCTATTTACACATCGCTGCTTAATTTAAGATGGATAAAGAACAAAGGTATAGATGAGATAGAGAAAGAGAACAATATTAAAGCAGCAATGCTGTATAACGAGATAGAAAGGAATTCATTATTTCATTGCACGGTAAAAGAAGAAGACAGGAGCAAAATGAATGTATGTTTCCATGCAAAAGATAAGGAAACAGAAAGGGCATTTATAAATTATTGTGAAGACAGGAATATTATTGGCATAGAAGGGCACTGGTCGGCAGGAGCATTCAGGGCATCGCTATACAACGCGATTACAAAAGAAGACGTTGAGGTGTTGACTGAGACTATGAAAGAATTTGAACAAACATTTGCAGGCAAATAAATTTAAAAAAAGAACATGGCTAAAATTATCCCCTTCAAAGGGCTTAGACCAACCAAACAAATTGCACCCAAAATGGCTACGCTACCTTACGACGTAGTAAGCGTAAGTGAAGCGAGAGAATACAAAAAAGAGCCGTATCATTTTTATCATGTTACACGTTCTGAGATAGATCTTCCTGAAAGCGTAGATGTACATAGCCAGCAGGTATATGATAAAGCAAAAGAGAATCTTGACCAATTAGTAGAGGATAAGATATTAATACAGGATAATGAACCTAGTTATTATATCTATCAATTGGTAATGAATGGACGTGAACAAACCGGTCTTATCTGCGGATCGTCGATAGATGATTATTTTAATGGTGTTATTAAAAAGCATGAGTTTACAAGACCTGAAAAAGAGCTGGATAGGATAAACCATATAAAAACCACACGTGCGCAAACGGGTGTAGTGTTCCTGGCATATAAGGACAATAAAGAGATCAATAAAATAATTGCCGATTGGAAAAACTGCCATGAGCCTACTTACGATTTTAAGGCTGAAGATGATATAAGGCATACGCTTTGGGTAGTTGATGACTATTCAAAAGTGGCAAGTATCAGCAGGATATTTAATGAACAAGTGCCGGCCACGTATATAGCTGACGGCCACCACCGTGCAGCATCGGCAGCTAAAGTATGCCTGGAAATGCGCGATGCAGGCATGTCGATAACCGGCGATGAATCGTTTAACTTTTTTATCACGTGCATCTTCCCTGAAAGCCAACTGGAAATAATGGATTATAACCGTGTGGTGAAAGATCTAAACCACATGAGTGCGGAAGAATTTATCGAAGCGCTTAAAAAAGATTTTCAGCTCTCAGCTCCGCAGGAAGAGGCAATAAAGCCAGCCAAGCCGCATGAGTTTGGTATGTATATCAATCGTAAATGGTATAAGCTGGAAGCAAAAGAAGGAACGTTTACCAAAGATCCTATAGGCATACTGGATGTAACCATTTTGCAAAATAATATACTGTCGAAACTGCTGAATATAAATGACCCACGGACTGATAAACGTGTGGACTTTGTGGGCGGCATCCGTGGCCTGGGCGAACTGGAAAAACGCGTGGACAGTGGTGATATGGCTGCCGCATTTTCCTGCTACCCGGTAAGTATCAAGCAATTGTTCGATATAGCAGACAGTGGGAATGTAATGCCACCCAAAAGTACATGGTTTGAACCTAAGCTTAGGGATGGACTGGTAGTTTATACCATATAATCTTATAACAGTTTAAGGCGCTATTTATGGCGCCTTTTCTTTTATAGATAAATCTTATTGGTATGGCATTGGA
>CBFGNI010000253.1:0-3966 GCA_965650105.1 uncultured bacterium | reverse complement strand
ATCAATTGGGTAATGCTAATTCGGGCACGCAGGTTTGGGATGTAACTGACCCCCAAACACCTGTATTAATGAATGGCGCACTAAATGGCACTACTTATACTTTTACTCAGGATGCAAGTACGCTGCACGAGTTCGCTGCATTTAAAGACGTAAATTTTCAGGCACCTGAATATATAAGTACTGTTGCCAACCAGAACCTACACGCATCAGCACAGGTAGACTATATTATTATAGCGCCTGCAGAGTTTTTGGGTGCAGCTAACCAGCTTGCAGATTTTCACCGAAACCGCAGTGGTATGCGTGTACTGATAGCAACGCCGCAGCAAGTGTACAACGAGTTCTCATCAGGCTCTCAGGATATTTCTGCCATACGCGATTTTGCACGCATGTTTTACCTGCGCGCAGGTACTGACGTAGCGCAGATGCCTAAGAATTTATTACTATTCGGCGATGCATCATACGACTATAAAGATCGTTTGCCGAATAATACCAACATAGTTCCCACATACGAATCAGGAGGATGGGGTGCCGGTATCGATATGTATTGCAACGATGACTTTTTTACTTTTTTAGATGATAATGAGGATATATCGAATGGCAATATCATCAACACCATGGATATGGGTGTAGGACGGTTTCCTGTTATTAACGCAGACCAGGCTATGCAAATGATAGAAAAAGTAAAACACTATAAAAGTGCAGCATCGCTAGGTAAATGGCGCCTTGCTACCACATTTGTAGCTGATAATGAAGACAGGGCAGGTGAGCACTTAGGAGATGCAGAAGTGATGGACTCCGTAGTATCAAAAAACAGCAACATTTATAACAATGGCAAAGTTTACCTTGATATTACCAATATCAATTCAACACCAGCCGGGCCGCGTGCACCCGATGCCAACAAGCTGATAAACGACAATATATACAAAGGTACTTTCATGATCAACTACAGCGGTCATGGTAATACAGAGGTATGGTCGGACGAACGCATACTTACTGCTGAAGATTATAATAAGTGGAGCAATATTGATAAACTGCCTTTCATTATAACCGCTACCTGTGATTTTGGCCGTTTCGACCACCCGGAATATGTATCGGCCGGTGAGGCACTGGCTATTAAACCAGATGGTGGCTGCATTGCTGCAATTACCACTACGCAATTAGTTTTTGCAGGAGATAACAGGGTGTTGAACCAGGATTTTCTTTCTGCTCAATTTCAGCATGTAGATGGTAAATGGAACACCTTTGGTGAGGCATTGCGCTTAGGTAAAAATATTACTTATGCACGCACAAAATATACAATAGGGCTAAGGAAGTTTGCACTTTTCGGAGACCCGGCGCTTGAACCTGACTTCCCCGAATATTTTGTTCAAACAGAATCGATTTTAGATGGTGCAACCGGCCAGCCTACTGATTCTATAGGCGCTCTTGGCGAATACATAATAAATGGTAAAGTAGTAGATAAGGATAATAACCTGCTTGATTTTACTGGCAGGCTTGATGTGACATTTTTTGATAAACCGCGTACTGTAAAAAAAGAAACTTACTGGAACGAGAAGGAATTCAAACTGCTGAATAATGTTATTTACAGGGGTAAAGCAACTGTTACTAACGGTAAATTCTCAGTGGCATTTATAGCGCCTAAAGATATTAACTATGAATATGGAAAAGGTAAGGTGAGCTATTATGTGGAAAATGGAGAAACAGATGCCGCCGGTGCCGATTTTAACCCCACGGTAGGTGGTTTTTCAGATAACCCCAGGATAGAGGAAAACCCGCCGGTAGTTAAACCATATATAGGCGACAGCTTATTTCGCAATGGTGGCTTAACAGGCCCTAACACACTGCTATTTGTGATACTTGAAGACGAGACAGGCATTAATGTATCCGGCAACAGCATTGGGCACGATCTTGTGGCTATTTTAGACGGAGATGTGGCTAATCAATATGTGATGAATGATTATTATGAAACTGCCCCTAACACCTATAAGCGCGGCTATGTTAGCTTTCCGCTGGCCAATCTGCCTGAAGGCAAGCATAGAATGACCGTGAAGGCATGGGATGTAAATAACAACTCTGGCGTAGGATATGTAGATTTTGAAGTGGCAAACGGAAGTATTGTAAAGGTGCAGGAACTTATCAATTACCCTAACCCGTTTAGCGATAAGACGCATTTCAGGTTTGAGCATAACCACCCAGATGAACAAATGACAACAGAGATAAATATCTATACTTCAGGAGGTTCGCTTGTACGCACATTAAAACAAGACTTTACACCTACAGGCAGCCACAGCGATGAGATAATATGGGATGGCGCAACCGATACAGGCGCTTTATTACCATCTGGGGTGTATTTGTACCGTATGAAAATAGCAACGCCAAAAGGTTCTCAAACTATGGCATACCAAAAATTAGTCATTACACGTTAAATATAGTGGTCATTAAGTATATTGCCTTACGAAATTGGGCACGTTGTTTGATGTCCAAAATAGATACCTTTGTAAAACTTTAAATTTAACAATATAGAATGGTAAAGAGTTTCGGACTGTTAGGGCTAACGCTGGCCACTTGCTTTATAAGTTCTGCGGCGTTTGCACAAGATGCCAATCTGGATGGCTCAACTAACACTATCACACCCGCAGTCCCCTTCCTGAGAATTTCGCCCGATGCCCGTTCAGGCGCTATGGGTGACGTTGGTATAGCTATTAGCCCCGATGCCAATGCGCAGTACTGGAACGTTGCGAAAATGCCGTTCAATACTAAAAAGTATGGTATATCGGCTACTTATACCCCCTGGCTTAAAGATCTGGTGCCTGATATATTTCTGGCTTACCTCTCGGGTTTTGCCAAGTTTGGGCAGGATAATAACCAGGCAATAAGCGGTTCATTGCGTTATTTTTCACTTGGTGAAATTAACTATACAGGTGTTAACGCTGAACCTTTGGGTACAGGCAAGCCTAATGAGTTTGCCCTTGATCTGGGTTATAGCCGTAAACTATCAGAATACTTATCTACCGGTTTAAGCTTCCGCTATATACATTCAGCTATTGCATCGGGCCTCAGCGCCAGTGGTGCAACTGCCAACTACAAACCCGGTAATGCTTTTGGGGCCGATCTGGGTATCTACTACACTAAAACAAAAGAACTGGATCAGTTTCGTAATACTAACCTGAGCTTAGGTGCGGTATTAAGCAATGTCGGCTCAAAAATTTCGTACAACTCAAGCCGTAGAGATTTTATTCCTATCAACCTGGGTTTAGGTGGTGCATATACTGTACAAACTGACGAGTACAACAAAATAACTTTCGCGCTTGATATCAATAAGCTATTGGTACCTACGCCAACCGATACATCTACTACAGGTACACCTAAATTCGATCCTCACTACGATAAAGGTATAGTATCGGGCATGCTGGGTTCTTTTGGCGATGCACCAGGCGGCTTTAGCGAAGAGCTGAAAGAATACCAGGTATCGGTAGGTGCTGAATATTGGTATCAAAACCAATTTGCGGTACGTGCAGGTTATTTCTATGAAAATAAAGACAAAGGCGACCGTAAATATTTTACCTGCGGTTTAGGTGTACGTTATCAAATATTCAACCTGAACTTTGCATATTTAGTGCCTTCAGGTAGTGGTATCAATCGCAACCCGCTTTCTAATACTTTCCGTTTCTCGTTATTGTTCGAGTTCGACGGTGCGCCTAAAGGCGCAAGAAGTTCTTCTTCAAGCGATGCGGCACCTACACCGCCACCAGTGCGCGGTACACCATAATGCTACAATATACTTTACATAGAAAGGGCGCATATTGCGCCCTTTTTTTTAATGTCATTTGAGAGAGATACTTACATAAGATCGCTAAGCTCCAGCCAGCGCAATTCTTTTTCTTCCAGCAACTTGGTAACCTCAGTTATGCGGTCGCTTAGTTGTTGCAGCTCATCATAAGCTATATTGCCATTGCTCATTTTCGC
>CBFGNI010000252.1:0-3975 GCA_965650105.1 uncultured bacterium | reverse complement strand
TACTAATAAATAATCAATTCAATTAGTTATAAAAAGAAGCGGCCCGCAATGGGGGCCGCTTCTTTTTATTATGGGTTATATTATTGTTTGCTATAAGTACCAGTGCAATTGTCAACGTCGCCTATAGCAGGTGTTACGCTGTAAACAAATTGCATTGAACTACCATTGAAGGTCATTGTACCTGTTAAAGTCCTACCACCACCAACACTAGCATTAGTGAAAGTCAATGTAGTGGAGCTGCTTACTGCACCCGTTATATTTACAGCACTACCAAAACCACCAGCATTGCTTACAAGGGCATTTATTGCATTAGCAGAGCTAGATATAGTAAGTGTGATGTTGTAGTCGCCAGAAGAACAAGCATCAGAGCCAGTCCATGTTCCTACAAATTTGTCACGAGTTTTATCTGCACATAAAGTTCCTTCATAGCCGGTAGGGCAATTACATACACCTGCGATACAAGTACCACCGTTGGCACATTCTACACCTTTACACTCATCTTTATTACAAGAAGTGTAGGTTACTGCACTGAAAGCGCCGATCGTAAGGATGGCAGCAAAAGCAATGTTGCGGATTGATTTCATAAATAGTCGATTTTTGTTGGTTAAAAGATAGTTTTCAAATGCTATGCCAAAAATAGCTGTTAGGCTATTTAATTTTGTTTTATATCGTTTTTGCTAACGCAAAAAGATTTGTGTGGCAAAAAAGCCACATAAATCTTGTGAAACAGATACATACAAATACTATACCTCATATCAGAACTTCACCATAAATATAAAAATTGTTTTGTAGTATTTTTGCGCTGCTTTGAAACAAATACATGTCAAATATACACTTACAATTATCTTTTTGGTATGTAACCAGTGGTTGTACGCTACGCCTAAGTATAGTTATCAATATACTCAGGGTTGCCAAAAGGCATACAACCACTATCTTTCTCTCCGTATAGCGCAAGGTAATTCAGCTATCAGGCAGGAAATAATTGCTAATCCTTATAATTTGATGGCTACCTATATAGCTGATTACGAAGATTGTGTGCTATTGCTTTTTAATGGTGATAGAAACGATTTTATACAGCGTAAGGCACACCAGGAAGAGCGGTTAGCATTACTTCAAAAAGGTGATGAACATTCTCCGTTACATCGTTTTTGCCAGGCAGGAATTTATTTACATTGGGCATTTGTAAATATACGTTTCGGTGAAGACTGGAAAGCCGCCATGGCTTTCAGGAAATCATTCCTTCTGTTGAAAGAAAATAAGGAGCGTTTTCCTCAGTTTGAGTATAACAATGTGTTTTTCAGTATGGAAGAGGCAGTATTAGGTGCCATACCCGATAATTATAAATGGGTAGCTTCTATTTTTGGTATGAAGGGGAATATAAGACATGGTATTGGAGAGTTGGAAAAGTTTGTAAATAATCATAGCCCAGATGATCTGCTTTATAATGAGTCGGTACTATACTATTGTTATTTGAAATTCTATTTACAGTCGAAGCAGCAAGAGGTTTGGACTTTTATGCATACCCAGAAATATAATACAGACAACAACCTGATGAATGCTTTCGTAAAGGCGAATATAGCAGTAAACTATCGCAGGGCAGATGAGGCTATACAAGTATTAAACGACATGCGCAATGAAGTTGAATACAATATGTTCCCCATATTTGATTATGAAATGGCATGTGCTTTGCAAATGAAACTGGATGACGATTGTCTTTCATATTTTCAGAAATTTATAAAACGATTCAATGGCAAGTTGTTTGTAAAAGATGCGCTACAAAGAATGGCCTTGCAGTATTATATGCGCAATGATATGAAGCAAGCAATATATTGGAGAACTAAAATTATGCAGACGGGCAATACCCAGGTTGATGCGGACAAGCAAGCACAACGCTTTGCTGAAAATAGCGATTGGCCTAATAAAACTCTCTTGCAGGTGCGGTTGTTAATAGACGGGGGTTATTATACTAGAGCACTAAATAGTATCGCCGGAAAAAACGAAAATGATTTTTCTGAAATAATAGATAAGGTGGAGTATAATTTCAGAGCAGGTAGAATATATGATGAGTTGGGCCAATACAATAACGCAGTACAATATTATAAACGAACTATAACTATTGGCAAAGGACGTAAGGAGTATTTTGCTGCGCGCGCAGCATTGCAGCTGGGCTTGATGTTTGAAAAAAGAGGATTAAAAACAGACGCCATTTCGGCATATAAATTATGCCTTACTATGAAGGGGCACGATTTTCAAAATTCGATAGATCAGCAGGCAAAGGCCGGACAGAATAGATTGACTGTTCAGTAAATCTATTTTAACAATCGTTGTGTTCATCTTAATGTACAAAGCGTTATTTTTGCTATACGATTGCATCTGTTTTGCTTTAGTAATTAAGTATAGATTAATCCATTTTCTGGCCTGTAAGGGAGGGCAGTTTGGTAACAAACAATCAATTTAGAAAATACAGGCACTTGCATGTAAATATTCTATTCATGTAGCCTATATTTTAATGTATAACTATTGTTAACTCTATTTTTATGAGATACATAAACTTATTTATCCTATTCCTAACTGTATTGCTGGCTGGTATGAGCAATGCAGTTCAAGGACAAACACCACAATATGCCTATACCGGCCCAGGTGCTACCAGTAGTAATTCTATACCATTAGGCTCAAGTACAACTTATAATGGTTACCGTTCTCAGTGGATATATCTTCCTGGTGACTTAGGAAGCAATGTATTGCCTGGTATGATAACGACAATATATTTTAGGATAGGGGCTAATAATAGTACGGTAAACCATGTGTTCAATAATTTTGAAGTAAGCATGGGGCAAAGCGCTGTTACAAACCTTAATACAGGTTACCAAACAGGGCTTACTACCGTTTACCCTGCAAGTACATTTACAGTTACCGGGCCATTGGTAATAGACCAATGGATACCAATTACGTTGACTACGCCATTTTATTTTGACCCTGCACAAACATTAATTGTTGATATAACGCATGGCACAAAAACATCAGGCGGTTTTACACTTAGATCAGGTGGATCGCCAGTTGATCCTGCCTACGCAGGTGTGCATACTCAGCGCTATGGTAAAATAACTACAAATCCTACCGGTACTTCAAGAGAATATAGTTACCAATTTGGTGTAGATATTATTCCTGCTGACAGGCCAGATAATGCTGGTTTAGGTAGCCTGGTAGGCCCGATAAACTTTTGTACCAGTACACAGGATATACAAGTAGAGCTAAAAAATAATGGTACTAATGAAATAAATACTGTAGAAATAGATTGGCTGTTGGATGGTATACCGCAAACACCATTTACATATAGTGGTGCTCCGATCCCTTCATTATTAGGCCCAGGCAGTAATACCGTTACTGCAACAATAGGTACAGGTGTGACTTTTGGGAATGCGCCACGCACAATTAAAGCCTGGACAACATTACCCAATGGCAATGCGGATACAGTGAACACTGATGATACAATGACGTACATTATACAAAAATCATTGATCGGCGATTATTATGTTGGTGGGGTAAACCCTGATTTTGTTGATGTAAAAGAAGCGATAGATGCGCTTAATCTTGCAGGCATTTGCGGCCCAGTAAATTTCATCATCAGGGATGGTAGTTATACCGATGCAGGTGTTATAAATGGGCCAATTGCAGGTAGCAGCCCAACCAATCGGGTTACATTTAAATCGGAGAGTGGAATAGCAGCCAATGTAATTATTGATGGTGTGAACGCTGCATCTGTTTTTGGAATGAATAATGTATCATACACAACTATAAAAAAAGTTACCCTTCATCCCGTTGGCACTACAGCTATTACAATAGCTGGTACAACAACTAAAGATTCTATTGTTGGTTGTGTCCTCACAGGCCCTGTAAGTACATCTACTACAGTTGCACAAGGCTTAATAACTTGTGTGAGCTCAAGTAATTATAAAGGCGACAGTAATGTGTTTA
>CBFGNI010000251.1:0-4044 GCA_965650105.1 uncultured bacterium | reverse complement strand
ACTGGGCCGCTCGGCTGGGGCTGAGATAGCGTTGGTGTCAGCATATACTTTGAATGAACCTTCGATAAAAGGTGTAATAAATTACTATGGGCCTGCCGATATAATATGGGGGTACCACAACCCCGCCAACCCTTTGGTGTTTAATTCGTGCAAGGTGATAGAGGACTATATTGGTGGAACATATAAACAACTGCCCGAATTGTATGCATACAGCTCATCGGTTGAAAATATAGCGGCTAATGTACCACCTACGTTGAGTGTGCATGGCGTTACCGACCCGCTATGTGCTTATGAGCACAGCACCAGGCTGGAAGCAAAACTGAAGGCCGCAGGTGCAAAGCATTTTTTGCTGACACTGCCCTGGGCCACGCATGGTTGCGACTATACGTTGTATGGCCCCAGCGGCCAGTTAGCCACTTATACAACCGACAGGTTTTTGAAAATGGTACTGCGTTAGCGTCTTTATTTTATTTGGTGTATGGTTATGACTATTAATCTATCACAGCTCCGATAGCTTCTCCCGCAGTTTATATTCTTCCATGTCAACTATTGCCAGGTATTTGCGGATGATCTCTTCATCAAATTCGGCTTTGGTATTCATCTTATCGAGTATAGTTCGCTGGTGCGCTAGCATATTGAGGTATATATGCTGAAACCTGCGCAGCTCACTTTCCTGCATGGTTTCGCTGCCCATCTCTTCCTCCAGCAGTTTCAGGTCGAGCGCAAGCCTTGCCTGCAGGTTGGCAAGATGGCCGTTATGGCGTATGGCATTGGGGTGATGGTCTTGTATATACTGCTGCGAATAGTGCGCCAGCTTTTTTTGTATAATAAGCTCCTGTTGGTGTTCGGGTATGGCTGTGTACCTGTCTTCCATATTTATCTTGCGTATAAGCCAGGGCAATGTAAGCCCCTGCAAAACCAGCGTGGTAAGTATTACTACAAAGGTGATGAACAGTATCAGGCTGCGGTGCGGGAATGCTATACCGTCGCTGGCCAGCAATGGTATAGATAAAGCCGCCGCCAGCGATACCACGCCGCGCATACCTGCCCATGCAAATACCAGCGGGGCCTTCCAGCTTGGGGTGGCATCGGCAACTGTTATAAAATGGCTGGCTACACGTGTGAACAATGCTGCGCCGTAGGTACACAGCAGCCTTGCCAGCATTAGTGCGCCCGATATGGCCAGACCATAACCGATAGCTGTAGTAAGGCTCACATCGCCCAGTTGTTGCACAATAGATGGCAGTTGCAGGCCTATCAGCATAAATACTAATCCGTTCAATACAAACACCAGGCTACCCCATACATTCACACTTTCAATACGGCTGCGGTAGTTGAGGATACGCTGCCTGAAATGCGACAGGAAAAGCCCGCCACTCACTACTGCCAGTACACCCGAGAAGTGAAAATGCTCGGCTAAATAATACATGCAGTAGGGTGTTACCAATGTAAGCGCTATATCGATACTGGGCGTAGTGGGCAAGTAACGGTGAATACAGTAAACGATACAGCCTACTGCCAGGCCAATAAGCGTACCCATGACAATAACCAGCAAGAAGCTGATAGCCGCATCCTGAAAATGAAACTGGCCAGTAATAACCGCCGCCAGTGCAAAGCGGAATATAATAAGCGAAGAAGCATCGTTCAGCAGGCTTTCCCCTTCAATAATGCTTACCATAGCGCGTGGTACTTTTACCTGCCGCATAATGGTAGTGGCCGATATAGCATCGGGGGGTGATATGATAGCGCCCAGCAAAAAGCCTAAAGCCAGGGTGAAACCGGGTATAATAGCGGTGGATACAAAAGCAATAAGGCAGGATGTGATGATGACTATGGGGAAGGCGAAGCTGGTAACAATACGCCGCCATCGCCAAAGCTCCTTCCAAGATGTTTGCCAGGCAGCCTCGTACAAAAGCGGTGGCAGAAAGATAAGGAATACAAGATCGGGCTTGATGGTGATATGCGAGAACTGAGCGGTAATGCTAAGCACCAGGCCACCTATTACCAGCACAATAGGGTAAGCCAGCTTTAGCTTATTGGCCAGCATTACCAGCCCTAGTATAATGAGTATAAGAAAGATGTATTGACCCA
Source organism: uncultured bacterium (assembly GCA_965650105.1). GTDB lineage: Bacteria > Bacteroidota > Bacteroidia > Chitinophagales > Chitinophagaceae > Polluticoccus. The sequence continues at coordinate 1,953 of CBFGNI010000251.1, read as the reverse complement.
GATAGCCGTGCATAAAATCAGGTATTGTAAATAAAGATAACGAGGTTAGGGGGATGTTTTGCTACAGGCATAAGCGCTGCATTTAAAAAAATAAGAGCCGCAGTTTAGCGGCCCTTATTTAATGGTAAATAGTGCGGTATTAATTTTTCAGCGAAGCCATATCGATAACAAAACGATAGCGTACATCGCTTTTCAGCATGCGTTCGTATGCTTCGTTTATATCTTGTATGTTGATGATCTCTATTTCTGAAGTGATATTATGTTTGCCACAGAAGTCGAGCATTTCCTGTGTTTCGGCTATGCCGCCAATAAGCGAACCTGATATAGCCTTGCGGCCAATTACCATAGGTGCGGTATTCAGCATAGGTTCCAGGTTGCCTAAGAAACCTACCAGCACCAGCGTACCACTTGCACTTAGTGTGGCTATATAACCATTCAGGTCGTGTACATAAGGCACGGTATCGATAATGAGGTCGAACGCTCCTTTTGCATCCTCCATCTCGTTTTCGTTGGTTGATATAATAACCTGATCGGCACCAAGGTCCATAGCGTCTTGTTTCTTTTCGGGTGTACGGGAGAATAATGTAACATGCGCCCCCAAGCCCTTAGCCAGCTTTATAGCCATGTGCCCAAGGCCACCTAAGCCCACAACGGCTACTTTGCTATCCTTGCCTACATTCCAGTGCCTCAGCGGCGACCATGTGGTGATGCCTGCGCATAGCAAAGGTGCAGCCGCCGCAAGATCAAGGTTTTCCGGCACCTTCAGTACGAAGTGTTCATCAACCACTACTTTTTCCGAATAGCCGCCATAGGTACGTTTGCCGGGCATGTGCTTGTCTTGTCCGTTGTAAGTACCGGTGAAGCCGTTGGTGCAATATTGCTCCAGGTCTTGCTGGCAGTTCCTGCATTCGCCGCAAGAGTCAACCATACAGCCAACAGCAGCGGTATCGCCTACTTTGAATTTGGTTACCTCGCTGCCCACTTTGGTTATCTTACCTACTATTTCATGGCCGGGTATTGCGGGGTACACAGTTCCGCCCCAGTCGTTCCTTGCCGTGTGCAGATCGGAATGGCATACACCGCAGTAGAGTATTTCTATCTCTACATCTTTTGGTGTTACCTCCCTGCGCAATATATTCATTGGTTGCAGTGAAGCGTCTGCCGCTTCAGTACCAAATGCTTTTGTGTTTGTTGCTGACATGTTGTTTTATTGCTGTTTATTTTTTGTGAACCAATTAAGTTATAGTCCTGTCTTTTTTTCTGTTTCTTCGGTGTAGCGGTTGCCAAATACAGTTATATTTTCAAGCGCTGTATTAATGCTGTCCAGGTCGTCAGTTGTAAGGTGTACTTCAGCAGCGCCTATGTTTTCTTCCAACCGGCTTAGTTTGGTGGTGCCCGGTATAGGTACTATCCAGGGTTTTTGTGCCAGCAGCCATGCCAATGCTATTTGTGCAGGTGTAGCATTCTTTTGTTCGGCTACACGCTTCAGCAGATCGACCAGGTTTTGATTGGCGGCTAATGCCTCGGGCGTGAAGCGTGGAATAGAATTACGGAAGTCATTGCTATCGAACTTAGTGTTCTTATCAAAGCTACCGGTAAGGAAACCCCTGCCCAATGGGCTGTAGGGCACCAGGCCAATACCCAGCTCTTCAATTGTTGGTATTATCTCAGCTTCTGGTTTTCGGTGCCATAGTGAATATTCACTTTGCAATGCGGTAACCGGCTGTACTGCATGTGCGCGGCGTATGGTTTGCGCACCCGCTTCCGACAGGCCGAAGTGTTTTACCTTGCCTTCCTGTATCAGGTCTTTTACGGTACCGGCTACATCTTCAATAGGTACGTTAGGATCAACACGGTGCTGGTATAACAAGTCTATCACATCCGTCTTCAACCGCTTAAGCGATGCTTCTGCAACCTGCCTGATATGTTCGGGGCGGCTATCGAGGTCTGACC
>CBFGNI010000250.1:0-4084 GCA_965650105.1 uncultured bacterium | reverse complement strand
GATGCGCCACCGCTGCCTTCAGTAGTTACCCAGCAACTTGGTAAGCTTGTTGATGTAAACGATTCCAAATATGGAAGTGTAGCCGATGTACAAGGCGTGGTAAATGTCGTTACTTCCGACCAGTCGCTGGAGTCTGTAGCACTGCATTTACTACGCATATATACATAGTAAGTAGTGTTAGCTGTTAAACTGCTGCCCGAAGTGGTACTGGTAACGGCCAGGCTGGTGCTACTGCCCGGCAATGTTGTACCTGCCGATGTGGGTACTGTGCTACTTGTCGATAACACATATTCATAGTTTGCAGGCGGTGTATTGCCCAGGGTTGGCGCTGTCCAGTTTAGCGTAGCGCTTGTTGCGCTTGTCACCGTAGCGGTTATATTGGTAGGCGGGTAGCAAGTAGGTGTTTCACGAATACGTACTGCATCCAGGTAGCAGTCGTCTCCATAATCTGAAGTAAATAAGAACCCTACAAACAGTAAGCTTTTACCTGCTGCAGCAGCCGGTAACGTCACAGTTTTATTTTTCCATGCAGCCACTGAACCATAGCCTCCTATTGCTGAACCTGCATTTACCCAGGTAGAACCGTCTAAAGAATATTGTACTTGCACATTATTAGGCGAGCCGGAGTAGTTAGGGCTTTCAAACCATTTAAAATCTACATCCACACTTGTATTTGCAGTAGTATTTAGCGATAGCGAGATCAGCCTGATCTTTGCGCCGCTTTGGCTGCTATAAGAATTGAAACGGACCATCCTTGTCCCTTCATACGGATCATATCCACTTGGGTGTGCTGTTGATGTTTCGAATGTTAAAGTCGGAGCTGTTGAAGCACTGGCTACTACTGCCTCGCTCCAGCAACTTGGCAGTGTTGTAGTGCTGCTTGTATTGAAACCTTCAAATTGTGTTAAGGTTACTGTATTGCATGGAGTAGTGAATGTAGCGCTTAATGTCCAATCGCTAAAACTGGTTGGTGAACATTTGCTGCGAACAAAAGCATAATAAGTTGTAAGGGGCGATAGGCTTGGAATAGAAGCAGATGTTGTAGTTACTAAAGTACCTGTACCGGCAGCCGTAGCGGGGGTAGCACTGCTGGTTGATACTACATATTCGTACCCAATAGGTGCGCCGCCACTTGAAGGGGCCACCCATACAAGGCTGGCGCTGGAAGGAGATGTAACTGTCGCAGTCAGGCTGGTTGGTTTAACACAATCAGGCGTAGCACTTATTGAAAAGGAATCGAGATATTGGTTATCGCCATAAGTAGAAACAAATTTAAGCCCAACCATCAGTATGCTTTGGCCGGCTGCTGCCGATGGCAAAGTTATGGTTTGCTGCGCCCATGCGGTTGACGTGCCGGTACGTGTTATAAGAGAGCCGACATCTGCCCAGCTTGCACCACCGTTTGTTGAGTATTGTACTTGTACACCCTCATTTAAATAGGTGCCTGAGTTGTAAGAAGTATTACCATCAAATCTCCACCTAAAGCCAACATCTACACTTGTAACACCAACGGTAGAAACAGGAAGTGATGTTAGTCTTGCAACACCACCGTCATTATTGTATGAATTGAATTTAACCATTCTCGTTCCCTCGTACGGAGAGGTAGTAGGATTAGATCCCGAAGTTTCAAAAGTAAACGTAGGTGCTGTAGAATTTGAAGAAGGGGTAAGAATAGTAGAAGTCCAACAGGTTGGGAATGTTGTTGTACTTGCCGTATTAAAGCCCTCTGTTTGCGGTATAGCTACAGAAGAGCATATAGTAGAAAATGTACTGGAGGCAGAAAAAAGCGTGCACGATGCCCCTACTGCTGCTACCTGATATTCGTATACAGAGCTGCTGGTAAGGCCACTTATTGCCAGCGATGTAGTAGTACCGCCCGATACGCTGGTTGGGGTAGCCCAGGTAGTTACCGTTGCAGGATCCGATACCAGTTTGTAGCGCACCTGGTAGCCTGTAGCACCTGTAAAGGCTGTCCATGCTAAAGTTGCACCGGTAGATGATATAGTGCTTGGACCGGTTACTGCTACCGGTTGGCAGGCAGAAGTAATAGTAATATCATCTATCGCAATGGGTGGCTGGCTACCACCGCCATTATCATTCTTCCAGGTAATAATCAGCTTTTTATCTACAGATGCGGTGCTATTACCTATTAATGATTGAGGTATGGTAAGTGTTACCAATGTATATGCGCCAAGACTGCTGGGTACGGTTTCCGCCCATATAAGATCAGCGCCCGTCATAGTATTGGTACTGGCATTGGGCGGTGAGGTAGGTAAAGAATACGTTGTGGGTGCTAAATATATTGAAGCATTATCCCATGCAGTACTCTCACCTCTGCCTCTCCAATAAAAACTCATGGTCACAACAGGTTCACCGGCAGGGAAGGTGATATCTTTATACATGTGGCTAATGCGCGAAGTACCTGTACTATATGCCCAGGGCGCGCCGGTAGCATTGGTAGTAATATATGCGGCGTTCGAGCCCGTTACAACGCCAGGTATATTTGTGCCTGTTGTTGTAGAACCTATCACCCACATATTAGCGGAAGTAGTGGAACTTGTATTCTGGTCAAAACTCCAGGTGGTAGGAGAACTTTCAAAGCCACCATCATTTACTGTTGGCGACATGATGGTAGATTGTGCATGGCCTGAAAGAGCCGCGAACATACTACCAAGTACTAAAGATGTCTTCAGGATACACGCTTTGACATTCAGGGTTTTTAACTTACTTACTGATCGTAACATACGAAGAGGTTTAAAATGAAACAGGTATTGGTTTGGGGTAATTATTGCAATTTGAACTTTATTAAATGTATTCAGTTAATGATGTATATCATTAACTAACAAAGAATGCTACCAATGGGGTGGCGAAAATTTGATAAACATTTGCATCAGTTATATAAGAGAATTTATTTTCTGTTGACTATCACTTCAACAAAGTGCTGTAATTTTCAACCTAATGTTAAAATTCCCTTAAAGCAATCTAACACTTTTTTGTTAATAATACCCACCGGAAAAACACCCATTAACAATTTTAATTGCCATTTAATACCGAAATTTGTTAACGTATTTTAATTAGCAGTAATGAATATTAATGAAGTACCCCAGGACCCTAAAAATTTTAAAGAGGGTGAAAAGCTAAAGAAACTGGTATATGCCACCGGTAAAGATGGAAAATATACAGGCGTGAATTCCGCAGGCTGGGAAGCGGAGAATTTTGCCATGAAACAAGCCTGGGATGCTGCAGACGAGGAATTGGCAGAAACTGTTGCCGCCATTAAAGCAGGAGAATTAAGCCCGCTGGCTTTTTATATGAAGAAAAGTCTTATGGATTTATCGTTGCTGGCCAAGTATGCAGGCAAATGGCAGTGGCAGGTGAAACGCCACATGAAGCCATCTGTATTTAACGGTCTCTCGCAGAATATGCTTCAGACTTATGCCAATATATTTAATATAACCGTACCCGAGTTGGTTAACTTTGGTAAATAGTTTTACTTGCAGCATACATGAGTTCTACACAGTTCAGGCACTACCAACACGCACATTGTGAAAGCGGGGTTACTGCCAATCTATTGCGCCACGAGGGTATAGAAATAAGCGAGCCTATGGCTTTCGGCATTGGCGCAGGCATTTTCTTCGGCCACTTGCCCTTTTTAAAAGTTAGCGGCACACCGGGTACCACCTTCCGCACCTGGCCGGGCGCTATCTTCAAAAGAGTTACGCAGCGGCTTCATATAGATATAGCAACATCTAAATTCAGCACACCCGAAAAAGCCAATAAAGCGCTGGATGATGTTTTGGCATCGGGCAAACCGGTAGGCATGCAGAGCAGCGTATATTATTTACCCTACATGCCCGAAGCCTACCGCTTCCACTTTAATGCGCACAACCTCGTGGTGTATGGCAAAGAAAATGGCGAGTACCTGGTTAGCGACCCTATTATTGAAACTTCATCGGTTATTACACCCGAAGACCTTTCAAAAGCGCGCTTTGCCAAAGGAGCCCCCGAGCCTAGTGGCTTTATGTATTATGTAAAGCATGTTCCATCAACTTTCAATTTCGAAAAAGCTATAAAAGATGGTATT